>NZ_OY759862.1:0-300000 GCF_963662805.1 uncultured Cohaesibacter sp.
ATTCTCAGCTTCTCCCGCCCTGGCGCGCAGCGCCCTGGTCAAGCCGTTCCGCCACCCGCAGCTTGGCGCTGCGGGATCGGCTGTTGTTGCGAATCTCCTCGTCCGTAGGAGTCACGGGCCGCTTGGTCACCACCTTGAGGGCGGGCTTGTGGTTGCAGGCGCAACGCAACGCCTCGCGAGGACACACGCAGGTACGCGCCTCATCGCGAAAATGGTGTTTCACGATCCTGTCCTCGAGGGAGTGAAAAGAGATCACCGCGATCCTGCCTCCGGGCCGGACGCGGCCCGTAATCCGCTCCAAAAAGGACGTCAAGACGCCAAGTTCGTCGTTCACCGCCATGCGCAGGGCCTGGAAGGTGCGGGTGGCGGGATGGTTGCGGGCCGTGTGGCGCATCTTGGTCGGATAGGCCTTGTACACGATCTCGGCCAGTTGCAGCGTGCTTTCCACCGGCCCCTGGGCCCGCGCATCCACTATGGCCCTGGCGATGCGCCCGGCCATGGGATCCTCGCCGTATTCGGTGATGATCCGCTTCAGTTCTTCGAACCCGGCCTTGTTCACCAGCCTGGCGGCCGGGGCAGCGCCCGAGGAGGCGTCCATGCGCATGTCCAGGGGACCGTCGGCCATGAAGCTGAAGCCGCGCGACGCGTCGTCCAGATGCATGGAGGACACGCCCAGATCGACCAGCACTCCATCCAGAACCTCGCCTTCCCATCCGATCCGGTCCAGGGCTTCGTCAAAGGCGCTGAAATCGCAATGCGCGAATCGCACCTGCGCGGCGTGCGGGGCCAGACGTTCGCGGGCCATGTCCAGGGCGCGGGCGTCCTTGTCCAGACAGAGCAGTTCGGCCTTGCCGCCAGCGCGTTCGAGCATGCCCAGACTGTGCCCGCCAAAGCCTACCGTGCCGTCAAGATAGCGACCGCCGGGCCGGGGTTGCAGCAGGTCGAGCACCTCCCGCAACAAAACGGAGACATGCCCGGTGTGCGCGTCTGCCGCATAAGTCGTGTCTCCGGAATGTCCCACGTGCTTCGGACCTTTGTGCTAAAGGGCAAAATCGATGCCGCTCTCCGCCAGTTCCTCGGCCACATCGTCGAAGTTCTGGCTCGTGACTCCGCCAAACCGCGCCTGATCCCACACTTCAAAGGTACGGCCCTGCCCCACCAGGACAAGCTCCTTGCTCAATCCCGCGTAGTCGCAATGGGACTGGGAGAAGCGCACCCGCCCCTGCTTGTCCAGGGACACCTTTTCCGCGCCGCCGATGACCAGACGCCGAAAGTCGCGCACACGGCGCGAGGTAGTGCGCAGGGTATTGAATTTTTCCGCCAGCTCTTCCCAGTCGGGCTGCGGATACACCACCACGCAGTCGTCATAGGTAGTCATGACGAACAGTCCGTCACGGCTGCGCGCAAGCAGAATGTCCCGAAATTCCGGGGGCAGCATGAGCCTTCCCTTGGGATCGAGACTTCTGTGATGGCGACCTTCGAAGAGCATTTGGAGTATCCTTACCACTTTTTACCACAATTTCCCACTGCATCTACCATATTGCATCCAGTGTCAAGGTGGGACAGCATTTATTGTCTAGAAAATTTTTAGGAATTCTGACTTTCAGGGTTGACAGCTGGGCGACAAAACGCAAAGAGGGGTGCTAAAGGGTGTGCTGGGAAGCCACGACCAGGGGGGGACGACACGCGAAACGCGTCAAGCAAGCCGAAAATTACATGGCCCGACCGCTCGCTCCTGGCCTGGACAGGACACCGGGATCGGCGAGGGAAGGTGCTGCGCACGCCGCAACAGCTCACGCGCGTTGCGGTCGTGGTTGCGGAAAAGGATATGACACGGTACGATATATGACCGGCAAAATGGTACGGCCCACTCCATGGCCGACCGCAACGCGCCTGTGAGAACGCCCATGGCCGCCATAAAAACCACCATTCCGGACAACATTTCCGAAGAGTATTACCAGATCAGCACGGAAATATTGACCAGCTTCCCCAAATACCGCCCTCCCCTCGACCTGTTCAAATTCAACGAGGATGTCGCGCAACTGCTTCCCTACATCCGCAAGGGACACCGCATGACCAACGAGCAGGTGGAAGCGGTGCACCAGCTCTGCGTCGAGGGGAACCTTTTTGTTTCCCGCGCCGACCACCCGATCTATTCCAAGCACATCGTCAAGCAGCTCGATCTGGTGCTCGTGGACGCCAATCTCAAGGAAGGGGAGATCGCGGACATCACGATCAACGCATTGCAATTGCGCCTTGAGGCGTTTTTTCGAACAGCCGGTGAAGGTTGTATTCGAGGCGCTGTACAAGGATATGATGGTCTTCACCGAGTACATCAACGAGGACCGCTTCCGCATCAAGTCCTTCACCCGCAGGCTGCTTACCGAGCACACCCTGGCCAACCACAGCATCAACACCTGCATCATGGGCCTGTGGCTTTACCTGAAAACCCAGAAGGACGAGTACACCCGCCGCAAACTGGACAGGATCACCATGGGACTCCTGTTGCACGACATCGGCATGACCAAGGTGCCCAAATTCATCCTGGACAAACCGAAACCGCTGACCGGCGAGGAACGCGGCAAGGTACTGCAACACGTCATGGACGGCGCGAAACACCTGCACAAGCTCGAACTGGTGTTCGACGAGGTGCAGCAGATCGTCATGGACCACCACGAGAGACATGACGGCTCGGGCTATCCGCGCAAGCTGGCCTCTTCGCAGATCAGCAGCCTCGGTTCCCTCTGCGCCATTGCCGACTCGTTCGCCGCCATGATCTCCACGCGACCGCACGCCCCGGCCCTGACCCCCGTGCAGGCCGTGGAAGCCCTGTACAAGGACATGCGCCGCTACAACGAACGCCTGCTCGGCGCGCTCCACGCCGCCTACATGACCAAAGAGTTGCAGTAGCCCCCCCGCCCCGGCCAGCCGGGCCGTCGCCTTGACTGCCGGCGGCAGGGAGTATACGCAGCAGGGCGGCGCAAGCTGATTTTCGCTGACCCTAACCGCACGGACAGACCATGGTGCAGTTCGATTCTTCCCGCCTGCCCGAGGGCGGCTGCGTGACGCTCATAGGCATGGCCGGAGCAGGCAAGTCCACCCTGGGCCGCCTGCTGGCGCGCGCCATCGGCTGGGCGCAGCTGGACACGGACCAATTGCTTGAAGCGTTTTTCGGAACGCGGTTGCAGGATGTTTTCGACACATTGGGCCGCGAGGCCTTTGTGGCGGCCGAGGAACTGGTCGTCGCCCGCCTCAGGGTGGCCCACTGCGTCGTGTCCACAGGCGGCAGCGTCATTTACGGCGACGAGGCCGTGGCGCAGCTCAAGCGCCTTGGTCCGGTCGTGTTCCTTCGGGCGGGGCTCGACGCCATCAGCGCCCGCGTGGGCGCGGGCCGGGACCGGGGTTTGGCCATTGCGCCGGGCCAGACCGTGCAGGATCTCTACGCCGAGAGGCTGCCATTGTACGAGGCGGCTGCGGATTTCACCGTGGACACGGACACCAACACCCCGCAGCAGGCAGCGGACGCCGTGCTCGCATGGCTGCGCGGAGAAGCATGAAACCCAAGAAGAGCAACCCCTTCATTCGTCTGGCGGCCCTGTACAAGCGCATGGGCGAAGCATACGCCGGCGTGGCCTCGCCCATCGCCTTCGGTTGCGGCGGCTGTGCAAGCAACTGCTGCGTCAGCTATTTCCAGCACCACACCTCTATTGAGTGGGCGTACCTCTGGCAGGGCATGCGGGGACTGCCCAAGGACCGGCGGGAGACCTATCTGCGCCGCGCCGAAGATTATGTGCGGCGAGCCGACGCCCTGGTGGCCGAGGGCATGGTTCCGGGCATCATGTGCCCGCTCAACGACGACGGCCTGTGCGGCCTGTATTCCCACCGCCTCATGATCTGCCCGCCCTGCACGGCACCGGCCATTTTGTGCTGCGTCCCACGGGCGAGCCCACCACCTATCCGGGCTGCTTTCGCTACGAAGAGCAGGCCAAGGCCGCAGGGCACACCCGCCTGCTCGACCGCACGCCGCTCTACCGGGAACTGGCCGCGTTGGAGATGGCGTTTGTGGGCAAGGCCATGGGCCGCATGCCCAAGGTGGACTTGACGCTGGCGCAGATGTTGGTGCAAGGTCCGCCCAAGATGCTTTAAGAGTTGCCCGCGAGGCATGATCGCGTGCCGCGCACGAAAACGCCAAAGGTTTGCATGAAAATCCGCCCCGTCCTTGCCTGTCTTCTTGCCCTCGTCCTCCTGGCGGCGGGCTGCTCTTACATGAGTGTGCGCCATCTCAAGCGCGTGCCCTTCACCGTGGACGGCGAGCAGACCCTGACCATGAAATTCTGGCGTTTTTCCTACCGCAGCATGCCTCTGACAGCCAAATACGGCGTGGTGGGCGTGGCGTTTCCCGTGGCCAAGGCGCTGCCCGAATGGGCGACCACCATCGATGAACTCTGGCTCGCCGCCTATCTGTGCGACGAGCACGGGCGGGTCATCGCCCGGGACAAGAGCCTCATCATCCGCCTCTCGCGCCTGCTCGATCCCCGCCAGGGAGTGCCCTTCGAGTTCATCCTCGAGCCCGAGGACCTGCCCGGCCCAGGCCCGCTTTTCGTCACCTTCGGCTACCGGGTCGTCGTTTCCGACGGCACGGGCGTCCCTGGAGGCCCCGCGCCGACGGATGCCGCGCCTCCCAAGGATGCCCCGGCCAAGCCCAGGGTGTTTTTCGCCAAAGAAGGGGCCTTGACCCTCTTCTGACCTCATGCCGCATTTTCCCCCTTTGCGCATTGTCTGCCGGACCTACTTGCAGTATGGTGCAGGCAAGACAAGCCGATGCGCGGCCCGCCACACCTGCGTGGCGCCACCGCTTGCATAAGGAGCGCCATGTCCGCCACCTATCTGGTCAAGATTTCCTCAAATACAGCGTCATCTTCAATGAGGGCTCGAAAGGCGACTCCGCGTATCTGCTGAAGGAAGGCCGCGTCGAGCTTTCAAAAGAGATCAACGGCAAGAAAAAGGTGTTGGTCATCCTCAACCCCATCTCCCTGTTCGGCGAAATGGCCATCCTGTTGGGCGACCAGAAGCGCACCGCCGCAGCCGTGGCCCTTGAGGACTGCAAGGTCATTGAGATAAAAAAGGACGACTTTGAGGAGTTTGTCAGGCAGTCGCCGCAGATCATGCAGACCGTGCTCGATGTGCTGGTGCACCGGCTCAAGACCGCCACGGTCAAATCCATGCAGGTGCCAAGCGTCTTCCACGGCGTGTGCCAGATTCTCGACCTGATGGCCATGCACGGCACCCACAACCTGGACTACATGAACACCACCAAGGCCATCGCCCAGTCCTTTGTGCAGCCCGCCGCCAAGGTCAACGCCGTGTTCAACACCCTGGTGCAGCACAACATGATCGAGATGCGCAAAGCCAACGACGGCTCAAAGCGCATCCAGATACTTGAACCGGAAGATTTTGTGGCCAAGGCGGTCAAGCGATTGCGCCAGACGCACGAAAACGAGGATGACGAGGAATAGGACGGCGCGGCGCTATGCAGGCAGAAGGCCCTTTTCCCGCTCATGCGGGCCACGCATCCACCATGCGTTGACGATGCAGTCCTCCGCATCTCTGGGGGGCAACGGCTTGGAATAGTAGTATCCTTGCACGAACTGGCAGTTGAGCGCATGCAGCATGGCAAGCTGCGTGGGATTTTCAACACCCTCGGCACCACTTTCTTGCCCAATATCCGCGCCAGATTGATGATGGTGCGCACGATCTCCTCACCGCTTGAACCCGCCACCGAGGGCTCCATGCGCAGTACAAAGGAGCGGTCCACCTTCAGGGTGTCCACCGGAAACTGGTGCAGGTAGGCCAACGACGAGTACCCTGTGCCAAAGTCGTCCAGGGACAGCAATACACCAATGTCCTTGAGTTCGCGCAGCACCTCCCGGGCCAGGCTGGCCCGCTCCATGACCGCGCTTTCCGTAATTTCCAGTATGAGATTCGCGGCGGGCAGCCCTGTCGCCTCCAAGGCGCGGCGCACCATGTTGGCCACCCCGGGAACCATCAATTGCCTGGGGGACAGATTCACGCTGACCATGGTCCTCGGTCGCTGCGGGAAGGCATCAAGCCAGAGCCTCAGTTGACGGCACGCCTCGTGCAACACCCAACGGCCCACTTCCACGATATCGCCGTTCTCTTCCAGCAGAGGAATGAACTTGGCGGGAGACACTATCCCCTTGCCAGGTTGCTCCCAGCGCACGAGCGCCTCAAAGGCATGCAACTCGCCGGTGACGATATCCACGATGGGCTGGTAGAAGAGCCGATACTCATCCCGCCCCAGGGCATTGTGCAGCATGGTCTCCACTGTCAGACGGTCCATGGCCTCCCTGTGCATGGATGCGTCATAAAAAGCGTACCCCTTGCCAGGGGTCGCCTTGGCGATGTTCATGGCGATGTCCGCGTCGCGCAGCATGGCTTCCGGGGTCGCTCCCCCGCCCCACGGACAGGACGATCCCATGCTGGCGGACACGTAAATGTCGTGCTCCCGTATCTTGCAAGGTGCGGCCAGGGCCTGCTGCAACAACTCCACCTCCATGACCGCCGCCTCGGGGGTGCCGACCTGGGGAAGCAGAATGGCGAAGGAATCCCCGCCCAGACGCGAGCACACGACACTGGAAATCCATACAGACCAAGAGCCGCCTGCTGACGGCCATGAGCACCTCATCACCCACCTGATGCCCCAGGCTGTCGTTGATGACCTTGAACCGGTCCAGATTCATACTCACCACGCAGACCGTGCCGCCGAGCGACTGCGTCGCGGCCAAGATGGCCTTTTCCAGATGGTCGATGAACATGGGCCGGTTGTCCAGCCCGGTCAACGCGTCGTGGCAGGCCTGATGCTGGAGCTTGAATTCCGCGTCCTTGCGCCGGGAGATGTTCTGCATGGAGCCCTCGTACAACAAGGGCCGCCCGTCTATCCCCACCTCGGAACGGGCGTTGATGGACACCCATATGGTGCTGTGATCGGCGCGGGGCACCCGCGCCTCGAAATCGATGACCTGTTTCTGGGAACCCATCTGCTCGCAGAAATCCTCATACCTGTCGGGATCACGGAACAGGAGATGAGGTGCCCCGCCAGGCACGGCGCTCATGGCCTCAAAGGATTCGTACCCCAGCATGCGCACAAAGGCGGGGTTGCCGCTCACCAGATGCCCGAGGGGAGTGAACTGGAACATGCCCTCCACGGCATGATCGAAAATGGACTTGAACTTCTCCTCGGTTTCCACCAGCTTCCATTGGTCTCCCTTCAGGTCGCCGATATCCTCCACCACCCCCTCCAGCACGGCCTGCTCGCCCATGACCATGCGCCACGCCGCGATGCGCACCCATATGAGCTCGCCCTTGCCGTTAAAAACCTGGGTCTCATAGTCGACAACCTTGCCGTGAGCCGCGACATCCTGGGTCAACCGGTCCCAGTCGCCAGGTGCGACGAACAGGTCCGCCCCCATATTCCCCGCAGCGGTAAGAAGTTCCTGAGGCGAGGCATAGCCGAAAATAGTTGCCAGGGCGGGGTTGGCCGCCAGCAGCACGCCCTCGGTGGTGCAGGAAAAAATGCCGGTCACGGCGTTGTCGAACAGGGATTGGTAGGCGGTTTCGGCCTTGCTGAGCCGTGTATTATCCAACACGACGACTTCGAGATACCGCTGCTCGTCCTTGTCTCGGACAACATGGCAATGCGCCAGCACCGGACAGCGGGAGCCGTCGCGACGCAGCAGGTCGATTTCAAGGGCCTGGGCTTGCGCCGCGCCAACCTGCCCCAACAGCCGCGCAGCGTCTCCCGGCGCGGCGAAAAGCGCGTCGCTGGTGGTCACCACCTCGAGAAGGGCTGAGGCGTCGGGATAGCCCAGCATGTGGGCCAGGGTATTATTGGCACGCACGACACGGCCATTGGGCATTGCGCAAAACAGCCCCCAAAGGGCTATATCATGCTGCGCCTCATCGCGTTGTCCGTCATCGGTTTTCCGCATTTTTTCATATTGCGATATACGTCACCACAAGTCAACAAAAGGTTTCCCGTCACCACAGCGGCCTGGGCCAGGACGCCGGTAGCCAGCGAAGCCGGACGAGGATGGGCCGGGCCGAAAAATAGCGTCACCGCAGCCTGGGCTCCGTTTTTTTCTTGACAATACGGGCTCCACCCGCCTAGAAAATTTCCTCTTGGCGATCGGACGGTATTCGCGTCCTTGCCACGGCCTTGAATGGAGAGGTGTCCGAGTTGGCCGAAGGAGCTCGCCTGCTAAGCGGGTAAACGGGCTTAAACCTGTTTCGAGGGTTCGAATCCCTCCCTCTCCGCCAGAAATCAAGGGGTTACGGTAAACACCGTAGCCCCTTTTTTATTACCGTTGCGCCGTGGCCCGGCGGCAGGCCCCCTGACATGCCCCTTTTGCGTATGCGTCGCCCCTGCCCTGTCTCGTGGCGTTTCCCCCCACAAAAAAAAGTGCGCCGCCACAGCGCACGCACCTTGCCCTTCCGTTTCGCGTCGCCAGGATCAGCCTTCCGGCTCTCCATCGCAACGTTCCGGGTCCGCGTGCCCCAGGGGCACATGATGAGCTGGCGGTAGATGAACACCGACACCGGCACGCCAAGGATCATGCCCCACAAGCCCGCCAGGTGGTGCGCCACAAACAGGATGATCAGCGTGACCACCGGGCTGATCTTGAACACCGCTGAAAAAATGCGGGGATTGAACACATAGGTCTCGAACAGATGCACCACGCAGACCATGCCCACGGCCCACAGCATGCGTTCCACTCCGCCGCTGTTGAAGGCCAGCAGCATGATGGGCAGGGTGGAGATGAGCATGCCCAGCACCGGATGAGCCCGGCCGTGAACACGATGACCGACAGCAACACGATGGGGAAATGCCCAGCGCCCACAGCCCCGCGGCGGTGAGCACCGTGTTGCAGCAGGAAATGAGAAACTGCGCCCTGAACCCCTCGCCCACGAAAACGCCGAACTGCACCACACGATCCACGGTCTCCATATAGAAATCCTGGATGCGGCTGTGCTGCAACGCGGCGAACCGCTCTTTCAGGTGCGGATAATCGAGCAGGATGAGAAAGCTGAACAAGGTGCCGAGCAGGAAAAACGACACGAATCCCGTCACCTGGTTGATGGAGGCCATGGCGATGGCGACCAGTTTGTCGCCGTCGATGCCGGCGATCTTTTTGAGCGACAAGAACTGCTTGGACGTGGCCAGGGGCAGCTCGAAGGTGGGATACTCCTCCGCCAACGTATCCATGTACGCATGCAGCTTGACCTGGGTCTTGGGCAGTTGCATGGCGAAATGCTTGGCCTCGGAGCCCAGCTTGGCACCACCACCGACAGGATGATGGAAACGACCGCGACAAAAACCAGATAGAGCACAACCGTGAGCGCCCGTCGCCCCAGGGGCAAACGCCGCATCAGGCGGTTGACAAGCTTGTTGAACAGGAAACAGAGGATAAAGGTGATGAACAGGAGGCCAAAAAGCCCCTGACTAAGAATAAGCCAGACCAGCCCAAAAAAAACAGCCCAAATGCAAAAGGCCTGATTGGTCCGTACCCAGCCGCCGATGTCAAACGTCATGGCCCGCCACCTTTCATCGTGCAGTTGCGCACTATCGCAAATCTTACCAGACCCTCGGAGGGTTCGCAAGCATACCCAGATGACTGTATTTCCGCAATTCGCCACTAGTGACATTTTTTACCCTAACCACGCTATACAAACAGGCTCCTCGCACGTTATATCTGTAAAAATTTACGCCGCTGCGCAGAACCACGCGGCCCAGGACACAGAATGTACAGCTACAGGATCGACTACCTTCTTTTCAGCCAGGGGCTATGCCTCTTCTTCATCGCGCTTTCCGCCGCGCAGCTCTTCAGACGCCACAAGGTGTTGGAGTGGCTGTGCTATGCCTTATGGAATTGCGATCTTCTCTCCACCTCGCTGTGCCTCATCCAGTTCGCAGTGCCCAACACGGATCTGCTGGGCAAGGCAAGCATCTCCCTGCATGCCCTGAGCCTTTTCTTTCTCGCCCTCTACGGCGCCAACGGCATGCGCCCCGGCCGCCTGCGGGGGGGGGCCTATGTCCTGTGCGGCATCCTGCTGGTAGTGCCCGCCGCAGCCGCCCTTATCCACGGCGCGCAAGGCTTTGAAAACGCCGCGACCATCGGCCTGGGCCTTGTGGGCGGCGCACTGGCCCTTGCCACCCTGGTGCGCCGTTTCCTGTCGCCCGACGCCGCGCGCTACAGCACGGCCCTGTACCCGCTGCTGGCCTGTTACATCCTTGCCTGGGCCATAGCCCCGGCCATCCACCTGCTGCTGCACGGCCTTGCCGACAATGGGACCATCTCCACCGCGATACTCCCGGCCCGCGCCTATGCCGTGGCCGGGGCGGTCACAGCGGCGGCGTTCGCCATCTCCTGCGCCCGCGCCGCGGCCTTTGGCAGGGAGACGCCGACGGAAGTGGGTGCGCGAGGGCTCGCTCGCCTACTCGCTGGGCCTCACGGCAATTGGTTTCGCCCTGCTCTTCGGCTTTACCCTGACCGACATGCTGGGAGAAAGCGCGGAGGATTCCATCCGAAATGAATTGTACATGCGCGTCTCGGCCGTGGGCAACGCCCTTGATCCCGAAGAGGTGAGCCAACTGTCCGGCATCCAGCAGGATAAAACCGCGATCAGCCACAGACGGCTCCTCCTGCAACTGGGAAAAAATCAGGAACTCCAATTCCGACCTGCGCTACATCTACCTGGTCAGGCTATCCCTGCCCGAGCGCAAGGTACTGTTCACCCTGGACACCGAGCCTCCCACCTCGACGGACTACGCCGCGCCAGGCACGGAATACGACGAAGCGCCCCCCGAACTGCGCGACATTTTCTCCCACGGCAAGGCGCAACTGGTCGGCCCCTATTCGACCGGTGGGGACGCTGGATCTCCGGCTTCGCACCAATAAAGGACGAGACCGGAGCCATCCTGGGCGTTGGTGGGCATGGACATCGCCGCCCGGAACATGGAAAAATCCGTGGCCGGCATGCGGTTCTCATGGGCATCATCATCACCTTCCTGCTTGCCGTCATCGGTGCCGGCATCGGTCTCATCATCGAGCGCAACGCACCAGTTGACCATAGCCAACGTCCACCTTCAGGAAGAAATCATCTGCGCCAGAATACCGAAGAGGCCCTTCCTGCAGGCGCGCCACACAGCCGAGGCCGCCAACTGCGCCAAGAGCGAGTTCCTGGCCGCCATGAGCCACGAGATTCGCACCCCCATGAACACCATCGTGGGCATGACGGGCCTCGCCATGGACGCAACCGGGGACGTGGAGCGCCGCGAATATCTGAGCGCCTCGCTGGAAAGCGCACACCATCTGCTCTCGCTGGTGAACGATGTCCTCGACGTCTCCCGCATCGAGGCGGGCCAAGATGGATCTGGAACGCCTGGATTTCGACCTGGCCCCGCTGGTGGAATCCGTGCGAGGACTCATGCAGACTCAGGCCAGGCTCAAGCGCCTGGCCCTGAAGACGCGCATTGCCCCAGGCACGCCCACGCAGCTGCAAGGGGACCCCACGCGCCTGCGCCAGGTGCTGGTCAATCTGGTGAGCAACGCCATCAAATTCACCGACCACGGCCGGGTGGATCTGTCCGTGGAAACCGCCCTACCCGGCACGGCGGATCAGGCCCAGGGCAACGACGCTTCAGGCGTAACCCTGCTCTTCACGGTGCGCGACACGGGCATCGGCATCTCTTCCGCGAAAGTGGACCACATTTTCAACGCCTTTTCCCAGGCGGACGGGTCCATCACGAGACTATACGGAGGGTCCGGACTGGGCCTTGCCATCTGCAAGCACATTGTCTCGCTCATGGGAGGGCGCATCTGGACGGAAAGCGTACCGGGAGAGGGCAGCACCTTTTTCTTTACCGCTCATTTCGCTCTCTGCGTCAGCATGGCCCCGGCGCTCGGGGCGCAACCACAGAGGCAACCCGACGCCGCGCCGGGCACCCCTCCTATGACCCAAAGCCTCCCGCACAGGCCCTGCGCGTCCTGCTGGTTGAGGACACCCCAGGCCAACGTGCGGCTGGCGGAAATCTATCTGCGCAAGCTGGGACACAGTTGCGTCGTGGCCAACAACGGACAGGCAGCGCTGCAGGCGCTGGCCGCAGAGCGGTTCGACGTCGTGCTCATGGACCTGGAAATGCCTGAAATGGACGGACTGGAGGCCACCCGGCGCATCCGCAGGGGCAAGGTCGCCAAGGACGTGCCCATCATCGCCATGACCGCCCACGCCCTTGTGGAATTCCGCTCCCAAAGCCATGACTCTGGCATGAACGACTACCTTACCAAGCCCCTTGCCCTGCAAGCCCTGGACGAAGCCCTGCGGCGCAATGCGCCCCATGGCGACAACACACCGGATATGCAGGCGTAATCCATCCCAGCCGTTGACACGGACCGGACGAGACAGTACCGTCGCCAGCGGTATTCGGCCCTGTCCCTACGGCGTGAAGCTCCACGGAGGATGGCATGACAAGACAACAGATTTTTTCGACACCTACCTCGGGGCGCTGTTTCGGCGCGGCAAGTCCCCTGTGCTGCCCCTGGACTATCTGCTCAAGGAAGCCGGAAAGGTGCTCAAGGGCGAGGGGGAAATGGCGCAGTTCGAAAAGACGCTGGAGGCCTTTGTGGCTGACGGGCGCATAATCAAATCGGACGAAGGCTACGCCCTCTCATCCTGACGCCTCCTTCCCTTCGGCCCTGCGTCATCCCGCCGCAGCATGACGGCGGCAGCCACAATAGCGGCAGTCCGCCATGCCGCAGCCGCTTTTCTTGACAGGCCCGAAAAACCCGGATGGTCCAGCCGATCCGCTGATCGTGCATCCGGACGTGCGCCGCATGCTTCTGACCATGCGCAGCTTCAATGAAGCGGCCCGCGCCTTCTGCCTCTATGCCTCCATCCAGTCCGACATTGCGCACAAGCATCCGGAAGAGAAGGTGCGCCAGCAGGCCGAAGACCGCCTCGGTCTTTTCACGCCGGTCCTCAAGGGTCACCTCACCGACATCGGCTTCGAGAATACCGTGATGGCGCAGCAGATCTTTGGCGGCCATGGCTTCATTGAGGAAACCGGAGCGTCGCAGTTCGTCCGCGATGCCCGCATCGCCATGATCTATGAAGGCGCGAATGGCATTCAGGCGCTCGATCTGGTTGGCCGCAAACTGATGGCCAATGGCGGTCGCGGCATCATGGCCCTGTTCCAGGAGCTCGGATCCTATATCGAAGCAAACATGGCGGACGAAGCCATGGCTCCCTTCATCCTGCCCTTGAAGGCCGGGGCTGAAGACCTGCAGAAGGCAACCATGTGGTTTGGCGAAAATGCCATGAAAAACCCCGATCATGCCGGAGCCGGGTCTGTCGACTACATGCATCTCTTCGGCACGGTGATGCTCGGCTATATGTGGGCGAAGATGGCCGCCGTCGCACTCAAGAACGAAGATGACAGCCGCAAGGCCTTCTTCGAAACCAAACTGGCGCTGGCCCGTTTCTATATGGAACGCACCATGCCGACGACCGCCATGCGGCGCGACCGGATCATGGTCGGGGCGGACAGCCTGATGGCGATGCCCGCAGAGGCATTCTGACGTCAAACACTTTACCTGATATGCTGCTGCCATATGTCTTTCGCACTCTTGGCGAGACTTCTGGCAGCAGCTTTCGCGCTTGATAGGCAAGGGAAGGAGAGGGCGAAGTGCCCCGACATTCGGTCACACCGGATGGCCCTTGCAACAGGAATTGGGAGGAGACCCTATGGCAGACGCCTTTATTTATGATCATGTGCGCACCCCACGCGGGCGAGGCAAGGTCGATGGATCCTTGCATGAAGTGCCCGCAGTGCAGCTGGCCGCAACGACGCTGAAAGCCATTCGCGATCGCAATGGCCTTGATACCAAGCTGGTGGATGACATTGTGCTGGGCTGCGTTGACCCGATCGGCGAGGCCGGTGGTGTCATTCCGCGTGCAGCCGCTTTTGCCGCCGAGTATGAGCAGTCCGTGCCCGGTATTCAGGTCAACCGTTTCTGTGCCTCGGGCCTTGATGCCATCAACATGGCTGCCAGCCAGATCATGGCCGGTGCTCATGACATGACCATCGGCGGCGGCGTGGAAGCCATGTCGCGCCTCGGTCTTGGCTCTTCGGGTGGCGCATGGTTCATGGACCCCGGCGTCAATGTCCCCGCCTTCTTCATGCCGCAGGGCGTCTCCGCCGACCTCATCGCCACCAAATACGGCTTCACCCGTGAGCAGGCGGATGAACTGTCGGTCGAGAGCCAGAAGCGCGCCGCCAATGCGTGGGAGAAGGGCTACTTCTCCAAATCCGTGACCCCGGTCACCGATATCAACGGTGCGCTGATCCTCGATCATGACGAGCATATGCGCCCCGGCACGACGGTCGAAAACCTCGCAGGCCTCAATCCATCCTTCGCCATGATCGGCGAGATGGGCGGCTTCAACGCCGTCGCCATGGAGCGCTACCCGGAACTCGAAGGCATCAACCACATCCACCATGCGGGCAACTCGTCCGGCATCGTTGATGGCGCGGCCGCCGTGCTGATCGGCAACGAGGACGCAGGCAAGGCCGCTGGTCTGAAGCCCCGCGCCCGCATTCGTGCCTTCGCCAATATCGGCTCCGAGCCGGCCCTCATGCTGACCGGCCCGACCGACGTTACCGACAAGGTGCTGAAGCGTGCGGGCATGAATTTCGCCGACCTCGACCTCATCGAGATCAACGAGGCCTTCGCCTCCGTCGTGCTGCGTTTCATGCAGTATTTCCAAGCTGATCCGGCCAAGGTGAATGTCAATGGCGGCGCCATTGCCATGGGCCATCCGCTCGGTGCGACCGGCGCGATGATCCTCGGAACCGTGCTTGATGAGCTGGAACGGCAGGACAAGAACACCGCCCTCGTCACCTTGTGCATCGGCGCAGGCATGGGCACTGCCACCATCATCGAGCGCGTATAAGGGAGGGGAGAGATATGTCCGATTACACCAATTTCAAACTCGACATCGACGCGGACGGCATTGCGACCCTCACCTGGGATATGCCCGACCGATCCATGAATGTCTTCACCGCCGAGGCCATCCTTGAGCTCGATAAGGTGATTGACGACATCACAGCCAATGAGGCCATCAAGGGCGTCGTGGTCACCTCCGGCAAGGACCAGTTCTCCGGTGGTGCCGACCTCACCATGCTGCAGGGCCTCTTGGGTCAGTACCAGAAGGCCCGCGCCGAGAAGGGCGAGACGGCAGCCGCGACCGAGCTGTTCGAGGAAAGCCGTCGCCTCAGCGTCACCTTCCGCAAGCTGGAGACCTCCGGTAAGCCATGGGTCGCCGCTCTCAACGGCACCGCAGCGGGCGGCGCCTGCGAACTGGCACTCTCCTGCCATGGTCGCGTGATGGTCGACAAGGACAGCGCCAAGCTGGGCCTGCCGGAAGTCAAGGTCGGCCTCTTCCCCGGCGCTGGTGGCACCACCCGCATCCTCAGAATGATGGACACGCAGGCTGGTCTTCAGTTCCTCATGAAAGGCTCGATGCTTGCGCCCAAGAGGGCTCTGGCATCCAAGATCATTGACAAGATTGCACCCGCCGATGAGCTGATCGAGACGGCCAAGCAGATGCTGCGTGATGGTCTGTCGCCGATCAAGCCGTGGGATCAGAAGGGCTATAAGCTGCCCTCGGGCCGGGTCTATAGTCCCGCCGGGTTCAACGTCTGGCCCGCCGTTGGCGCGATCTACCGACGCGAGACCCACGACAATTACCCCGCCATCCGCTATATGGTCCGGGCGGCCTATGAAGGCCTGTTGATGGACATGGATACGGCCCTTCGCATTGAGAGCCGCTACTTCGCCAAGACCGTGGCAACGCCCGAAGCGGCCAACATGATCCGCTCGCTCTTCCTCAATATGCAGGAACTGGGCAAGGGTGCCCGCCGCCCTCAAGGCATCGAGAAGGCAAGCCTGAAGAAGGTTGCCGTGATTGGCGCCGGTTTTATGGGCGCGGGCATCGCCCATGTCTCGGCGCAGGCCGGTCTTGAGGTCGTCCTCATCGACCGCGATCAGGCCAGCGCCGAGAAGGGCAAGGGTCATATTGCGGAGAACCTCGCGGGCCAGATGAAAAAGGGCCGGACCACCGAGGAGAAGGTCAAGGCACTGCTCGACCGGGTGACCCCGACCGCCGACTATGCAGCCCTCAAGGGCTGCGATCTGGTGATCGAGGCGGTGTTCGAGGATCCCGAGCTGAAGGCCTCCATCTTCAAGCAGATCGAAGCCGTGGTCGGCACGGATTGCCCGATTGCTTCCAACACCTCCACTTTGCCGATTTCGGGCCTGGC
Source organism: uncultured Cohaesibacter sp. (assembly GCF_963662805.1). NCBI lineage: Bacteria > Pseudomonadati > Pseudomonadota > Alphaproteobacteria > Hyphomicrobiales > Cohaesibacteraceae > Cohaesibacter > uncultured Cohaesibacter sp. The sequence goes on from NZ_OY759862.1 coordinate 16,400, forward strand.
CAAGGCTGTGTCCGACCCGGCGAATTTCATCGGCATCCACTTCTTCTCGCCCGTCGACAAGATGATGCTGGTCGAGGTGATCAAAGGCAAACAGACTGGTGACGCGGCCATCGGCACCGCGCTCGACTTTGTATCGAAGATCAAGAAGACCCCGATCCTCGTCAATGATGGCCGTGGTTTCTACGCCAACCGCTCTGTGCTGGGCTACATCCGCGAGGGGCATCTGATGCTCACCGAAGGCGTGCCCGCCGCGATGATCGAGAATCTCGCCAAGCAGGCAGGCATGCCCGTCGGTCCCTTGTCTCTCAATGACGAGGTTGCACTGGAACTTGCATGGAACATCATTCAGGCCACCAAGGCCCAGATGGGTGAAGGCTCGATTGACCCGAAGCAGGAGGCCTTGCTCAAGAAACTGGTCGTCGATGAGGGACGTCTTGGTCGCAAAAACGGCAAGGGCTTCTACGACTATGAAGGCCGCAACAAGCGCCTTTGGCCGGGGCTGAAGGATCTTGCCCCGCAGGCAGATCCCGATGGCATTGATCACGAGGAGATCAAGGACCGGTTCCTTGTGGCTCAGGCGCTTGAAGCCGTCCGCGTCTTCGAAGAGGGCGTGCTGGAAGATGTCCGCGAGGCCGATGTCGGCTCGATCCTCGGCTTCGGCTTTGCACCCTTCACCGGCGGTGTCTTATCCTACATCGACACCATGGGCACACCGGCCTTCCTCGCCAAGTGCCAGACCCTCGAAGCCAAGTTTGGGGAGCGCTTCAAGCCCGCCAAGCTGCTGGAAGATATGGCCGCCAACAACGACCGTTTCTATACCCGCTTCAACTCGGAAGCCGCCAAGGTGGCAGCCGAGTAGGCAAAAGGATTTTCCTCCAGAAGACAAAAAGCCGGGTGCGTCCGTCGCATCCGGCTTTTTAGCGTTTCAGCATCTGCCAATAGCCAAAGGCCCCGATGGCAACAGAGTCCATGATCTCACGGGACTGGATCATGCTCAGCACCTCATCCTCGGTAAAGGCGGCGGTTTCCATGTCCAGTTCGGTCACTTCCCGTGCCATTTGGCCTTCGCTGAGGTCCGTTGCCAGAAACACGTGGCAGGTTTGGTTGAGAACTCCATAGGCGGCGAACATCTCGGCGATCTTTTCAATCTTGCCAGCCTTCAGTCCGGTCTCTTCTTCCAGCTCACCAAGCGCAAGAGCTTCCGGATCCACCTCGTCTTTCGTCTCCCAGGATCCTTGCGGAAGTTCCCAGTATGTGCCACCCACCGTGTAGCGATATTGCTTCACGAGTTGGATCCGTCCGTCATCATGCACCGGAATGATGGTGGCAAAGTCGGGCTTGTCAACAACCGTATAGATGCCTTCGTGCCCGCCGGGAAAGCGCACCTTGTCCTCTCTGAGGCTCAGCCAGCGATTGCGATAAATGAGGCGCGTGGCAAGTTGTTTGATCACTTCGGTCATGACAAAGGGTCCATTGAAATCAATTCAGTAAGGAAAGCAGAAAGGCGAGGCTAGATGATGTCGGCCTTGCGCAGCAGCCACCAGGCAAAGCCGACCGATGCCACGATCAGCATGAAGGCAAGGAAGGTGCCTGCGGATGTTTCGGTGAAGGGCAGGTTTTCAGTGTTCATGCCGAAAAATCCGGTAACCAGTGTCGGCGGCATGAGGAAGGCCGTGAGGATCGACAGGATGTAGAGATGCCTGTTGGTCTGGGTGGTGGCCTTGGTGTTGATCTCCTCGTGCAACAGTCGTGCCCGATCCTGCAGGGAGGTGACGTCTCGCTCCACCATCTCGATCCGTGCGATGAGATCGTCGGCGACATCATCAAGGCCGGGGAACAGATCTTCCTCATCCTCGGCGGCTGCTCTGCGCAAGAGGGCAAGCTCGGTGCGCAAATGCCGGTTGAGGCGCACGATCATCCGTCGCGCCGGGGTCAGATCGCGGGTCCCGTCCTGTGAGCTTTCTTCATAGACGATGTCTTCGATGTCGTTGAGGGTCTCGGTGGTCTCCACCACCACATCCAGAACCGTGCGCTGGAATTCGGTGACGAGCAGAGCAAAGACATCAAGCGGGCTCCTGACCCGCGTTGTCTTCTCAAGGATGGAGCGCACCCGATCAAGGCTGCGAAGCGGCTTGAGGCGCGTCGTTACAATGATCTTATTGGTGACGGCAAAATGCAGCCAGCCGATCTCCGCTCCCTTCTCGTCAAATCCGCGCTGAAAATCGACCAGAGTGCCACAGACAGACTGTTGAGTTGTCGAGAGGTGTTCGCGATAGTTCCGGCTGGTCAGCTCAAGGCGGGCTTCCTCGTCAAAGTCCTTGATTGTTTCAATGAAGGAGGTCACCCGGGCATCCGACAATCCCAGATGCAGCCAGACAAACCCCTCTTCGCTGATCAGATCCTCTCCGCGCACATCAAACGGGAGCGACTGCCAGCCTTTGGTGGCGGGATCAAATCTGAAGGCCCAAATCAGGCCCGGAATATTCGGTTCTGGCAGTTCCATGGGGCGCGTTCCGTCGTTCCTGTCAAGCGGTTCACAAGTCCATCCGGGTCGATCACCAAATGGAGCGAACCAATTTACTTGACTGTCCAGTGTTGCCTATAGCAGCTTGAGAGACCTATAGAAACCCGCCTTCATCAAACGGTGGCAATTGCAGGCGAGACTCGCCTGTTATCTGCTTGCGGCCCGAGCGCACAGACCGTCCAGAATTCTCTAGCCATCAGGAAAACCTCGGAAAGGATCTCGCATGAGCACCGCGCCTGTTAAAGTCGACTATTATTTTTCCGCCATGTCCTCGTTTGCCTATGTCGGCAACGCCGCCTTTCATGCGATGGCAAAACGGCTCTCGCTTGATGTCACCTATCGCCCGGTTAAGCTGGGTGAGGTTTTTGCCCGCTCCGGCGGTGTCGCGGTCAAAGACCGGGATCCGGCACGCCTGCGCAATCGCCTGCTCGAGCTCAAGCGCTGGAAGCTGCATCATGGTCTCGAAATGAATGTTGAACCCAAATTCTTCCCCACCGATCCAACCTTGGCCGATCTGTCGATCATCGCTGTTCAGGAAGCCGGAGGCGACGCTGCTGCCCTGATAACCGCGATCATGCGCAAATTGTGGGTCGAGGAGCAGAATATTGCCGAGCGCGACGTGATCGCTGCCTGCCTTGATGCCTGCGGCGAAGATCGCGAGGCCGTCCTCAAGGCCGCAGACAGCGACGCCATCAAGGCGATCTATGCTGCCAATACCGAGCGCGGCCTCGAAGTCGACATCATCGGCTCCCCTTGCGTTGTCTATCAGGGCGAAGCCTTCTGGGGTCAGGATCGGTTTTTCATGGCCGAGGAAGCCATTCTTTCCGGCCGCGCCCCCATCATCATCGGTCGCTGATCCATGGCTGACACGTATCACCAGTTCTCCCGGTTCGTGGCCTTTCTGCGAACCGTAAACTCAAGTTTTTCTGAGAAGTGGACACATAATTAACAAATACCCAATAATTTGTGACAGATTCTGATGGGTGATGCGTGTCAGAATCTGTCAAACGGGATTAGGGAATGGCTGACAGCATTTTACAGCAATTCGAGCAACTGGCCAAAGTGAAGGACGTCGCTGCTCGGTCTTTGCTGATTCGCAAGCTTACAGCCGAATATGCGCGGCGCACGGGCGAAGCGCCAAGCGACATGGAGAGACAGCTCTTCTCGGCGCTGGTGCTTGATCTCTATGATCAGATCGACCTCAGCGTTCGTCGCGACATCATCACCCTGCTTGCCCGCACCAACCATATCTCGACCCCACTGGCGGAACGCTTGTCCATGGAAAAGGACGACATGGTGACGCCGCTCTTCCAGCATTCTCCCATGTTGAGCGATGATTTGCTGCTCCATGCGGTGCGTGTCAGGGGTGAGACTGTGCTGACGGCAATCGCGAGCCGGTCGACCGTGCCAGCCGACCTTGTCGACGCGATTATGGCCCGAGCCTTTCTTGGTGCAATCGCCACCCTGCTGCGCAATCTCGGGGCTGAATTCTCCAGCAAAGCCGTGATGCTATGCTCGATCATCTGCCAGAAGTCTCTCGAGATTCAGACCGAACTGGCGGCGCGATGCATCGTCGATGAAGTCTTTTTCGACATGCTCAACAAACGCGTCGAGGCTGGCTGTCCGTTTCTGCCGACCTCCTTTGCAAATGCCATCGAAACCGGCAATCTGGAGGGTTTCCTCAATGGCCAGCTCCGCAATGGCGTGACGCCTCAGAACGAGGATCTTGCGGTCTCGCGCGAAGAGGCCGTGGTGCAGATGAACCTTGGCGAAATGACCTTTGATGCCCTTCTGGCCGATCTCATACGCAAGCAGCGCAAAGAGGATATCATCTGGTTCCTGCGCGATGGTCCCGGACTGTCGACCAAGGCCATGGAGCATCTTTTGATGACCGAGGGCAACAAGACCCTCTACCGGATTCTGGGCGAGCAGGATGTCAGCGTGAAGACCTTCGAAGCGCTCATGCAGTGGCGCATTGAGCGTCTGGGTCTGTCGCGTCGCCATCAATACCGCGATATCGAAGAATATCGCCAGCAGCTCCGCTATCATTCCCAGCGCTAGTCCAGCGACCTTTCCCGCTGTCTTTCACCACTTCGCCAAAATTTTCCATGTTCCTGAGGTAAAGCATTTGTTAAGCTTTGGGCGCGTCGGCAATCCTGATTTGGGTGTCGGATGATTTGCCCGAGCGGGTCAAAGGTGCGAAATGCGGGGAACCAAACTCTTGTCTCTACTCACTGGTCTCAGTCTGTCTAACGCGCGGATGCTTATGCTCGGCCTCTCCTTCGGAGCGGTCCTGATCGCCATGCCGGTTGTCGGTGCAGCGGAAGAGCAGGCGGCTCAACCGGCTGAGAAAATGGGTGAGGCTCCGCGGGTCGCCGAGAATGATGAATGGCGCGAAAACTTTCTGCGCGAGCTGTCAGCGCTGGCAACCAAGCTCGAACGGCAGCGCAAGTTCAATGATTTCCTGCGTGATCGGGTCGATATCCTAAACCACCGGATCGAAACGCTAGAGGCCGAAAACAAGGATCAGGCCGCCCGGCTGAAGGCGCTTGACGAAGCCCGCTCTGTCGCTCTGGATGAGAAGGATGCTGGTAAGGATACCGAGTCCGAGATTGCCGCCCCGGAGAAGAATGAGGCCCTTGCCCCTCAAGACAAAGAGCCGGAAGAGCCCCCAACCGCGGACGACAAAAAGGGGCGCGAAGCCGGAAAGATGCCGGAGGATTTCGCGCAATTTCTCGATCTGGGCGAAGCCATGATGCGCCGTTTCTTCGGTGTTGTTCAGGAATTCCGCAAGGAATTTGAAGACAATCGCGTCTGACAAATCATTCCTTGGCGAGCCGCGCCGTGATCGCTTCGCGGGCAAAGCCGGGAAGAGGTTCTGACCGGCGCGTTGCATGGTTGAGCAGCATCACGGTCGAATCCACATGACCATAGTGTGTCTGGTCTCGGACGTCGAAGAAATCAAGCCGCTTGCCAAAGGCCCGTGAGGTGAGATCCCGATAGGAGATCTGGAGCTGATAAAGGCAGCCAGCCATCATCGGCTTGTGAAGGGACAGGCGCATTTCCACCGCAATGCGGCCAAAACCATGCTCCGACAACCAGTTGCAGTCGATGCCGATTTCGTCCCACGTGTGAGACGCGGCATCGGACATGGCGGCGATATAGGCTTGATCTCTTGCGGTTCCATCCGCCCGGCATAAATCCGGATGCAGCACCGAGCGGAAGACAACCCGTTCCGCTGCCCGAGGTGGCTCGATGATCTGTGGCGTTTCAACGATCCCGCGCGGGGTGACCAGCGGTTCGAGCTGATCAAGGATATCTTCCTGATCGGCGGTCGCGACGCCTTCGTGATAGTCAAGAGCGGTTGCCGCAATGGCTCCGGTTGTCGTCTCAACCATCACATGCTGGACCAGCGTGCCCGGTGCCCAGAGGCTCTTGGCTTGGATCGGATGCACCAGAGACGACAGCACTCTGAGCGGTGCCGCTCCGCGCAGCTCTCGATGATAGCGGACATGACGACTGACGCGACGCCCCAGAGCGTCCTCGAGGGAATGAACCGCAGCAAAGACTGTCGCCGCATCATCGAATTTAGCAAAATAGAACTGCACGTTCATATGATCGTTTTCGTCGCATTCCCAAGTGTTGACAAACTGGTTGAGTGAGACGAAGCGTGTCATCGCGGAGCCTTTCCGTGCCTTCAGGAAGATAGTGGCGCAAGGCTAACGGCTTCATGCCGGGGCGACAAGTCTGACCAGAGCCCCGAGCGTATTTATGATCAAGGCAATTGGCCGCAGTCTCAAAGACGCGCGAACCGACCCACGATCAGTTCATGATCGGACAGCACCTTGCCGCTGTCATCGAGGGCAGGGCGGATCTGCGCGTCCCTCCCTTCAAAGCCGCGAGAGCAGAACCAGTCAAGCTGCTGCTTTGTCCTGACCTTGCCCGAGAGTGGGCTCCGGCGGGTGGTGACGCCCTTGGCGTTGTTTGACCAGTCAAAACCATGGCGTTCTGCGGCCGTGAACAGCGGTTCTCCGAACGCCCCACCCGGCTCGGGCGCTCCGTTGGTGTTCAGATCCCCCCCGATGATGATCGGGATATTGTCGGCGAAGGCATCAAGAGCGGCGATCAGACGCTCGATCTGGGATTGCCGCAGGGCGGCCAGAGCATTGTTCTCAAGATGAACCGAAGCGACACAAATCTCCCCGGCCTCGGTCGGCAGGATCGCCGCCACGGCACAACGTCCGCCGATACGCGGCTGCGGGTCAGATCCACTCGAACGCAGTCCCTCGCCCGGGCAAAACCATTGACCATGGTCGTCAAGACGAATGAGACAGAGCGCCGTCGGCTCGACCCGGCTCAGGATCGCATTGCCATGCCAGCCAAGTTCGTTGTGATCATCCGCCGCCAGCCGGGTCTCGATTTCGTTGCCAAGACCAAGCTCGAAAAACTCGAGCCCGAAGGCATAATGCATCCCGAGACTGTCGGCGAGCGCGCGGGTGGTGTTGCGCTGGTGGGTGCGGGCCATCCCGCCATCCATCTCCGAGACAAGCACCACATCCGGCTCGACCGTGCGCAGAAGATCCGCGCTCTGCTCTGGATAGAGACAGCGTTGCAGGTTCCAGGCGGCGACGGTTATCTCGCCCCCGATCGGACCACACTCCACGTATTCGCCACCCACTTCGAGGCAATGCATGGCTTCCAGTTCGTCGAACAGCGCCCGGTGCCAGGAACGGGTGCGCTCGGCACTCATGATCCTGCTGATGAGGTCTTCATCGACCTTTGGCAGGTTGGGACAGGTTGTCGTTTCGAAAAGCTTCATACCGGCAACCCTTGCAGCACCCTGATTGCTGCACGCAGATGTCAAAGGAAAGAAGCTGCAGCATGGAGTTCGTCAATTTGGCGGCAAACTTAAGGGTCAAATATTACGAACAGATGTCTTCTGGACGTTGCAGAGGGGCGATTGTCCCTCACGGTAATGGGCGATCGGGTCGGCGCTATCCCGTGCGATGCATCCCATCGGTCGCACCTCCGGCTTTTGGTCTCTGTTGGTGAGAAAATCGCGCGATTCTCCCGAATTTGGACAAAGATGCTCGCAATTCTTGACAGAGCGGACCATTGCTTACGCGATTTCCCCAAGCAAGCTCGTATCTTTACCATGAACAGCGGCTAAATATCTCAACAAGCGTGTGAATTTGCGAATATGTCGAAGCTACGGCTTGCCAAGCAAGTTGCAACCGCCCATAGTTTGCTACAAAGAAGTCGTAATACTGTAGTTGCTAGTCCGCTCTTTTGGGGAGCGACTGATAATCAGCCGATACGGGGATACTCCGTATCGGTGCACGGAAGCGGAAGAGGGGCGAATCCGTGATGGATTCTGGCAATATGTTGGTGTATCGATACTGGCGATACAGCTCCTGATGGAAAAGACGACTGCCAGACTTTCCGTTTCAGACATCAGGCGACTACGTTTAAGGTGGTCGTGTCAGATCAGTTGATCGGGCACAACCATATTGCCCAGACTGATTGGGGGAGGAGCATAGTGCAGCAGGCATCGCTGAATATCATCATCGCCGACGATCATCCGCTGTTTCGTGGCGCATTGCGTCAGACACTGGAGACGATCTTCGAACAGATTGCCATCCATGAAGCCGGCACTCTTGAGCAAGTGGGTGATCGGCTTGAATTGTCCGAAGACATCGATCTGGTGCTGCTCGATCTGTCCATGCCGGGAGTGCGCGGCTTTTCCGGCCTTCTTTACCTGCGGGCACAATTTCCGGCAATTCCTGTCGTGATCGTGTCTGCCAGCGAGGATGTGCCGACCATTCGCCGTTGCATGGAATTCGGAGCGTCGGGGTTCATTCCCAAGTCGCAGTCCATCGACAACATCGCGCAAGGCATCCGCGCCGTTCTGAACGGTGAGACATGGGTTCCTGAATCGATTGATCTGTCCGCTCCTTACAGCGACGAGATCACCGAGCTCGTGGAACGCCTCAACACCCTGACACCTCAGCAGGTGCGCGTGTTGATGATGCTGTCCGAAGGCCTTCTCAACAAGCAGATCGCCTATGAGCTTTCGGTTTCCGAAGCCACGGTCAAGGCGCACGTCTCGGCTATCCTGCAAAAGCTGAACGTCGACAGCCGTACGCAGGCCGTGATCGCCGCCGCCAAGATCGAAGCCGGTCAATGGCAGGCCATCACCGGCAAGGGATGAGCCAAGCCTCACCTGTTGCTGGATGAAGAGATATCAGGCCCGGTCGATCCAACCGGGCCTTTTCTATATGCGACGTCACAGTTTGGAATGCACCGAGAAGTCGGAATGTGGGGAGGATCACTTCTGCCCGCGACGGCGGATGGCCGTCATGTTCCAGGTATTCAGAAGTGCTCTCAACTGGGCGGGTTTGACCGGTTTGTTGAGAAGCGCCATGTCCTTGGAACGGGCTTCGTCGCGGACCTCGGTCGTCCTGTCGGCGGTGATCAGGCTGGCCATGATGTGACGACCGAATTCCGCGCGCAGCTCTTCGCAGGCATCTGTCCCGAGCATATTGTCAAGGTGATAGTCGATGAGAATGCCATCAAGAGGCTTTTCGCCTGCGGACACTTTGGTCTTGGCGTCCTCCACGTCCGAGGCGGTCAACACGACGCATCCCCATCCTTCGAGCATCGCGCGCATGCCATCGAGAATGACCGGCTCGTTGTCGATGCAGAGGATGCGGAGGTCGCTAAGCGGCTGCTTGTTGGTGGTCGGTGGCGCTTCGGCCCGGCGGGCGCTGTGTAACAGGCGGAAGGCTGGCAGTTTGACGGCAAAGGCCGAGCCGACATTCGGGGTCGACATCAGACGGATCGGGTGATCGAGAACCCGTGCGATGCGATCAACGATCGATAGTCCCAGCCCGAGACCCCCGGCGATCCTTGCCCCTTCATCAAGGCGCTGGAATTCGAGGAAGATCTCTTCCTGCTGAGCTTCGGGTATGCCGACGCCGGTGTCGTGGATCTGAACTTCGATGGCACCGGCAAAGCGACGGCAACCCACCAGAACCCGGCCTTCGGTCGTGTATTTGATGGCGTTGGAAATGAGGTTCTGCAGCAACCGGCGAAGCAGATGCTTGTCCGAACGCACATGAAGTCCACAGGAGACGATACGCAGTTCAAGGCCCTTTTCCTTGGCCTGAGGCTCGAAGTCGATGCGCATCCGGTCCAGCAGCTCATCAATGGGGAAGGCCGAAATCTGTGGCTTCATCGCGCCGGAATCAAGCCGCGCGATATCGAGAAGCGCAGCTAGAATGTCTTCCACCGCCTCGAGAGAGCTGTCGATGTTGGTCGCCATCACCGAGCTTTCGGCGATTCCGTGGTCCTCGCTCTTCTCGGCAATGGCCTCAAGGCGATTGACAAGAGCAGTGGTGTAGAGACGGGCCGCATTCATCGGCTGCATGATGTCGTGACCGGCCGCGGCAAGGAAGCGCGTCTTCGATACGTTGGCCTCCTCGGCGTCCTGTTTTGCGCTTCTGAGGGCGTCGTTCAGATGCATCAACTCGCGGGTTCGATCCTTGACCCGTCGTTCAAGCGTTTCATTGGCCGCCTCGAGGGCCCGCTCGGCCCGCACGCGCTCAGAGACATCGGAGAAGGTGATCACGATGCCGCCATCAGGCATCGAGGTGGCGCGCACATCGAGGGTGATTTCCGTGCTCGCCATATGCTCCTGATAGGGAGCCTGCTGCACGACAATCAAGTCGATCCGGTCATTGACGATCTTGTCGACCGGGCCATCGCCGAGGTCACCACGCGCCGCGATATGTTGCAGGATCGACGGCAGGGGCGTCCCGACCTGACCGAACTCGACAGGGATCTTCAAGAGGTCGCGGAACGGCTTGTTCCAGAGCGTGAGTCTCAAGTCCTGATCGAACACCGCGATGCCCTGCCGCACATGGTTGAGCGCGGTTTGCAGAAGGTCGCGGTTATATTGCAGCGCTTCGGATGCATCATCGAGCAACTTCATCGTGCCCTTGGGCGAGACTTCCCGGCGCTTCAACAGAAGGCTCATCAACAGGCGCGAAGACGCCGAGCCAATCGCGCTCGCCAGCAACTGCTCGGCAAAGCGCAGGAACTGCGGATCCACCTCCATGTTGCGATCATAATGGATGTCCCGCTGCTGGGCATGGGCGCGGAAGGATCGCTGGGTGCGCTCGGCGCCGAGATAGCGTGCGACCATGTCTTCAAGATCGCCCACCGTCAGCATCGTGCGCCACAGCCGAAGCGCCGGGGAGGGGCGAAGTTCGTCCGGCACGAAGACATTGGCCTGCAGCCGCTCGATCAGTTCCGGTCCGCGCGACACCGACCCGGCCGTGTAGCCGATGATGTTGAACAACAGGCTCCAGAACACTCCATGCAGCAGTGGTGGCAGATCCGTGCCGAACAGCGCCTGCGGCTTGAGGAAGACCACGTCGAGTGGGCCATCCATCATGAAGTCGGTCGAGAACAGTCCGGACTGGGCAAACATCGGCAGCAGCAAGGTGTAGATCCAGACCGTGAAACCTGCGATCAGGCCCGCGATGGCTCCCCGCGCGTTGGCGCGCTTCCAGATCAGGCCGCCGAGCAGGGCAGGCAAGAACTGCGCCATGGCGGCAAAGGCGATCAGGCCGATCTGCGCCAACCCGGTGTTGTTGACCGCCGTGCGATAGAAGGCATAGGCGAGGGCGAACATCAACAGGATCGCCAGCCTGCGCACATTGAGCAGAGCTCGTCCCATGTCAGGCGTGTAGATCGCCTGATCCGCATGGCGGCGCAGGAAAATCGGCAGCACGAGATCATTGGAAATCATGATCGCCAGCGCAACCGACGAAATGATCACCATTGCGGTCGCCGCAGACAGTCCGCCAAGGAAGGCAACCAGCGTCACGAACTCCGACCCGGCCCGCATGGGAAGGGTCAGCACATAGCTGTCCGCGTCGATGCTCGGGTCAAGCAGGATTTGACCGGCGAGTGCAATCGGGATGACAAACAGGTTGATCAGGATGAGATAGGTCGGGAACAACCATGTGGCACGGCGCAGGGCCCGCTCGGAGGTATTCTCAACCACGGCAACATGGAACTGCCGCGGCAAAAGGATCGAGGCTCCCGCGGACAGGGTGATCAGCACGATCCAGTTGATGGCATCGGGACCTGTGCCCGGTCCGAGGGCCGAAATGCCAGCCTCTGCCGCTTGCACGAACAGATCAGTCGGTCCATCGAACATCCAGAAGGTGACATAGAAGCCAACGGTCAGAAAGGCGATCAGCTTGATGACGCTCTCTGTTGCCACCGCAAGGATCAGTCCGCCCTGATGCTCAGTTGCATCCGCATGGCGCGTGCCGAACAGGATGGCGAAGACGGCCATGGCAATGGCGACGAAAAAGGCGATGTCGGCAAGGACCGGGATCTGTCCATTGGGGAAGGAGAAGCTCAGGTGCTCCATCAGAATGGCAACCGAGGTTGCCACGGCTTTCAGCTGGAGCGCGATGTAGGGCATCGTCCCGACCACCGCGATCACGGTTGCAACCGCCGCGACCTGCTGGTTCTTGCCATATCGAGCCCCCAGAAAGTCGGCGATCGAGGTGATGCGTTCGGTCTTTGACAGTTTGATGATGCGCCAGACGAGCGGGACGCCGAGCGTGAAGACGATCATCGGGCCGATATAGATGGTCAGAAAATCAAGGCCGCTTGTCTGGGCAAGACCGACCGAACCGAAGAAGGTCCAGCTGGTGCAATAGACCGCAAGCGACAGGGCATAGAGATTGGGATTGCGTTGATCCGGCACGCGCGTCCGGGCCCGGTGATCTCCATAGGACGCGATGGCAAACAATAGCCCGATATATGTCAGGGTCGTCAGAACGACCATCCAGCCTTGCAGCATTCAACGCAATCCTTCCAGTACTTCCAGAAAAGTTATAGCAGATGCATTTTTATTGGAAGCCGGGAAGAGGCAGGAAGCGACCAGCTTAGACGAATTTTCAAGAGATTATGGTCGGCAAGGCCATCATGGGCCTTCGCGCGCTCCTTGCCATCGGTTTGTCTCTTGCAAAGATGGCACTTTCGGCGCAAGGATAACCCGACCAATGAGACCGCACCCGCAGCGGTTCCTCCCCCATAACATCACCTCCAATAAGGTCAAGGAAAGACAATGGCTTCGCCGCATTCCTCCGATACGGCGCCTGAGCAGCGCCCAGAACTTTTCGACAGATTGAGCCATGAAGCCGTGCACACGCCCTCCAGCGGCATCATCGGCATCCGCACCTATGCCGCCGGACGCAAGGATGTCGTTCCGCTCTGGGTCGGCGAGGGCTGTATGCCGACACCGAGTTTCATCTGCGAGGCGGCCAGTCAGGCCCTGAAGGACGGAGAGACTTTCTACACCCACCAGCGCGGCATTCCCGAACTGCGCGAGGCAATCGCCAGCTATCATGAGCGCCTCTATGGGCGACCCTTTTCGACCGAGCGGTTTTTCGTCACCGGATCGGGGATGCAGGCCATCCAGATAGCCGTGCGCATCGTAGCCGGTCCCGGCGACGAGATTGTGCTGCCAAGCCCGGCATGGCCGAACCTTGGCGCCGCGGTTCAGGTTGCCAGCGCCCGCCCGGTTGAAGTCCCGCTCACCTTCTCGCCCGAAGGCTGGCACCTTGATCTCGACAAGCTCTTTGCTGCCTGCAACGAGCGGACCAAGGCCCTGTTTATCAATTCTCCTTCGAACCCCACCGGCTGGGTTGCCTCCGCCGATCAGATCAGGGCCATTCTCGACTTCGCGCGCGAACGGGATCTCTGGATCATCGCCGACGAGATCTACACTCGCTTCTATTATGGCGAGGATCGCGCCACGGCTCCGTCCTTCTATGAGATCTGCGAGGACGACGACAAGATCCTCTTCGTCAACTCCATGTCGAAGAACTGGGCCATGACCGGTTGGCGAGTCGGTTGGCTCAGCGCCCCTCCGGCTCTTGGCGAGATTATCGGCAATCTGATCCAATATTCGACCTCCGGCGTCGCCCCCTTCATGCAGCGTGCAGCTGTCGCCGCGCTCAACGATGGTGAGTTGTTCGTAACTGAACAAATCGAGCGCGCCCGTATCGGTCGAACCAAGCTGCTTGACGCCTTTCAGGGGCACAACTCGGTTAAGTATGCGCCGCCAATGGGAAGTTTCTACTTTTTCTTTGGCCTTGAAGGTGTCACCGACGCCCTTCCCATGACCCGAAAACTGGTTGACGAGGCCGGAGTTGGATTGGCGCCCGGGTTTGCGTTTGGTCAAAGCGGGTCCGCGTTTATGCGACTATGTTTCGCAACGGACCCGGACCAGATGGATTCTGCCATTCAACGGCTAACCTATTGGTTATCTAGACGATAGTCGCAGAAAACCGGGTCATCTGGAGTGAGAAACGAGCCGTAGAGACCCGCAGGAATGGATGGAACCCTAACCATCAATGGCCCGAAACATAAGGATGGCCTGACCGCCGAGAGAGAGGAAAAAGCCTTCCATCCACTGGAACATGTGGATGCAAGGCTGATATCCCTTCTCGACATGGCTGCAGATTCCATCTGCCTGATGGACGACCATTCCCGCATTCTGCTGTTCAACAAGACCTCGGAAATGCTCTTCGGCTACACCGCCGAAGAGGTCATCGGCAAGCGCGTCGACATCCTGATGCCGCAGAAATATGCCAAGCATCATGACGCATGGGTTGGTCGCTATTTGGAGACGGGCGAACATTCCATCATCGGCATCGGAAGAGAAGTGCAGGGACGCCACAAGGACGGCTCGACCTTCCCCTTCGATCTGTCGGTCGGCGTTGCGGAAACCGAAAATGGCAAGCAGTTCATTGGGGTGATGCGCGACTTGCGCTCCCGCAAGGAGGACGAACAGAGACTGCGCAGCCTGCAGACCGAACTCAACCAGATGACCCGCATCAATGCGATGGATGAGATGGGGGCGACCGTCGCCCACGAGCTCAACCAGCCGCTGACTGCGATCATCCTTTATTTGCAGGCGGTCGAGCGCAAGGTGTCCCGACTGGCAGGAGCCGGTCTGGTCGACCAGGAGGATGTGGAGCAACTCTCGGACCTGTGTGGACGCGCCATTCAGGAAGCTCAGCGCTCCTCCTCGCTCTTGCAGCGCATTCGCTCGATCATCGAGAAGAAAGAGCCCGAACGTACGGAAAGCGATCTGGTACAGATCATTCGCAAGGCCCACAAGCTGTCGCTTGTCGGGTTTGCCGCAACCGACGTCTACATCGACCTGATCACACCCGACGATCTGCCGCTCGTGGCGGTCGATCCGGTCCAGATCGAACAGATTTTCCTCAATCTCCTGCGCAACGCCTTTCAGGCCATGCGCGAGGTTGAGCACAAGGCCATCACCGTAACACTGAAAAGGATCACGGACGAGCAGGACCGTCGCGACCGGCTTCTCGTGCGCTTTCAGGACTCAGGTCCGGGCATCCCGGAAAGTCACCGGAAGAACCTTTTCAAGGCCTTCGACGCAGAAAGACGCAATGGCATGGGGCTGGGCCTGGCCATCGCGCGATCCATCGCCCAGAGCCATGGTGGCAGCCTAGATCTGGCACCTTATGACGAAGCCCAGCCGGGCGCCTGTTTTCTTCTAACCTTGCCCATTGCCTCCTCCCCGTCGGGCGCGGAAAAGATCCTGACCGCCGAGCAGTCCGATCCCGAGGATGGCAACGAGAAGGGCAGCGAGCCGGCTCAATAGCCCGATGAAAGCTAAGAGGCAACTTGATGACAACTGATTTGCACCCTTCAATCCATATTGTTGACGACGATCCAGCCGTCCGGGATGCTTTGTCCGTATTGTTCGAACTTGAGGGATATCAGGTCGAGACATTTTCCAATGGCGAGGACTTCCTTGCCTTCTCGCGGGAAAAGGCTCCCTCTGTTATTCTGCTTGATGTGCACATGCCGGGCCGGTCCGGTCTTGAAGTCATGGAAGAGCTGGCCGCCCGCCACGTTGCAGCTCCTGTGATGATCATTTCCGGTCAGGGCGACATCCCCATGGCGGTCAATGCCATAAAGATGGGCGCACATGACTTCATCGAGAAGCCGTTTGACGGCACTGAGGTTGTTGATCGGATCGAGAAAATTCTCGAAACCGCCAACAAGGTGCCCGATGCTGGCCAGTCTGCACTGACCAACTGGAGCTTCCCCAACGCCGAAACGCTGACCCCGCGCGAACGGGATGTTCTGCTGCAGATCACCCAAGGCGCATCCAACAAGGAAGCCGGTCAGCATCTGGCGATCTCCCCTCGGACCATCGAAGTTCACCGTGCCCGCATCATGGAAAAACTCAAGGCTCGCAACACGGCCGATCTGGTTCGGATCGTTCTGACCGGGCACTGAAGCCCGATCAGCGATGCCAAAACAGTCCAGCCTCGGTCCTCTGGGCCGGGGCTCTTTTGTCGCCTCGTGGCTCAAAAGACCGTGATCGTTTCAAGCAATAGCTCGCTATCATGCGCGTCGGGTCGCGAAAGGTCCATGGAGTGGGAGTGGACAGTCGATACTCGCCAGACGTCTGTTTCCTGAGTTCGTGACCGGAGGCGACTTT
Source organism: uncultured Cohaesibacter sp. (assembly GCF_963662805.1). Classification (NCBI taxonomy): domain Bacteria; kingdom Pseudomonadati; phylum Pseudomonadota; class Alphaproteobacteria; order Hyphomicrobiales; family Cohaesibacteraceae; genus Cohaesibacter; species uncultured Cohaesibacter sp. The sequence continues at coordinate 32,500 of NZ_OY759862.1, forward strand.
GACGCAACATGCGGCTCGATGAAGAGAGGCATGAGGTTGTCCGACAACAGAGGTTACAGCCCTTCTTGTATTCCCTTGACGTTAAGTGCGGCATACATTTTGTGATTCAATGTCGCGATTCAGGTCGTGATCGCACGAGTTAAAGCCTGTAATTGTAAGAATTTAAACGATATCGGGAGACTTTTGCACAGGCCTCCCTAGCATCGCGGTACCTTACTAGTGCCTTTTACTCATATGTGAACTCAAGATGCATTTTTTGCAGTTTACGGAAGCCCCAGCCTGCACGGTCTGGTGTGTGAAGCGCCATATTTCGCTTCATGGGAAAAGGTGATTGATCTCCAACAAATTAGCGCTCTTTTTGTTCTGATGTGGATAGAAAATAAAATTGGTTGACGGAAAATTATGGTAAATAGGCATCTTGTTTGCCATGATTTTTCCGTTCATGATAAGGGAAATTACGTGTAAGTTTGTTTTTCAAATGGACAGATTGCGACAAGATGAAACATGTCGTATAGGTGCTGGCAGTCTTTTCCATAAGACATGAAATGTGGGACACCAGCCCTGCATAAGGGGAGTTGCTGAGATGTCGGAAGATCGCTATATCAAGTTGGCAAGTCATAGTGCACAAAGACGTGTGCTTCCGTCACAACCCCCGCTTCAGGCGAAGAGCGAATATAAAGGCATCATGTCAAGCGAGCAAAGCCGGCACAAAACCTTTCCCGCCCACGGTGTCGTTTTCTTTGAAGGCGATCCGGCCAACAATATCTATGAAGTGGCCGATGGGTCCGTCATGCTCTACAAGCTTTTGCCGGATGGCAGAAGGCAGGTGGTAGAGATTCTAGGGCCGGGCGATCTGTTTGGTGTGCCTGCTGGCGATGTCTATGACACATCTGCCGAAACCCTTACCGAAACTCTCGTGCACATGATCTCGAAGAAGGACGCCGAAGGCTCCGACGAGATCCAGCAACACATGAAGAAATGTCTGGTCTCGCAGGTTCAGAACTTGCATGAGCATGCCGTGCTTCTGGGGCGCAAGTCCGCTCATGAACGCGTCGCGTCCTTCCTCATGCGTTTTGTTCCGAGCCGTGGCGGTTTCGAGTGCATCGGTCCGCAAGAGGATGAAGACCAGTCCGTCGTCACCCTGCACATGACCCGACAGGAAATTGCCGACTATCTTGGCCTGACCATCGAAACGGTCAGTCGCGTTCTGTCCGATATGAAGCGTCGCAAGGTCATCACCATGGAGAAGCAGGACCGCATTCGCATCATGAATGTTTGTGGTCTGTGCCACCTGACCGGTAAATATTGATCGCCCTCGGGCCCGGGCGTCAAAACGGGCCATAAAGCCCGAACTCGACCGGGCTTTTCGATGACAGCGCTCGGCGCTCGAAACTTCTCTTCAAGACATATTCTGGAACATTCAGACTGACGAAACCAACGCCAGCGCAAATTTCCGTGCGCTGGGTTGTTTGTCATGGCTTTGCTGTCGGTCAGACCGCGACGGAATGGCGACCCTTGCCGGTCTGCAGATAGGCATCGAAGGCAGAGGCGACGAGCCGCACCAGAGGACGCCCTTGGTGTGTGACGCTCACTTGATCGCCATCCCTTACGCAGACGCCGTCAGCGACAAGTTCATCAAGCGCCAAATAGCAAGACCGCAGCGGCTCAATGGGAACGTTGAAATCGCGTGCAACCGCCGCAACATCCACTTTATAGGCGGTCATGATCGACATGATGATCGCCGCCCGCGCCCGGTCGTCCTGATCCATGGCGATACCGCGGGCAATCGGCAGCTCTCCGGCCTCCACGGCGCGAACCCAGCCTGCAAAATCGGGGCTGTTCTGAATATAGCCTTGCGGCATCTTGCCAATGGAGGACGCACCAATCCCAATCAGGATGTCGGCCTCGTCCGTGGTGTAGCCCTGAAAATTGCGCCGCATGTTGCCTTCGCGTGCCGCCTGAGCCAGCGGATCGTCGCTCTTGGCAAAATGGTCGAGGCCGATTTTCTCGTAGCCATGTTCCTCAAGGGCTTCGGTCGCGTCATCAAACAGCGCGATGCGCTCGGCAGCACCGGGAAGCAACTCTTCCGGTATCAGCCGTTGGTGTTTCTTCATCCAGGGCACGTGGGCATAGCCGAACAGTGCCAGACGGGACGGGTCGAGGCTCGCCGTCAATTCCACCGTGTTGCGAATGGTCTCGCGGGTCTGATACGGCAGGCCATACATCAGATCGAGGTTGATTTCGTTGATGCCCTCGGCCCGCAAGGCGTCAACAGCCTGCTTGACGAGTTCATAGGGCTGCACCCGACCGACCACTTCCTGCACCTTGAGGTCGAAATCTTGCACACCAAGGCTCGCCCGAGTGATGCCCGCCAGCCGAAGTGTTTCGGCAAGGGCAGGGGTGACCGTTCGTGGGTCGAGCTCGATCGCATGCTCCATGTCATCGGTGAAGGTGAAATGGGTCCGAATGGAGTTCACCACGCGCAGGAAGGCATCATGGGGCAGGATAGACGGCGTGCCGCCACCCCAGTGGATGTGACTGACCTGCTGGCCCGCAGGAAGCTTGCTCGCCACCAGCACCACCTCACGCACCAGCATGTCGGCATAGTCCTGCAGCGGCTTTTCCTTCTTGGTGATTTTGGTGTAGCAGCCGCAGTAATGGCACATGGACTCGCAGAAGGGCACATGCAGGTAGAGCGAGATCGGGACGGTCTGGTCTACCGTCTCGAGCCACTGGGCATAGGTCTGCCTTCCGAACTTCGGCGAAAAATGCGGAGCGGTCGGATAGGAGGTGTAGCGCGGCACGGCGCGCGAGGCATATTTAAGGGTCACATCGGTCATGGCTGCATTTAGCTCCCGGTCGTGGTGGGCAACTTTGAGCAATGTCAAACCTAAACGATTTGTCATATCAGGCTTTGGTAGGGAGCACGAGCCACCCGGACGCTATGGGCAAGAGAGCGTTGATCACTCAAAAATGGTCTTGGTGGTCTTGACCACGAGTTCAATCGGCATGGTCGCCGTATTGACGAAGGTGCGCGGAAGATTGGGTTGTTTCTCATTCTCGAAGACGTCGGTCTTCTTGCCCGATGCAGCCACGCCCTTCAAGAGAGCGACAAGGCTCGGGGACGTCACCGCAGTCATGTGGTTCATGCTGTCGCCACCGTCGAAATTGGTCACATCGACAACGGCAATGCCTTCGCGCTTGATGCGCGTTTCGTCAAGCGTATTACCAACGCGTCCGGCATCGCCAGCCAGAAGGCTCGATATCTGTAGCGCCCGGTCGCGGGCGGAAACCAGAATGACGAAATTTTGTGGCAATGTCTGAATGGTCGCGAGCTGGCTGTTGAACACGTCCATGTCGATATCAGGCGAAATCAGAATGACGGACTTGAGCTTGGCTGGCAGATGCCCTTTGTTGATGAGTGCTGTCTGTCTGAGGCTCTCCATCAGCAATTCCGTCCCGAGGGAGTGGGCGACCAGCGTGATCTGGTCCGCCTTGCTCGCCGCCAGCGTCCGGATGACATTCACAAGATCATCGCGCGAGGCTTTGACGCTGTCCCGGTCATACATATAGAGCCCCGGCTTGCCAGCGGAGGGCCAGCTAAACAGGGTCATCGGCGCCTTCATGTCAAAGTCGTGCTTGATCTGGGCCGCACGATAGAGCGCTTCGGAAAAATCGGTGTTGTAGCCGTGAACGAACAGGGTCACCTCGCGCTGGCTTGGAGGCAGACCTGCTAGGTCAGAGTTCAGGCGAGCCTGAAGCATGGATAGGCCAGAGAGGGGATCGGTGGCGGCAACGGCGAAATGCTTGTGAGGATCGGCCTTGTTGCGCGGCCATTCGATCTCTCCCACCTCGTGCTGGGGCGGGATCGAGACCTGATAGGCTGAGAATTGCATCACGCCGGATCGTTCCCCGGTGAAGTCTGCATTGCCCATGGGCGTCCGGCTGGTCGCGACCAGAATGGTCTCCGTATCAAGTACGTCACTCGACGGCTGGGCAAACTTGATGCCGGTTGGCGAGGCGCAGCCCGCAAGCATGGCACCGAGCAACAGCACGACCGAGATCCGCCTCAGAGACGGCAGCAGCGCGTCATCTTCTGCACCCCCGAAGGATGCTGACACTCTCGTTCTATGATTGCTTGATACCGACATAGCCCAATTCATGCAGAAATCAGTCCTGAAAAAACAACAGTTCTGTTCATAGCAACTTCTCCAGATTGCGCAAATCGCAATTTGGTTGATCACTGTAATGCATCGTGATTGTGTCATTGCCATCACATCCGGCCATCAGGCTGCAGAAAAGCGCCTCAGGCGTCTTCCGTAATCGTTACCGGTACATTTTTCTTGGTCAGATATGCCCAGATTGTGGAGGGAAAATGGTTGTGATATGAGGATAATAGAAGGTGAGCCTGCTATTGCATCGGCGGATTGCTCATCCGGAGGATCCATATGACAAGCCTGCGCACGCTCTACCCCCCAATTGACCCTTACGACTCCGGCATGCTGGATGTTGGCGATGGCCATCATATCTGTTGGGAAAGGGCGGGAACAAGAGGCGGCAAGCCTGCCATCTTCCTGCACGGAGGGCCGGGCGGAGGAATATTTTCCTCGCACCGGCAGCTCTTTCACCCCGATCACTATGACGTCTTGCTGTTCGACCAGCGGGGCTGCGGTCGCTCCACCCCCCACGCGGACCTGAAGGCCAACACCACCTGGCATCTGGTCGAGGACATGGAGCGCCTACGCAAACTCATGGGCGTTGAGACATGGATGGTCTATGGTGGCTCATGGGGCTCGACCCTCGCGCTCGCCTATGCCCAGACCTATCCCGAATATGTGTCCGAGCTGGTGCTGCGTGGTGTCTACATGCTCAGCAAGGCCGAGTTGAACTGGTACTATCAGTTCGGTGTCAATCAGATGTATCCCGAGAAATGGGAACGCTTCGAGGCGCAAATTCCGCCCGAAGAGCGTGGTGACATGATGGCGGCCTACTACAGGCGGCTGACGTCAGACGATAGGGCCGTTCAGATCGAGGCGGCCAAGGCGTGGAGCCTCTGGGAAGGGGAAACCATCACGCTGCTGCCGGACGAGGTCAACTCGGACATGTTTGGCGAAGACCATTTTGCCATCGCTTTTGCACGCATCGAGACCCATTTCTTCATGCACGGCGGTTGGCTCGAGGAAGGGCAGTTGCTTCGGGACGCCCAAAAGCTGAGCGGCATCCCCGGCGCCATCGTTCATGGCCGCTATGATATGCCTTGCCCGATGAAATACGCCTACGCTCTGCACAAGGCTTGGCCTGATGCGGATTTCTATCCGATCGAGGGCGCAGGACATGCCTATAACGAACCGGGAATATTGGACCGGCTCATTCGTGTCACGGATCAGTTCGCAGGTATTGAACCGAGCTGAAGCAGATGACGTGAGGGCACGGGAGAAGGTGTCTGTGATGACGGCTGGGAGGTTGGCCGTCGCTACGGGCAAGGGGCTTGATCGCATCAATCGGATGCAGAAGGATTTGCGGAAAGGGGTTGCCGATGGCAGCGGGAGAGACCATGCAAAATGCCAGCTACGAGCATGATGCAGAAGGTGCGCTGGTCATGCGCGACAGGATCGAGGCGAATTGGTCCGGAACGCCGTGGCACATTCATCCGCTACAGACCGAACAGTTTGAGATACTCGAGGGCGCCCTTTGGGTTGAGACCAGAGACGGGTGCCTGCAAGTCTCCAAGGGAGAATGCTACACGGTCGCTCGTGGGCAGCCTCATCGGGTGCATACCATCGGCGAGGCGCAAGTGGAGGCGATCATCACGCTCGATCCGGCTTACGATTCGGATGTCTATTTCCGCGGCGTGGCGCTGTGCTTCAAGCAGCACAGGAACACCTTGCTGCAGGTTGCCCTGATGCAAAGTGAAGTGGATCACTTGGGTTTTTATTACGCAGGCATTCCGATTTGGTTCCAGGATATGCTATTTGCTCTATTAGCCCCCTTGGCCCGGTTGCTCGGATACAGAATGCCCGAGAGCAACTGATCCGACATCATTGGGTGTCACGTCCGGCACCTCAAAGGATTCCGATGTGTTAAAGATTATCGAGTTGTATGCCATCGCCTTCGCAGGCGGGTGGCTGGCAAACAAGGTTGGCTTGCCCGCTCCCTGGCTGACGGGATCTCTGCTCTCCGTCGTGATTGGCATCTATGCCGGCCGACAACTCGTACTTCCCGACCGGATCAAGGACATCGGCTTCATGCTCGTCGGCCTCATCCTCGGGACCGGCTTCACACCCGACACGTTGCATGCCATCGCCGCATGGCCCATCAGCATCGCGCTGCTGGTGGTAACGGTGTTCGTCATAACGCTCTGTTCCTATCTGGTGCTGACCCGCATCGGACGCTGGGACCACGCAACGGCCCTCTTTGCGTCGCTCCCGGGAGCGCTGAGCTACATCATGGCCATTGTTGAATCCACCAAGGTCGATGTCTCCCGCGTCGCCGTGGCGCAATCGATCAGGGTGTTTGCCATGATCGCGGTCTTGCCCATTTTGCTCACGCCCTTCTCGACCCTTGAAGGGGAGGCTGTGCATCTTCAGGCCGAGGCCCCTGCCAACGACGTTCCTTGATCTCAAATCCATTGCCATACTGCTAGCCATCGCTGCGATCACATGGCCTGTGGTCAAGTGGTTGAAGATCCCTGCAGGCCTGTTGCTCGGTGGCATGGCGATTTCCGGGGTCTTCTATCTCACGGATACCTTCCATGCGCCTCTGCCGGACTGGCTCGCTGTGCCGGGCTTCCTGACCATCGGTGCCATGGTGGGAACGCGTTTTGGTTCGGTCTCGCTCAGCCAGCTCGCGCGGCTGGCGTGGATTTCCCTGCTCTCGCTGTTCGTGTCGATGGCAGTCTCTCTGTTGGCAGCCCTCATCGGTTGGAAGCTGCTCGGCTTCTCTCTTGGCCAGACCTTTCTGGCCTATGCACCCGGCGGATTCGAGACGATGGTTCTGCTGGCATTCCTGTTCGATCTGAACCCGGCGTTCGTTGCCGGCCATCATCTGGTGCGTTACCTCGGTCTCGTGATTGTCGCGCCAGCCATAATCCTCAGACTGACCCGCCAGAAAAAGACCTGAGAACCGGGCCTCCTATTCGAATCTTGAGGCACAAATACAACTTCGCCGACAGGTGGTGGTTCTTAGGAAAAGCCCGTATAGCGTTTGTTTTAAGCTTGAAACTAGTGTGATTCTCATGCCGACACGCCATGATCGTTGGCGATGAAATCAGTGTATAAAGTGCATGAAAAGTGCATATTTTTTCTGCCACTTAGGACGCATAGGACTAATGCGGACATACATTATCAGGTGGTTTAAGATACTGAATTATAACAAGTAAATTAGAACGTATCTTTCAAATGAACATTTTGCCTGTGACCACGAGTCGCAGTAGCCGGTCCGGCGGGGGCATTCCGTTGACCTGAGTCAAGGCGTATGAAGGGGGTCACCCATAGGGTTTGACCACCCTGTGGGGGAAGTGCGTTCCAATTTCAGCTTGCATTCAAGATGGCTAATACAGACTGCAAGCATGGAGGATCGACCATTTAAGCTTTAGCGCCGGACAACCCTTTGTTGTGCGCCGCTGGAGATGGGACTGAAAGATGGCTCACGCGACAAAAAGACTCTCTGTTGAAGAAGGTGCTTTTGCAGTATTCCTGACTGTTCTCGCCTTCGCCTGCCTGACGATTGCCGCTAAAGCGGTAGATGGCGTCATGGCATTCCACGCAACCGTCGGGCTGATATTCTCTGCCCTAGGTGTGTTTCTCATTTTCAACGCCTATTTCAAGCGTCCCGTTGACGTCGATGAAACAGGCTACAACCTCGGCCCGATCAAGTTCGCATCGGCTGCCGCCATGTTCTGGGGGATCGCAGGCTTTCTGGTTGGCGATATCATCGCATGGCAGCTGACCTTCCCGATCCTGAACTTCGATCTGGAATGGACGAGCTTTGGCCGCCTGCGCCCGTTGCACACCTCTGCGGTGATCTTTGCATTCGGTGGTAACGTGCTGCTCGCCACGTCCTTCTATGTGGTGCAGCGGACCAGTCATGCACGCATTGCCGGTCGCATTGCGCCATGGTTCGTGATCCTTGGCTACAACGCCTTCATCGTGATAGCCGGTACTGGCTATCTGCTGGGCGCAACGCAGGGCAAGGAATATGCCGAACCGGAATGGTATGCCGACCTTTGGCTGACCATCGTCTGGGTGACCTATCTTCTGGTCTTCCTCGCAACGCTCTGGAAGCGCAAGGAGCCGCATATCTATGTGGCCAACTGGTTCTACCTCGCTTTCATCGTGACAATCGCGATGCTGCATCTGGGCAACAACGTGTCGATCCCGGTTTCGGTCTTCGGCATCAAGTCTTACCAGGTCTTCTCTGGTGTGCAGGATGCGATGGTTCAGTGGTGGTACGGGCATAACGCGGTGGGCTTCTTCCTCACTGCTGGCTTCCTTGCCATCATGTACTACTTCATCCCCAAACGCGCCGAGCGTCCGGTCTATTCCTACCGGCTGTCGATCGTGCACTTCTGGGCCCTGATCTTCATCTATATCTGGGCTGGTCCGCACCATCTGCATTACACCGCTCTGCCTGATTGGGCACAGACCCTTGGTATGACCTTCTCCGTCATCCTCTGGATGCCGTCCTGGGGTGGCATGATCAACGGCCTGATGACCCTGTCCGGCGCCTGGGACAAGCTCAGAACCGACCCCGTGCTCCGCATGATGGTGGTGTCCGTTGCCTTCTACGGCATGTCGACCTTCGAAGGTCCGCTCATGTCCGTGAAAGCCGTGAACTCCCTGTCGCACTACACGGACTGGACCATCGGTCACGTGCATTCCGGCGCTCTTGGCTGGGTTGGCTACATTTCCTTCGGTGCACTCTACTGCCTCGTTCCGTGGCTGTGGAACCGCAAGAAGCTCTACTCCAATACCCTTGTCGAATGGCACTTCTGGATCTCGACCCTTGGTATCGTGCTCTACATCACCTCGATGTGGGTCTCCGGTATCATGCAGGGCCTGATGTGGCGCGCCTATGACAAGCTCGGTTTCCTTGAATATTCCTTCATCGAAACCGTCGAAGCCATGCACCCGTTCTATATGATCCGCGCGATCGGCGGCCTGATGTTCGTCCTTGGCGCTCTGATCATGGCTTATAACCTCTGGATGACCGTACGTGTGGGCGAAAAGGCTGAAGCCGATGCCGCCGACCCGGCGCTGGTCCCTGCAGAATAAGGAACGGTTTTCATGTCTTTGATGCAAAAACACGGCATTCTCGAACGCCATTCCATGCTTCTGCTCGTTGGCATCCTCATTGTGGTTGCCATCGGGGGGCTCGTCGAGATCGTCCCGCTTTTCTATCTGAAAAGTACCATCGAGAAGGTGGAAGGCGTTCGTCCTTACACCCCGCTCGAACTCGCCGGTCGTAACATCTATATCCGCGAAGGCTGCTATCTGTGTCACTCACAGATGATCCGCCCGATGCGTGACGAAATCGAGCGTTACGGTCATTATTCTCTCGCAGCCGAGTCCATGTACGACCATCCCTTCCAGTGGGGATCCAAGCGTACCGGTCCGGACCTTGCGCGTGTGGGCAACAAATATTCCGACCTCTGGCACGTCAATCACTTGACTGATCCGCGCTCTGTGGTTCCGGAATCCGTTATGCCCGGCTATCCGTTCCTCGTCAAAAGCGAGCTGAAGGTAAACGATATCTCGTCTGACCTCGTGGTCAACCAGTTCATCGGTGTGCCTTACACAGAAGAGCAGATTGCCAACGCCAAGGCCGACATGATGGCCCAGGCAAATCCCGATGATGACAACATCGATGGCTTCGAAGAACGCTATCCTGATGTCACCTATCGTGACTTTGATGGCAACCCGGACAAAGTGACGGAAATGGACGCTCTCGTGGCGTACCTTCAGGTACTGGGCACGATGGTCGATTTCTCGATCTATGACGACAAGGCTGACCTTCGCTAAGGAGCTGGTTCATGTCGACCTATGAAACTTTAGCTAACTTCGCGCAAACATGGGGCTTGCTCTATTTCGTGCTGATCTTTGCTGGCGTGCTGGTTTATACCTTCTGGCCGTCCAACAAGAAGCGGTTCGATGATGCTGCCAACATGCCGCTGCGGGAGGACTGAGAATGAGCGATCACGAAAAAGAAATTGACCACCTGTCTGGTGTGGAAACCACTGGTCATTCCTGGGACGGTCTGAAAGAACTGAACAACCCGCTGCCACGCTGGTGGCTGTGGACCTGGTACGCCACCATCATCTGGGGTATCGGCTACTGGATCCTGTATCCGGCCTGGCCGCTGGTGACGGACTACACCAAGGGGTTTCTCGGGCACTCCAACCGTGCGGAAGGCATCGCTGCCTACAACTCACTGGTTGAAGCGCGTCTTGAGCAGGCCTCCGGTCTGGCAGACGCCTCGGTTGAGGACATTCTTGCTGACGACAACATGCGTCAGTTTGCAGTGGCTCAGGGTGCGGCGGCCTTCGGTGACAACTGTGCTGCCTGCCACGGCTCGGGCGCAGCTGGCACCACCGGCTATCCGAACCTGCTGGACGACGACTGGCTTTGGGGCGGCACCATCGATGCCATCCACGAGACCATCCGCGTTGGCATCCGTTCGACCAGCGATGAAACCCGGACAAACGACATGACGGCCTTCGGTCGCGACGAAATCCTCTCTTCCGAGGAAATCGCAACCGTTGCCAGCTATGTCCAGTCGCTTTCGGGCTCTGCACCGGAAGGGGCCGATCTTGAAGCGGGCCAGCAGCTGTTCATGGACAACTGCACCTCCTGCCATGGCGAAGATGCCAAAGGCATGCAGGAGCTCGGTGCGCCGAACCTGACTGATGCCATCTGGCTCTATGGTGGCGACCGCGAAACCATCATCGAGACCATCACGAATGGTCGCAAGGGCGTGATGCCCACCTGGGAAGCGCGTCTCGATCCTGTGACGATCAAATCCCTGGCGGTGTATGTTCACACCCGTGGTGGTGGCCAGTAAACGGCCCATGCCAAAGCGCGTTTTTGGACGCGCTAGACAATCTGGAGATGGGGCTGGCCAATGGCTGGCCCCGCTTCCTGCCAAGAGGGCTTCTCGACTCGATGGGAGTGCCGAAAAGCCGAATTCTGCGCCGATGGACTCTTTGGGATCGCACCGAATGTGACCTGATGAGGCTGGGCAGACGATCTTGTAAAGCTGCCAGGCGGGTCTCGGCCGACAGAGACGGAAACCGAAGCGAGAGCGATATCGCGACAATATGCCTCGGTATTTTCACTCAGATTTGGTCTATGTCATATACCATGTACGCGATGGCCTGCTAAACGAGACATTAAATAGAAGTAGATAAAATGCCTGTTAGCAGGGCCGGGAGGACTGACCAATCCATCTGCCGGAGCCCGCACTGCCTGCCGGCAAAAGGTGACTGTTTCGAGGAGAAGCGAGATGACGGTGGAAGCCCCAGGGACCAGCTCGGGCGGCGAGACACTCTACGCGAAGGCCAAGAAGGTCTATCCGCAAAGCGTCAAAGGCCGCTACCGGAATTTCAAATGGGCGTTCATGATCGTGTCGCTCGGTATTTATTACTTCCTGCCTTTCGTGCGTTGGGATCGTGGCCCCGGAGCGCCTGATCAGGCCGTCCTGATCGACTTCCCCGCCCGTCGTTTCTATTTCTTTTTCATCGAGATCTGGCCGCAGGAGGTCTACTACCTCACCGGCCTGCTGATCCTTGCTGCCTTGACACTGTTCCTGATGAACGCGCTCGCCGGGCGTGTCTGGTGCGGCTACATGTGCTTCCAGACGGTCTGGACCGACCTCTTCATGCTGGTCGAGCGCTGGATCGAAGGCGACCGCCGCGAACGTATCAAGTCCGACCAACAGCCGCTGACCGGCAAAAAGGTTGGCCGCACGATCTTCAAGCATATCGTCTGGCTGATGATCGCGTGGTGGACCGGTGGTGCCTGGGTTCTCTATTTCTCCGACGCTCCGACACTGGTCACCGAGCTTGCCTTTGGTGAAGCGCCGATGGTTGCCTATCTCTGGATCGGCATCCTGACCGCGACTACCTACATCATGGCCGGCCACATGCGCGAACAGGTTTGCGTTTACATGTGCCCGTGGCCGCGCATTCAGGCCGCTCTCACGGATGAATGGGCGCTTAACGTCACCTACCGCACCGACCGGGGCGAACCACGCGGATCGCTCAAGAAGATGAAGGCACGGGCCAAGGAAGGTCTGCCCGCCGGGGATTGCGTTGACTGTGGCCAGTGCGTCGCTGTTTGCCCGACCGGCATCGACATTCGCGATGGTGCCCAGCTGGCCTGCATCCAGTGTGGCCTGTGCATCGATGCCTGTGACAATGTCATGGAAAAGGTCGGCAAGCCACGGGGTCTCATCGACTACGAGACCGATATCAACATCCAGCGTCATCTCGAAGGCAAGGAAAGCATCTATCGCTTCATCCGCCCACGCACGATCATCTATATCGGCATGATCTCGCTCGTCTGCGGCCTGATGATCTTCACCCTGCTCAATCGCCAGCTCGTTGACCTCAATGTGCTGCACGACCGCAACCCGCTGTTCGTGCAACTGTCAGACGGCTCCCTACGCAATGGCTACACCATCCGCCTGATCAACAAGGCGACCACGGCGCGCGACTTCGAGCTGAGCCTTGTCAATGCGCCCGAAGGCTTCTCCATGACAGCCGTCGGCATCGAAAGCGATCATACCCGGTCCATGGTTGTGCCCATTCAGGCCGACCTGACCAAGGAGCTCAGGGTTCAGGTCTTCGCCCCTCCCGGAGCACCCCTCGACAAGTCGCAGCCAATCGGCTTCAACGTCCGGGACGCCGAGACCGGAGAAGCTCAGACGGTAACCGACTATTTCAAGGCACCGTAAGGCGCTTTCTAACCAAAAAGACATGAAATAGAGGCTTTCGGGATCTACCCAAAGCCTCTATTTAGTTCCACAATATGACAGGGCAGGAGCGACGGAGTAATGGCGATGACAGAACAGAGAACGGGCGCCAAACAGAAGAAATTCACCGGCTGGCATGTGCTGATGTGGATCGGCGGTTTCTTTGGCGTGATGTTCTTCGCCAACGGAATGTTCGTCTATTATGCCCGCTCCACCTGGCCCGGTGTGGTCGAGCAGAGCCCCTATCAGGCCAGCCAGAACTACAACAACACCCTGAAGGAAGCTCAGGCGCAGGCGGATCGCCACTGGCAGATGGCCATGCAGCTCAAACGCCGCCAGAACGAAGTCTTCCTCGTTGTCGAGGCCAAGGACAAACTCGGCAACCCTCTTACCGATCTCGAAATCGAGGCCAACATCGGCCGCTCCGTGACAGAAACTTTTGACCGTCAGATCGTCATGACACCACAATCCGACGGTGTCTATCAGGGCAGCATCGGCACCTTGGATCCGGGCCGCTGGCGCATCCAGCTTGAGGCCCTGCAGAACAAGGAAGTGAAGTTCCAGACTCTCGAAACCGTCACGCTGAACTAGCCTCAACGGATCCCCGATGATTGCAACTGATAGTGTAGAGCGCGATTGGTCGACCTTCTCCGAAACGCTGCCCGACGGCAAGCAGAAACTGGCCCTTGCCGTTGAGGGCATCTATTGCCCCGCCTGCATGACACGCATCGAAAAGGGCCTGATGGATCTCGACGGGGTTGCCAACGCGCGGGTCAATCTCTCCTCTCATCGCCTCGCGGTCACGTGGCAGCCGGGCGAGACCGATCCGGACAAGTTGCTCGCTCGCCTCAATGATTTGGGCTATGGCGCTCATCCCTTCGATCCCGGTCGCATCAAGACCGAGGAGAAGAAGGAAAACCAGCGCCTGCTGCGGGCCCTCGCGGTGGCCGGTTTCGCCGCCATGAATGTCATGTTGCTGTCGATCTCGGTCTGGTCGGGCAATGTCTCGGACATCACCCCCGAAACGAGGGACTTCTTCCATTGGCTGTCTGCAGCAATCACCCTGCCTGCTGCGGCCTATGCCGGTCAGCCTTTCTTCAGCTCCGCATGGCGGGTGTTGCGCAAGGGCCATCTCAACATGGATGTGCCGATTTCCATCGGCGTCATTCTGGCGCTCTTCCTCTCGCTGCTCCAGACCATCCAGCACGAACTCGAAGCCTATTTCGAGAGCGCGCTGATGCTGCTCTTCTTCCTGCTGATCGGTCGCTGGCTCGATCACATGATGCGCCTGAAGACCCGCTCCTTTGCCGAGAATCTGACGGCGCTCAAGGCCGAAACCGCCATGAAGCTATTCGCCGACGGAGCCCTGCGTGAGGTGCCTCTGTCCAAAATCGAACCAGGCGACCGGGTTCTGGTACGCCCCGGCGAGCGGGTGTCGGTGGATGGCACGGTCCTTACTGGCACCTCGCAAATTGATCAGAGCCTTGTCACTGGCGAAACGGTGCTCGTCGAGGTGGGCGAGGGCGATGCCGTCTATGCCGGTACGCTGAATGGCGAGAACGGATTGACCATCTCGGTCACGGCCGCGGCCAAGGGAACCCTGCTCGACGAAGTCAACCGCCTCATCGAGGACGCCATGGAAGCCCGCTCGCGCTATCGAAAGCTCGCCGACCGCGCTGCCGATCTCTACGCCCCGATCGTTCACACGGCTTCGGCCCTGACCTTCCTTGGCTGGTGGCTTTGGGGCATCGGCTGGCAGCCTTCGCTGGTGATCGCCATTTCGGTGTTGATCATTACCTGCCCCTGCGCGCTGGGGCTTGCCATTCCGGCAGTGCAGGTGGTGGCCTCCGGCTCACTGTTCCGCAATCAGGTTCTGCTCAATCGCTCCGACGCGCTCGAGCGCTTTGCCAAGGTCGACACCATCGTCTTTGACAAGACCGGCACTTTGACACGCCCGAGCCCGGGCATCGTCAACAAAGAGGCTTGCGATCCCGAAAGCCTCAATCTGGCGATAGCCCTTGCCAAGTCCTCAAGCCACCCGCTTTCGGCCGCGCTTGCCGCCATGGATCGCCGCATCAGGCCGATTGCCGAGGCGACCGAGGAGAAGGGCAAGGGGATGAAAGCCCAGGTCGAGGGCGAAGAGCTGCGTCTCGGGTCTCCCGCCTTTTGTGAGGCCGAAGCCGAGGCCGAATTGGTAAGGGCAGCGCACCCGAGCGCATCGCTTTTGGCGTTCCGCCGAGAAGGGCAGGCTCCTGTGGTTTTCGCCCTCGAGCAGCAGTTGCGCTCCGACGCGGTCGAGGTCATTGAGGCCCTCAAAGCGAGGGGCATGGAGTTGATGATCCTTTCCGGGGATCAGGCCCGAGCGGTCGCCGAGATCGCCGAACAGCTTGGTATCGAACGATACCATGCCGGGATCACGCCCACCGACAAGATTGCCCTCATCGAGGCCGAGAAGGCCCTCGGCAAGGCAGTCATGATGGTGGGCGATGGCCTCAACGATGCCCCGGCTCTTGCAGCCGCGGACGTGTCGATCTCGCCGGTAACCGCCGCTCATGTCTCGCAGGCCGCAGCGGACGCGCTGTTCCTAGGCGAAAAGCTCGCCCCGGTGCTGCAGACCATCGATGTCGGCAAGCGGGCGGGCAGGATCATGCAGGAGAATCTCTGGGCAGCAACGCTCTACAATGTCATTGCGGTGCCCTTTGCGATCGCCGGGTTCGTCACGCCGCTGATTGCTGCGCTCGCCATGTCCGGGTCAAGCCTCGTGGTCACGCTCAATGCCCTGCGCGCCCGCGCCAAGGGCGACCCGTGGTTTACAGACAATGTGGGCTTTGACGAAGCCATGAAGGATCGGCAGCCGGACCGGGGCGCATGACGTATGGCAGTCATGATGGTCCGATACCATTCGTGACAATTTTGCAGTTTCCTCTGGAAGCAACAGCTGATAGGGCTTTTATGAAAGCCGGGACAAGGACAAACTCGCCATGAGCGCGCTGCTATTTCTCATTCCTGTTGCTCTGTTTCTCGGGGGCCTGGGTCTCGCCGCTTTTTTGTGGTCGCTGAAATCCAACCAGTATGAGGATATTCAGGGTGCGGCCTACAGGATCCTCGATGATGACGACCTCTCAGCCGAAGAACAGGCCAAGATCAACGCCAAGCCACGCAGCAAGGATGCTGGATAGAGCTTGATAGACAGGGTGTCCGTTATCCTGTGTGTATTCGCCTGAGAGCCGCCTGAAGGACAATCAAGAGGACCGCATGATCAAGGCTCTGAAATATTTCTGGAAAGAACAGCCCATCGCCTTGTCCGCGCTTGTTCTGGCTCTCTGTGTGTTGATCTTTTTCGGCGTGCGCTTTGTCTTCGGGTTTGTCTATTTTCATGATCCCGCCCACCGCAACGAAGCCCTCCAGCCATGGATGACACCGAAATATGTCGGCATGAGCTATCGCTTGCCGCCCGAGATCATTCGGCAGGTGATGCAGCTTGAAGCCTTCGAGGGGCGTCGGGTCAAGCTGAGCGATGTCGTCGAGCGCATGGATATCACCCTGCCGGAGCTGGAAGCTCGGGTCCGCGCCGCCAAATCCGCCCTTCAGCAGGAGAAAGGCAGGCCCGGGCATCAGAAGCAGAAGCCAGCCCAGTCGCCAGAGCCGGCCTCAGAGCCGTCTCGAGTTCCGAACGGGGCTGAGCAGACCGAGAAAAAGGATGGTGCGACATGACCGACACCATTCTGGCGTTGATCCCGACATACGGCCTCTGGGTGATCTTTTTCACGGTCGTGCTGAGTTGTCTGGCGGTGCCGGTACCCGCGTCCATGCTGGTTCTGTCTTCCGGTGCCTTTGCTGCCTCCGGTGACGTGGAACTTTATCACGCTCTTCTGGTTGCATTTTCTGCAGGGGTTGTGGGCGATCAGTCCAACTATGGCCTTGCCCGCATGGCGGGGTCGCCCGTCCTCAAACGCCTGAGGGGCTCGGAGAAGGTCGACGGCATGATCGAACGGGCCGAAGTCATGTTCCGTAAGCGGGGCATTCTTGCCGTCTTCCTTTCACGCACCGTTTTCAGCCCGGTTGGTCCATGGATGACCATGCTCTGCGGTTCCATGAAGGTCAAATGGGCGCATTTCTCTCTGGCCTCCGTGCTGGGTTCCGCCTGTTGGGTGGTGGCCTATGTCATGATGGGCTACTATTTCGCCGACCGTCTGACCGAACTTGCTGAGCTGGCAAGTCAGGGCATCGGCTTCATCGCCGCTTTCGGTGTCGCGATCAGCGCGGGATGGTGGCTGCGACACAGCTGGAAACGCTATCGCGAAACAAGTCAAGAAAAGGACCTTGTGGTCTCTGCCGATGAAGATGCCGTGGCAGAGACGCAACTTCAAGCCAATGCTGATACCATTTGATACGCTCGCCCTGTTCCTAGCCGCGTCCCTCGCGCTGGGGGTGGCACCCGGCCCGGACAATATCTTCGTGCTCACCCAGTCGGCCCTGTTCGGTCGCCGCGCGGGCCTGCTGGTTACTCTGGGGCTCTGCACGGGGCTTCTCGTTCACACCGCAGCCGTGACCTTCGGCATCGCGGTGCTGTTCCAGACCTCCGAGTTGGCCTTCAATGGCCTCAAATTCGCCGGTGCGGCCTATCTTCTCTATCTGGCATGGGGCGCGTTCCGCGCCAGAGGAACCGATCTGGATGGCGAGGCAGGGGCTGGGACGGGCATCAGCCCGCTGGCGCTCTATGGACGCGGCATCGTGATGAATGTCACCAATCCGAAGGTGGCGATCTTCTTTCTCGCCTTCCTGCCCCAATTCGCCGACCCTGCTCGGGGCTCCTTGTCGTTACAGCTTTTTCTCTTCGGGCTGCTGTTCATTCTGGCGACCATTGTCGTCTTCAGCCTCATCGCCTTCGGGGCAGGAGCACTCGGCGGTTGGTTGCGCGCCTCATCCCGCGCGCAAGTCATCATGAACCGCATTGCCGGGCTGGTCTTCGTGGCGCTCGCCGCCCGCCTGATGATGGCCCAGCGCTGATCTCGGCAGGATCGTTTCACGTACGAATAGCCAAACAAAAACCCCGCCATTGAGGCGGGGTTTTTAGTTCAGTCCGTCGAACGCACTTCCGGGCTCTCGCCCGCTTCTCAACCGCCTGCGGCCTCGAACACCTCCTGAGCCACCGGTTCGTTGAGATTGTAGAAGGAGCCCGGCGCGATATAGGGCAGCTCGAGGCGTTCCCAGACATCGACCAGTGCGGCGCGGAGGCGATTGACGAGCTCGTCATCATGGAACGGGGTCGGCGTGATGCGAAGACGCTCGGTGCCGCGCGGAACGGTCGGATAGTTGATCGGCTGGATATAGATGCCGTGCTGTTCAAGCAGGATATCCGATGCCTTCTTGCAAAGGTCAGGATCGCCAACAAACAGCGGTACGATATGGGTCTCGGACGGCATGACCGGAAGGCCTGCCTCCGACAGAACGGCCTTGGTGCGGGCAGCCTGACGCTGCTGGCCGTCGCGCTCTGACTGGCTTTCCTTGAGATGGCGAACCGAGGTGCGCGCGGCCGCTGCGATGGCTGGCGGCATGGCGGTGGTGAAGATGAAGCCCGGCGCATAGGAGCGCACCGCATCAATGATGGCGGATTTGCCGGTGATGTAACCACCAAGCGTGCCGTAGGCCTTGGCCAGCGTGCCCTCGATGATGTCGATCCGGTCCATCAGACCTTCGCGTTCGCAGATGCCTGCGCCGCGTGGGCCATACATGCCGACAGCATGGACTTCATCGATATAGGTCATGGCATTGTATTTTTCGGCCAGATCAGCGATTTCCTTGATCGGCGCAATGTCACCATCCATCGAATAGACGGATTCGAACACGATCAGCTTGGCGCGGTCCTTGCCAGCCGCTGCCAGCAATTCTTCCAGATGCTCGACGTCATTGTGCCGCCAGACCTGTTTCTGAACGCCAGAGCTCTTCACGCCAGCGATCATCGAGGCATGGTTGAGCTGGTCGGACAGAATGAGGCAATTCGGCAACAGCTTGGCGATGGTCGAGATCGCCGCTTCGTTGGAGACGAAACCGGACGTGAAAACGAGGGCGGATTCCTTGGCATGCAGATCGGCGAGTTCGGCTTCAAGCTGGACCAGCGGATGGTTGGTGCCCGAGATATTGCGCGTTCCACCAGCGCCAGTGCCCATCTTGTGGGCGGTGTCGCTCATGGCTTCGATCACGTCGGGATGCTGCCCCATGCCCAGATAATCGTTGGAACACCAGACCATGATCTCTCTTTCGAGTCCGTTCTCAGCGCGCCAGATGGCCCGTGGAAATCTGCCAGCCTGACGTTCCAGATCAGCAAAGATGCGATAACGCTTTTCCGTCTTCAGGGAAGACACGGCATTTTCGAAGAACTCGAGATACTTCATGGAACTTTGTATCCGCTTTTTCTGGTCCTGACAGCGAACCGTTCGGTCTCTTCCAAAGCCTGACGCACGGGTCTTGGTATGCGTGCATCATGTTGGTCAGACAAGGCTTTGGACCACGTGAATATACGTTCACTCTGCTTGACACTTTTCGCAGCCGCCTTGCGCTTTGTCAATTGTTAGAAGCCTTACAAATTGTTAAGGCCAAAGTAATCTGCCGGTTAGCTTGTGCGTGGCAAAAGGGCCGCTTTCCAGATTCTCATCCTTCCGACATGCGAGTGACACGAAAATGAGGTTGGTGTCATAGCTATGCGAAGAGAGCAATTTGTGATATACGCAATTTTAACTATTTGGATTTTGGCCACGAGAGCCGCAAATTGAAAGCGCCAACAGCGAGATCCCAACAACGTCATCCAGCACAGCAAGAACACGCCTTTTGCCAGATGAACAGGGAACTTTCGAATGCAATTCCACGTCGCGCTCATCACACCGTCCCGGTATGACAAGGATGGATATGTCCAGCAATGGAGACGCCCTGCGATGGTCACGCAGGCGCAGGCCGCCATCAAGGCGTTGCTGGCCGATTGCAACAAGCGGGATGTGCTTGGCAGTGATGTCGAGATCACCTCGGAAGACCATTACGAGATCTTCAAGCCGGTCCCCGTCGAGGGCATCGTCAAACGCATTCGCGAGGCAGGGCAGGGAGCGGTGTTCCTGACCGGCATTCTGTCATCCTTCTATCCCCGGGCGCTCGATCTGGCGCGCATGTTCCGAGACGAGGGAATTCAGGTCGTGATCGGTGGTGTGCATGTGAATGGTGTGCTGGCGCTGTTCGATGACATGTCTTACGGCCTGCAGGAGGCCATCGACATGGGTGCGATCCTCTTCGCCGGTCAGGCCGAGGGACATCTGGACGACTTGCTCAGTGATCTCATGACGGGCAACACCAAGGAACTCTACAATCACCTCAATGAGCTGGCCGACCTGCGCAATGTGCCGCTGCCGGATTATGACGTCGAGACGATCAAGGCGAGCACCACCGGCATCCTGCCCATCGAGACCAGCCGCGGCTGCCCGTTCAAATGCACTTTCTGCTGCATTCCCAACACTCAAGGGGTAAAGATGCAGATGCGCGATCCCAAGGCGATTGCGGACTATGTGCTGAAATATTCCAAGAAGGGCGTGCGCAGTTTCTTCCTCTCGGACGACAACATCGCCCGCAACAAGGAATGGGCGGATGTCTTTGATGCGCTTGCCAAAGTCAGGCAGAAGCATAAGCTCAAGTATCACATGATCATCGAGGCGGACACTGTGGCCTACAAGATCCCCGGCTTCGTTCAGAAGGCACGGGCTGCCGGCGTGACGGACGTCTTTCTCGGGCTCGAGTCGATCGACCCGGACACGATCAAGGCCGCTGGCAAGAAGCACAATCGGGCTGCCAATGTCAGGGAGATGTTCGCCGCCTGGTACGAGGCAGGATGCGTGACCATGTCCGGCTTCATCATCGGCTTTCCCGGCGACACGGCAAACAAGATCCGCAGCAATGTCGAGACCCTCGTCGAGGAATATACCGGCGAGATCTTCACCCTGTCCGTGCTGACGCCCTTGCCCGGTTCGGTCGATCACAAGCGTCTGTCGGACGCGGGTACTTACATGGACCCCGACCTCAACAATTATGATCTTGGCCACGTTGTCTTCAATCACGAGGATCTGCCGCGCAAGGAATTCGACAAGCTCAAGCCGAGCGTTCTGCGCAAACTCTATTCCTTCCGCCGCACATGGCATGTCATGAAGCAGGGTCTCAGCAATCCGTCTAACCCGGTCACCAACTATTCCTGGTCGGTCGCTCTCACGCTGGGCTATCGCGTGGTGGGGGATGGTGTCTATGAGATGGGCTTCGGCCGTTATCGCAGCCGTCATTTGCGCCGTCCCGGCCTACCCAAGGAAGCGGCCATCATCTTCTATCCGAAATATTTTCTCAAGGATGCAGGCTTTCTCGCGCTCGCGGGCCTCAACGTTCTTGTCCTCAAGATTCTGCTCAAATCGGCAAGGCGGCATGTCGAAAAACAGAAGCAGCCGCATGCCATGTTGCAACCGGCAGAATAAGCCGTCGGGCACAATCGAAAAGATTGAAAGAATGACAGTAAAGATTCCTAAAGGCTTTATGCTTACACTTTGAACACCGGTGTATCTGGCGGACTCTGTCTGCTGGTGGCGTCTTGGTGACGTCAATGTTTGGAGTGTTCGATGTCTGTAACTGTGCTTTCGGCCCTCAGGGTTCTGGTGATCGAGGACAGCGCCTACATGCGCACGATCATCCGCACGATTCTACAGGGCCTCGGCGTCCGTGAAATTTTCGAGGCAGAGGACGGTGGTGTCGGCCTTGAAAAGCTCGAGCAGCTGTCTCCGGATGTCGTCATCATCGACTGGGTTCTGCCCATTCTCGACGGGCCGGAACTGGTGCGTCTGGTGCGCAACCCCAACCATCCGATGGGGACCGTGCCGATCATCATGATCTCTTCCTACGCAGAAAAGCATCGCATCATGGAAGCCAAGCAACTGGGCGTACATGAATTCCTGCGCAAGCCATTCTCGGCAAAGGATATGTATTTCCGCATGGTTGCGGCCACCTCCATGGAGCGCCCATTCGTGCGTACCGACACCTACTATGGTCCGGCCCCGAGGGAAGCGGTCACGCGCAGAACCGGCGATGGCCTCACCGATGCACAGGGCTCCGGTGTCTCCATGCCGACGGCCTTCGCTTAGGCGACGGATTTCCTTTTCAAACGCAAAAATACAAACGATGGAAACATCCTACCGGACGATTGTCAGGCGCTCTGCTGCGCGCGTCACTCCGGTATAGAGCCAGCGCTGGCGATGATCCCGAAACGCCCAGCTCTCATCGAACAGCATCACGTCATCCCATTGCGAGCCCTGCGCCTTGTGTACCGTCAGGGCATAGCCATAGTCGAAGGCATCCCCCTGCTTGCGGACCGTCCAGGGCAATTCACCCTCATGGTCCTCGAACAGCGCTTTGGGCACTTTCAGGGGCACACGGCCCGAGAGTTCATGGTTGAGTTCGGGTGACACCCGCATCTTGATGTCCTTGCCGACCCGGCTCGTGACCTTGTCGACCATCCAGATGCCACCATTCAACAGCCCCTTCTGGTGATTGTTGCGCAGACAGACCAGCTTGTCGCCGACCTGCGGGTAGGGGCCTTCGAAATCCTTCAACTCCCTCAGACGCTTGTTGTACTTCTGCCGGGTCACATTGCGCCCGACGAGCACCTGATCCGCCTTAAGAACCTGCTCGGTTTCGAGGGTGCGCCGCCCGATCACCTGTACGGAGCCATAGTCGCCGTAGTCGGGCGTTCCGCCTTCGCGAACCTCCTGAGCCAGTCGCACGATCGGATTGTCTTGCGCCTGCCGGTGAATCTCCGTGAGCATCATGTCCGGCTCTGCTTCGGTAAAGAAGCCGCCCCCCGAAACCGGTGGCAACTGGGCCGGATCTCCGAGCACAAGGATGGGCTTGCGAAAGGAGAGCAGGTCCGAGCCCAGCATCTCGTCAACCATCGAACACTCGTCGATGATAATCAGATCCGCATCATGGGCCGGACTGTCGCGATTGATGACGAAGGCAGGAACATCGCCCTCCTGATCCTCCTCCTCGCGCGTGTCGGGCCGGTAGATCATGGCGTGGATCGTACTGGCCCCCGGGCAGCCCTTCTGGCGCAGCACCTGCGCGGCCTTGCCGGTGAAGGCACCAAAGAGAACGGTCCCGTCCACCCCTTCGGCAAGATGCCGGGCGAGCGTCGTCTTGCCGGTACCGGCATAGCCGAACAGCCGGAAGATGGGCTCGTCACCTTTGGCGATCCACTCGCCAACGGCCTTGAGCGCGGCGTCCTGTTGTTGCGACCACTCCATTCTTGACCTCAGTCGGCGAAAGCCTCTGATCCCGACAGCCGGAATTTCACAGAAAGGGTGCCAGAATCAGTTGCCTGATCCGGCGTGAACGGGGCGAGACTGGCGAAGCCCAATCCAAAGATCAAGATTGGGAGGTGTGAAGAAGGGAAAAAGGAGAAGAAAATGTGAACATCTAGCGAGAGGCTAGGGCGAGATGCACGAAAAACGCCGCCCGAAGGCGGCGTTCATGACTGGTCAGGAAGGGATCGAAGACTTGTCGCTTGTCAAGCCATGATCAGGCATTCATCAGCTTCTTTTCCGCTTCCTCCGACTGCCGCAAGGCTTCGAGAGGGCGGGACTGAGACCGGATGAGTGCCGCAAAGTGCGGTGAAAGTCCGGCGAGCTGGTCGAGCCCGATTTTTGTCAGCCGCTGTTCGGTCGCATCAATCCGCGAGAAGTGCGCAAGACCGATGAAGATGCACAACAGGTGATCAAAGCTGATCGTGCCTGCTGCGCTCGCAGCCGGATTTTCGGCTTCGATCCGCTTGATGAGATGAGAAATGCCATCGGCTAGCTGTAAGTAGTAGTCCTGATAGATCTCGTAGGCGCTCTCGTTCTGTGGCGTCAGCTCACTGAGCCCGTTGAAGAACAGACAGCCCCGTCCTCGACCTTCATGAGCGAGAAAACTGCTGAAGTCGAGGATGAAATCGACCAGCAGCAAATCAGGCTTTGTCTGACTGGACTGCACCGCTGGGCTCATCAACATCTGCAAGGGTGATGACGCGATGTAACGCTCCATAACCGTTGCCAGAATTCCCTCGCGGGAATTGAAACTATTGTAGAAACTCGAACGTTGGATTTTCATTGCCTCGACCAGTGAACTGATCGATGTTCTTGCAATTCCATCTGCCCAAAAACAGTTGCTGGCTGCTGTCAGGACTTTGTCGAGATCGAATTCTTTAGGTCTCCCCATGTGTTCACCCCGTGTTGCCGCTTTTAAACCACCAAAATTATATTCCTATAACGAAAACCTACTCGTGATCGGTGAAGTCCGCAACTTTGTTGTGTGAGAAAACGCGCTTTTGATCATGCTGTAACAAAAGTGTGATCCGACTCAGACCTGCATTTTGCAGTCAATCATGCGTAATATGACTGATCAATATCCACCGATTGTAGGTATTACTGCTCAGATTTTAGCAGCATTTTCGACAAGTTGGTCTGAAATAGATATTTGAAGTTAATGAGCTATTGCGGAATTTAGCGAAAAAATCAGGTAAAAATACGTATAAGACCAGTCTGTATCGCTAAGTTTGCTCGAAGTAATTTTTTACTGACTGTACTAAAAAATGCTGCTCACGCCGTCCAATGTGAGGCCCTGTGGGTAAACTGAAGGCGCCATAGGACCACTTTGACGCCACTGGGCAAATCGGTTGTGAAACCTGACGTGAGAAAAACTGCAACTCACTCAAATTTCGATAGCTTCGATAGACTTCGAACCCTTCCAAACGAATCTTTTCGAACAATCCATCCCGATGTTGGGCCTGAATATGGATGGGGTAGCTCACCAGATGACGGGGGCTTTCGGTTCGTGTGCCCAGACGGCGCACCGGCAGCCCGTCCAGCAGTTCATCATAAAGCGCAACTTGCTGATCAATCGTCTGTTGCAGGTCCGGCAGGCTATTCAGGGCATGACACAGCCGTTTGTCATCAACAAGGTTGAGCCCGGCGATGAGATCAATGAAGGGCGCTTCCGGCATTTCCGGATCTTCCTCACTGAAAATCCGTTCCGATACGTCGGTCTGCCGTGTCCAGATATCGAGCAGTTGATGATATCGCTGGGTGCGGGTGACGATGAAGCCGGGGAGGTCTCCTTCGCTTTCACGCAAGCCCGGCAGGCAGGCCACGAGCATGTCGCAATGCTCTGCGGGAGCTTCAAGAGTGCCGAGGGCCGTGAAGGCATCCGAGCCATCCTCGACAATGGCAATGCCGCGATCCTTCAGCAGAGTGTTGAGCGCTTCGGTTCGGGCGATCTGACCGTAAAGGTGCGAGACGACCACGATGCGGGTCTTGTCTGTAAGAGCTGTGGCAACCGCCTCCAGTGACAACAGGAGCCGATCATGGGAGACGTCAACAAAAACCGGGCGCGCACCGGTGAGCTGCACCGCATGGGCGATGCCGACCGGAGCCAGCGCAGGCAGAATGACTTCATCATCCGGCCCAAGCCCCAGAACCAGAAAGGCCGCATAAAGCGCCGTCGACCAACCCGAGGCGAGATGGACATGGCAGCCCCTGAAGTGGGCATGCAGCAGATCAATGGCATCCTGCGTTGGTTCCTGACCAGACGGATCGCTGCCATTGATAGGAGGAGTCATCCCGGAATAGAGAGAACGGGCAAGTGGTTTTGAGGAGAACTTAGAAGACATGAGGGCGCCGGTACTGTTTCACTTTAACGACGAGCCTATCTCCGAGCGGTGCAGGTCCCGTTAATCTATCGATATAGTAACGTAATCCTGCGCACGAAGGATCCCGGAAAGTCACCGAAAATCAGGAATATGGTTAGCGCACCGTTAAAGACTGAAGGCTGGAAAGTCAGTCTTCAGGGCCCGGTTCATCGTCGTCTTCGTCATAAACCGGCTCAATCGGACTAAGGTAGCCTTCCACGGCATGCACCTGATCCCGAAAGGCCCGGAGATTGTCGACGAGACCTGTGCCGCCAAGTCGGGCGCATTCCGCAAGAATAAGCTCGCAGGCCGATGCCGCAGGCACCAGAGACGGAATGAGCTGAGGCCCGTCCATGGGCACGAACAACCCCATGTCTGACAGCGGAACCGCAGGCGACGACATGGTGTCGGTGATTGCAGCAATGCGGCAGCCGCGCTTCTTGGCGATCGTCAGCAGCCTGCCGCCTTCCGATGCGTAGGGCGCAAAGGTGAACAGGATGATCAGGTCGTTGGGGCCTGCCTGCCCGAGAATATCGAAATGCGATCCGTCCGGACTTTCCAGAAGCTCCATCTTGCGCATGGCGATCTTGCCCGCATAGGCGAGATAATGCGCAAAGGCAAAGGACGAACGGTACCCCGAAACATAGACCCGTTCGGCATCAAGAATTGCTTTGGCGATCCGTTGAACCGCTTTTTGCGTGTCGGGCTGAAACAGGCTTGAAAGATTGCTGAGAGTCGCCTTGCCAATCTCGAAGAAGGCATCGGACTCTTGTCCCCAGCGGCCATCCTTTTGCAGAGCGGCGGCCCGTTCCTCAAGGCGCACGTCGACCGCCTGCACCCCTTCCTGAAATACGGCGCGAAACGGATCGTAGGTGGAAAAGCCTGCCACCTGAGCCAGACGCACGATGGTGGAGGGATGCACGTCGGCTGCCTTTGCCAACTGCCGGACCGACTTGAAGGCGACATGGGCCGGATTTTCCAGCGCGTAGGACGCAGCCACTTTCATCTGCGGAGACAGATCGGCATAGGCATCCCAGAGCACTTGGCGCAGATCGTCTAGTTTCATGTTTCCTTTTCCTGCCGGCTCGGGTGTTTGATGCTGTCGGCCTTTCCGGGGCACTGTTGAGCGCTGCGATCATCGAACAGGTCTCCTACATACAAAAGAAGTCCCGGTTTGGCAAAGTCTGTCTGTGGTTTCCGCCATTGCTGCGATCCCTCTGATGCGACCGATTGACAATATTACCCTACGGCATCCAGAAATATAACTATGAAAAAATACGATTTATATAAGCAATGGGTTGTTGAATTAAGTATTTTAGTATTTTAGGATAGTATAATTTATGATTAAATTTTAAAGACTTACATTGTTTTTGGTTGGCTCAGAAAAGTGAACGGAAAAATGCCGTCCATAGACGAATAAAAGGTGGGGCGATGATTTATGGGATTCCAAAAGCGGCCGCGTTGACGATGTCCGCAAATGGCGCAATACGCACGAAACGCGATATAGTGGGGTTGCCTGTCACTCTTGAGGAGCTTGTCAAAGCCGCCAAAACGGCCCAGTCTGCAGGGGCGGCTTTGTTCAGTTTTACAGTGCGGGGTGATAAGGCCCGCTGCTCCATCGACCCGGGCATGTGCAATGACGTGCTGAAGACCCTGCGTGAGGAAACCGGTGGTGCGCTGCTTCTTCAGTTGGAACTCGATACATCCTCCGGCCTTCAGCCTAGGGACATGGAAGCCTTCCTGCGCGCCGTCAATCCCGATGCTGTGCAGTTGCGCTTTGACCAGTTGTTCCCCCGAGACGGTGACGAGAACGACGAAGCGATTGCCCGGGACATTCTTGATCTCGCCGAGGAAAAGGGGCTGGGGGTGCAGTTTGCGCTCGTCCAGCCCAGTGACATCGACTGGTTCTATGCCTTCCGCCAATATGGCGTGATCCCGGAAAGCTGCCGCTCCTTGCTATTCATATTGGGCGAGGATGGCGAAGAACCGGACTGCGACCCTCAGGATTTGCGCCGCTTTCTCAATGCGCTTGAAAAGCAGAGGCTCCTTGGTCAGGTCGTCTGGTCGGCAGCCGCCTTCGGCCCCCGCGAAACCGCCGCATTGACCGCGGCCCTGGCACTCGGCGGACATGCCGCATCCGGATATTGTTACAATATGCTCCGCGCTGATGGAGAGCCTTTCGCATCCCAGCAAGATCAGCTAAGCCTGTTGTCAGAAACGGCAATGAGGCTCGGTCGTCCGGCTGCCAGTGCAATCGAGGCCCGCACCTTGCTGTTTGGACCCAGATGAGGACTTGGCACCTGCAAGGCAACTGGGATCACAAGAACAGGTGCCACGAGTAAGTGCTATGACTTGAAGGTCCCCCAAATGTCCGTTTCATCCTCCGACCGGTTTCTTCCTCGCCGTGACAACGTCAAGGCCGAGATTACAGACCGTTCCCTGAAATATGATGGTTTCATCAAGCTCTATGAGTGCAATGTCAGCTTCAATCACTCCAATGGTGAGCGCCGCACGATAAAGCGTGAAATCCATGATCACGGCCACGCCATCTGCGTGTTGCCGGTTGATCGAGAGCGGCGTGTGGCCATGTTGGTTCGCCAGTTGCGGACAGGAGCTCTGGCCAATGGCGAGCGGGATCCGATGGTCCTCGAAGTCGCTGCCGGCCTCATCGATCCGGGTGAGGATCCGGAACAGGCCACGATGCGCGAGGCAGAGGAAGAGCTTGGCTTCCGCATCGATGATCTGTTCCACGTCACCAGCTTCTATGCTTCACCAGGCACTCTGACCGAAAAAATCGACGCCTATCTGGCGAGCTATACGCTTGACGACAGGATCCACGCGGGTGGTGGCCTTGATGACGAGGGTGAGGACATCATCGTCGAGGAAATCGCACTCGATGAATTGGGTGAGGCCGTTCTTCAGGGAAATCTGAGGGATGCCAAGACCATTCTGCTAGTCCAGTATCTGATGCTCGGAGAGCCGGAGCTGTTTTTCTGAAAGGCCTCCGGGGGGCTTGATCGCTTCGCTATTTGAAGGCCTGCCGCTAGCAGAAAATAATGTGTATACGGAGAGTTTCAGAAAAATTCAGTTTGTCGACGTCTTGTCGAAATCACTGTATATCACGCATTCTTGATGGTTCGGTACAGGGGTTCCGGTTACAATCGGGTACAATTCTACAAACTTCATTACTTGAGCGTCCGGCATTCTCGAGACATAACTTCCATTTAACACTCCAATTTTTTTGCTCTCCGGTAGGTCTTATGAAGCACTTAGTCACCATCGTGCTCGCGGTTGTCCTCATCGCCGCAGTTTACGTATTCCAGTTCGGCGTTCCCGAGGCCCTAAAATTTGAAAACGGACCCTCTAACGAGGCTTCGGCCAATACGCCAGGCAGGGACAGGGCTGCATCAGGCGCGCGTAGCGGACCTTCTGCTGGACGCAGGCAAGGAGGCGGAGCAACTTTCGTGACTCTCGCCAAGGTTGATTTCACAAGCTACCAGGATGCATTCAGCGCGATCGGGACGGGCGTCGCCGAGAAAAGCGTGTCGCTGATCTCCGAGGTTTCGGGGCAGATCAAACAGGTCATGTTTGATGGTACTCAGGAGGTCAAGAAAGGTGATATCCTGATCCAGCTCGATGACGAGAGCGAACGGATCAACGTCGACATCGCCAAAACACCAATCTGGCCAAGGCCATCGACAGTCTTGAGCGCTATCAGACCCTGCAGCAGCGCAACAGTGGAGCTGGTCACCGCAGTGACCATGAAAGCAGGCTGAGGCGGCAGTGGCCGTTGCCCGAGGCAATCTGTCCCTTGCCGAAGTGACGCTTCGCGACCCGCGCAATTCGCAGCCCCGATCGACGGGCGTCTGGGGGCTGTCCGATCTGGAAGTTGGAGATTTCCTAGCCAATGGTACCAAGATCGTCGACATCAACAACACCGAAACCATCCGCGTGACCTTCGAGTTGCCGGAACGGGCCATCAACATCCTGTCGCTGGACAAAGAGGTAAGAGCCGAGACGCCTGCGCTTCGGGGCAAACAGTTCGAAGGCCATATCGTTGCCTTTGACAGCCAGATCGATGAGGCGACCCGCACGGTCACCGTCAGGGCCGCCATCAGCAACGAGAAGGGGCAATTGGTTGGCCGGGTATGACCTTCACTGTCTCGCTGGTGCAGGAGAGCGAGTCCGATGGCTTCCGTTCCCCTCGATTGCCCTAACCTGGACCCGTGACGGAACGCAGGTCTGGGTGGCCCGAGGACAACAAGGTGACAAACCTGATTCCTGTTGTCTTTCTCAAACGCGAGGACGACACCATCTGGATTGAAGGGGATGATCTGAAACCGGGCATGGATGTGGTGGTCGACGGCGTTCACAAGCTGCGCCCGGGTGCCAGCATCATGGTTGCCAACGAAAACACCGTCGAATGCTTGCCAACAAGGTTGCGGAGGCAGGTCAATGACCCATCAGCAGATGCTGCGGGGGATGACCCGTATCTTCGTTGCCCGTCCCATTCTCGCCTTCGTTCTCAACCTGCTCATCATCATTGCCGGCTTCGCGGCAATCATGGGCGTTGAAGTCCGCGAGATGCCAGATGTCGATAGGCCGTCCCTGTCCGTGCGTAGTACCTACGAGGGGCGCGTCGGCTCAGGTCGTTGATCAAGGAAGTGACATCGGTTCTGGAAGACGCCTTTGGGGGTTCTCGATGGCATCAAAGCCATTTTCTTCCACTTCCAGTTATGGCAGCAGTCGCATTACCCTCGACCTCAACAGCGATGCCGACGTGGACATTGCGGCCAATGAGGCCCGCGAGATCGTCTCCCAGACCATGCGTCAGTTGCCCGACGATATCGAGGATCCGACGGTCCGAAAAAGTGACGCGGACGCCGACCCGATCATCCGGCTTGCTCTGTCTGGCAGTCAGAGCCTTGCAGAGCTCACCTCCCTTGCTGAGGGTATGATCACCGACCGGCTAAATCTTGTTGAAGGTATTGCCGAAATCACCGTCACCGGGTCGCAGGCAAAGGAATTCCGCATTACGGTCTCCATGCCTTCGCTGCTCGCACGGGGGCTGACCTTCGATGACGTCTCGACCACGCTCAAGACCCTGCGCAACGACTATGCGCTTGGCTCCGTCGACAGCGATTACCAGCTCGACCATCCTGCGCTCGGTCAGCCCCGGACGTAACCGCCGAAATGGTGGGCAACCTCAGGATCAACGCCCACGACTTACGTCTCTGACATCGCCGATGTTCAATTGACGGCAGAAGAAACCACCCAGTTTGCTCGCGTCAATGGCCGCCCGTCCATCGGGATTGACATCGTGCGCCAGTCGGTCGGCAACACACTGACCATCTCGCAGGACGTGCGCAAGGCCGTCGTCGAGCTGCAACAGCAATTGCCCGACAATGTCAACCTTGTCATCACGACCGATGACGGCATCTTCATTCAAGGTTCCATCGAGGAAGTCAGCAAATCGATCCTCATGGCCATCGGCATCGTGATCGTGGTGATCTTCCTGTTCCTCAGGTCCTGGCGGGCAACGCTGATCCCGGCGGTTGCCATTCCGGTTGCCCTGATCGGGACCATCGCGGCCATCTGGATCGTCGGCTTCTCCATCAACACGATCAGCCTTCTGGCGCTCGTGCTGGCTACCGGGATGGTGGTCGATGACGCGATTGTTGTGGTCGAGAATATTGTGCGCCGCCGCCATGAGGGCGAGGGGGCCTCGCCTTGCTGCCATCACCGGCTCTAATGAGGTTTTCTTCGCGGTCATTTCGACCACGGCGACCCCTTGCTGCGGTGTTCATCCCCATCTCCTTCCTGCCCGGTCAGGCAGGGGGCGTCTTCTCCGAATTCGGTTTCGTGCTCGCCTTCTGTGTGACCCTGTCCTCAGCCGTCGCCCTGACCATGGCGCCCATGCTGGCCTCAAATCCTCGATCCGGGCAAGCCGACGAAACGGATGTTGAAGGCCGAGGAGAAAGCCCGTGAGAGCGGCCAAACCATCCCTGAAGACGGACTGATCACCGGCCTGTTCCACAAGGTGATCGACAAGTCCATCCGGCTGCCGTTCCTCACCATCGGGGTGGCCATGGGCCTTTGCGGTTTTCGCGCTCGGCGCGTCGCAGACCCTCACCAGCACACTCCACGCCGCCAGAAGACCGTGGCATGTTCTTCATCATTGCCTCGGCACCTGTCGGCGCGACCAACGACTATATGAGCAGCCAGATCGAGCAGGTTGAGGAAATCCTCGAGCCCTATCGCGACAGTGGCGAAATCACGTCCGTTCTCTCGCTCATCGGGCGCGGTGGCGGCACGCGAGCCTTCGTCATCGTGCGCCTTGCTGACTGGTCCGCTGCGAGATCGTGATCAGGCCGAAATCGGTGCGGAATTCAACAAGAAGCTTTCCGAGGTGCCCGGCCTCAGGGTCATGGTGCGCAGCCCCAACTCTCTGGGCATCCGCGGTGGCGGGTCGGGTCTGAGCTTTGCCGTGACGGGCAACGATTATCCCAAGCTGGTCAGTGGTGCCAACGAACTGATTGCGGCCATGGCAGCCGATCCCATGTTCGCAAACGCCCAGTTGAGCTCTAATGACACCTCGCCGCAGATCAGTGTCGACATCGACCGGGACCGGGCGCTCGAGCTCGGCATCACGCCGGACACGATCGCCGACACCATCTCCGGCAATGACGCAGGGGCTTGACTGCCACACTCCGTCTTCATTGATGGAGAGGAAACCGACCTTCTGATGAAACCGGGCGGCCCTCACCCATCAATGACCCCAGTGAATCTCGAGCAGATCTTTGCCCGAACCAAGGACGGCAACATCATTCCGCCTGTCTTCTGTTGCCACCTTCGAGCAGGGGCTCAGTCAGGCTTCCCTTCGCCCCGCGAGAACGGATCCCTCGCAGTCGGCATTAGTGCAAACCCTTGCCACAGGCATCAGCCTTGGGGAATCCGTCACCCGGATGCGGGAGCTGGCAAGAGATACCCTTCCGCAGGGAACCGGCATCACTCTGCTCGGTGATGCAGCCGAACTGGATTCGAGCCGCGCAGGCACCATCATGATCTTTGCTATCGCCGGGATCATTATTCCTGTTGGTTCTGGCAGCCCAGTTCGAAAGCTTCGTCTCGGCCATCATCATCATGCTGACGGTACCGTTCGGCCTTGCCGCCGCCATGCTGGCAATCACGATCTCGGGCGGGACGCTCAACTATTATAGCCAAATCGGCCTTGTCATGCTCATTGGCGTGATGGCCAAGAACGGCATTCTGATCGTCGAGTTCGCCAACCAGCTTCGAGAACGCGGGCAGGATATCGACAGCGCCATTCGCGACGCCGTTCGGCTGCGCATCAGGCCTGTGATGATGACCATGGTCTCGACGGTCTTCGGCGGCCTGCCGCTGATCCTGACATCGGGGGCTGGGGCGGAAGCCCGCATGGCCGTTGGATGGGTCGTCGTCGGCGGGCTCGGATTTGCCACGATCTTTACGCTCTTCCTCATTCCGGTGCTCTATCGCTGGATCGCACCGCTGGGCGGCGAGCCCGGTGCCGCGGCGCATAAGCTGATGCGGGAGGCCGAGACCAAGGCTCCGGCCCTGCAACAGCCAACCCCAGCCGAATGAACCTGATCGGTCCGTGCTGCCAAAAGACAAAAAGCCGCGCCCGGTGCGTTCACTGGGCGCGGCTTTTTCTTTGGCCGTCTTCTGCCACGATCATCAATTGGACCTTCCCCGCAGGAATACGGAATCGCTGGACACCTGACATCAAGTCTTGCGCTTGAGGTGTCGACAGGACAAACTCCCCCAAACCGAATGACAAGAGCCGTTTCGTGCGATGGAAGCGTTGCACAAAGGCAGTAAGCCATGCTGTCCGGCGTTTGGAACACAGCGTTGCCATATCTTCTGTTGGCAAAACAGGAGGGATGAACGCGCAAGAGGGAGAGGCGCATGTCCGTCACTTTGGCCGAACTGGCACGCGAAATCGCTCAAGGGCTCAACTGGTCCAACCTGATTGGCGGCAAGCCGCAACCTGCCATCAGTGGCGAGACGCTGGGGCTCGTCAGCCCGTCCGACGGAGAGGATTTCTGCTTCATCCCGCGCTCAGGGCTCGAGGATGTCGAGGCGGCAGTCGACGCGGCCCGTGAGGCCTTTGAAGGCGGAGACTGGCCCCACATGACAGCAATTGAGCGGGGGCGTATCCTGATGCGTCTGAGCGCGCTCGTTGAACGCCATCATATGGAGCTGACCGCGCTTGAAAGCCGCGACACCGGAAAGCCGCTGCATCAGGCAGAAGCGGACATCACGATTGCTGCCCGCTATTTCGAATTCTACGGCAGCGCTGCCGACAAGATCCTTGGCGATACCATCCCCACGCTTGACGGCTTTACGGCCCTGACCCTGCGCGAACCGCATGGGGTCGTCGGCTCCATCATTCCGTGGAACTATCCCGCCCAGATCGGCTCCCGCGTCATCGGCTCGGCCCTTGCCATGGGCAATTGCCTTGTGATGAAACCCTCCGAGGAAGCCTGCCTGTCGATCCTGCGCATCGCGGAGTTGGCTGCAGAGGCAGGGGTGCCCGACGGAGTGCTCAACGTCGTCTGTGGCCTTGGCGAGGAAGCCGGGGCCGCCCTGTCGTCGCACCCGGACATCGACTATCTCACTTTCACCGGCTCGCCCGAAGTGGGCGCTCTGGTGCAGCGGGCCGCTGCCGTCAATCACATCGGCACCACGATGGAGCTCGGTGGTAAGAGCCCGCAGATCCTGTTCGCCGACGCCGACCTTGATGAGGCTCTGCCCCTCGTCACCAAGGCCATCATCCAGAATGCCGGTCAGACCTGCTCGGCCGGATCGCGCCTGCTTGTACAACGCGAGATCTGGGACATGGTCGTCGTGCGCCTGCAGGAAATTTTCGATGCCCTCGTCACCAACCGTCATGATGCGGACGCCGACCTCGGCCCGCTCATCTCCCGCTCGCAGGCCGAGCGGCTGGAGACCTTCATGACCATGGCGCACGAAATGGAAATCCCAGTGCTGGCCGCAGGCACCATCGCCGAGGATGCCCCGGAAGGGGGCTATTACACGGTGCCGATTCTCTTTGGTCCCGTACCGACGGATTGCGCCATGGCGCAGGAAGAGATTTTCGGGCCCTTCCTGTCGATGATTCCCTTCGCCGATGAAGAGGAAGCCATCCGGATCGCCAACGGTACGCCCTTCGGCCTCGTCGCCGGGGTGTGGACCGATGACGCCAAGCGCGCCATGCGCATGGCGCGGGCCATCCGAGCCGGTCAGGTCTTCATCAATAGTTACGGCGCCGGGGGCGGAGTGGAACTGCCCTTTGGTGGTGTCAAGAAATCAGGGCACGGGCGCGAGAAGGGTCTGGCCGGGCTTTATGAGATGTCAGCGGTCAAGACTGTCATCATGAACCACGGCTGACAGCTCGTTCGCCCATGGACTTTTAAGGGAGGAAAAGACCATGACGAACACATCCAACCGCCTTTCGGGCAAAATCGCCATCGTGACCGGAGCTGCCTCCGGGTTTGGCGAGGGCATCGCCAGACGCTTTGTTGCCGAAGGGGCGAAAGTCGTCCTTGCGGACTTGAGCAAGGAGGGACTTCAGCGCGTCACAGGAGAGATTGGAGGCAGCCCGGTCGTCGCCGATGTCACCAAGCCTGAAGACATCGATAATATGTTCGCGGCGGCTGAAGCGCTCGGCGGGCTGGACATTCTGGTCAACAACGCGGGCTTTACTCATCGCAACAGACCGATGATGGAGGTCTCGGACGAGGAATTCGACCGCATCTATGATGTCAACGTCAAGGCGGTCTTTCTGGCCGCCAAGCGCGCCATTCCGATGATGCGCAAGCGCGGAGGCGGGGTCATCATCAACACCGCTTCGACGGCAGGCCTGAGACCGCGGCCCGGTCTGGTGGTCTACAACAGCTCGAAGGGAGCGGTGATCTCCCTCACCAAAAGCATGGCCGTCGAACTGGCTCCTGAGCAAATTCGCGTCAACGCGCTCTGTCCGGTGGCTGGAGAAACCGGCATGCTGCACCTCTTCATGGGCGAAGACACCCCCGAAATGCGCGAGAAATTCTGCTCGACCATCCCCATCGGGCGCCTGTCGACGCCACGTGACATGGCCAATGCCGCCCTCTATCTCGCAAGCGATGAAGCCGATTTCATCACCGGTGTGGCGCTCGAGGTCGACGGCGGACGCTGCATCTGACGGGGAACGGGCGGGGACCTGATGACGGGCTCTGGTGGATCCTTTTCCAGAGCCGGTCAGAAAAGAGGGAACCTTTGTTGCTCTCACGACATATCTCTGGGATACCTCTGTCACCACAAGATGAGTCCCGGGCGACATGATCGACGGGACAACAGGAGCCCCACAGAATGACCCTTAGTCCACCCCGAAGTTTCACGTTTCTTCTGTCCCTGGTTTTTGCCGTCGTCGGCTTTCTGATGTTTCAGGGCAACCTCTCACCGATCAGCTTTGCCGGATATACGCTGACGGCCTTCTGGTCCATGACCATCGGTTATTGTCTGCTTGCGCTGGGATGCCTCTTGAGGGGATTCTAGCGGCGAGAAACGCACGCTTTCGGAGCCGGAACGCTGGCGTGACGGATTGGGCCAATGCCCGACGTCACACCAGCGTTTCGGCTTCTTCCGTTTTGGCCTCTGCCTCGATGACCCGCTTCTTCGGGAAGGTCACTTCGACAAGGGTGCCGTGCTTTTCCTTGCTGCTGAGGCGCATGCGTCCGCGATTGGCCTCAACCAGTGCCTTCGTCAGCGGAAGGCCAAGGCCGATGCCGTCGTCCTTGCGACTGGTGGCGAGTTGACGGAAAGGCTCTAGCGCCGACTGGATGTCATCTTCGCTCATGCCGATGCCGGTGTCGCGGATGCGCAGCACGACGTCGCCGCTCTCTTCCTGCAAGGTCGAGACAATCACCTGTCCGCCCGCCGGGGTGAACTTCAGCGCGTTGGAGAGAAGGTTCAGCACCACCTGACGCAGGGAGCGATCATCTCCGGCGATATCCGGAAGGTCAGAGGCAAGAGACGTGCGGAAAATGATCTGCTCACGGTTTGCCTGCGGCTGCATGATGCCGACACTCTCCGCGACCAGCCGGTTGAGTTGCGTCGCCTCGAAATTGAGATCAAGCTTGCCCGATTCCACCTTGGAGAGATCCATGATGTCGTTGAGCAACGCCATGATGTGATTGCCCGAAATGCTGATATCCTTGAGATAATCCTTGTAGCGCTCCGAGCCGATCGGGCCAAATTGCTCCTCCATCATCACTTCGGAAAAGCCCAGAATTGCATTCAGCGGCGTCCGGATCTCGTGGCTCACTCGGGTCAGGAATTCCGACTTCTGTTTGCTGGCGGACTCGGCCTTCAGCTTCTCGGTGAGCATCGTTTCTTCGGTGCGCTTCCAGTCCGTCACGTCGCGCAGTACGGCGCAGAAGCGGTTCGTGCCCGGAATGGCAACCCGCCCCATGGTCATGAACAGCGGGATCATGCCGCCGGTGCGCACGCGGCCGATGATGTCCCGACCGTCGTTGAGCAGACTAGCGAAGCCATGGGATTTCAGACGATTGAGATAGTCGAGCACATCCTTGTGGCTCTCTTCCATGATCAGGTCGAGGAAGCTGTTGCCAGCAATCTCATGGCGATCCACTTCGAACAAGGCTTCTGCCGAGTGGTTCATCCTGAGGATGTGGCCCGTCTCATCAAGCACCACGACCCCATCGGTGGCAGTGTCGAGAATAGCTTCCAACTCAGCGATCTTCTCGTCTTCCTCTGA
This sequence comes from uncultured Cohaesibacter sp., assembly GCF_963662805.1. Lineage (NCBI taxonomy): Bacteria > Pseudomonadati > Pseudomonadota > Alphaproteobacteria > Hyphomicrobiales > Cohaesibacteraceae > Cohaesibacter > uncultured Cohaesibacter sp. Next base: position 70,005 of record NZ_OY759862.1, read on the forward strand.
GACGCCCATGCCCGGCGGCGTGTCGGGAGCCGCCTCAAAGGTCAGCATCGCGGCAGGTCGCTCTCCCCAGTTGATCGAGGAGATGCACGCCAGCACCGAACGGTGCACGTGATCGGCGCCGCGCAAGGTCGTGCGGCCATCGGTCTTGGTCAGCCAGTCGCCGGGGCGGCCCGCAAACAGGCCTTCCATGCCGCCAGCTTCTTCAAGGGCCGCAGCGGACTCGTAACCAAGCGCGCGCAGAGCCTTGCGTGAGGCAAACAGAATCTCGGAGTTGGCCGAGACGAGAATGGCGGTCGGGATCTTGTTCAGAAGGTCGATGAGCGGCGAGGCCGCAGCCTTGCGATCCCAGAGGGCAGGGCCACCAAGGGCAGCAACGCCTGCAATGGTCGCCGCAGCAAGTGCCGTCGAGCTTTCCTGCGCGGACGTATCAACCTCGATCTCTTGCTCGACTTCATCCTCAGCGATGTCCATTTCGCTGGACAACGCTTCGTCGGGTTCGTCTTCCTTCGGCTCGTCTGCAAAGGTCTCCTGATCAGCCGGAGTCTCTTCGACAGGCTCTTCGATCCCCTCGGGCTCGATCAGCTCAGCGTCAGGTTCGGTAAGGCTCACCTCGTCCTGCAGCTCTTTCGTACCCTCATCCAGATCAGCTTGCACTTGCGCGGCGTCGAACTCGGTCTCGAGATCATCGCGAGTCTCTGACTCAACGGGCGCGTCAAGCAGAGGCGCTGCCATATCACCCTCGGGCTGTTCATCGATCACCGCCGCGGTTTCAGGCTCGGAATGTGTGTCCGGTTCCGGCTCATGCCTGCTAGCGGTGCGTTCCCTGAGGCTCTTGAACGTGGGATCAAGTGCCATGATTTCGCGGAAAGCCGCACTGGCTGCTGATCGCAAGACGGAATCGCGGCGCGTTTCCTGCTTGCTGGAGGTCGGCAGTATGCTGTCGTCGTGAACAGGTGGCTGTGGCACCGTTTCGACAACGCTTTCAGCCTCGTGGATATGATCTGGCTGTTGTGCTGTCTCAATCTCAACCGCACCATCCGGCTCCGTAGTTTGGGCAGGCTCGACGTATGCATCCGGTTCCTGCATGAGACTGGCTGCCTCCTCTGACAGGGCGGTGACCGCAGTCAGGGTGTCGTCGGGCTCGAACTCGTCTTCATAATCCTCGCCGAGGTCATCGAATGTCTCGAGTTCCTCGTAATCGTCGTCCATGTCGTCGCTGTCATCAAGACGCGGACGGGCATTGTTCTTGAGAACTGCCGCGATGGAATCAAAGGCGCTGCGCTCCCCGATGCTCAGGGCAAGGGGTTCATCCTTGGAAACGACCTCGCTCGCATCATCCTGTCCAGGATCGGGTGCCTGAAGCTGTTCCTCTTCGCTGTCCGGCTCGGGTGGCTGCAGCAGGGACGTGACGAGATCATAGGGATTGCGCGGCAGGGACAGACGTTTGGCAGCCGGATGATCGGTGTCTCCGGTCTCTGCATCGAACGCCGTATCATCTGCTTTCGCTGTTTCTTCCAGTGGATCCTTTCGATCTTCCGACACGGGTGTCCCCTCGTCCTCGGCACGATGGTCCTCGTTGTCCTCGAGGCCATTGCCTTGTGCAGGAGAGATTACTGCTTCGGTCGTTGCCACAGCGGCACGGGCTGCTTGAAGCAGATCATCCGACAAAAGCTCATGTGTAACGGCAAACTGTGGCGTTCCAGTGTTCTCAAGGCGTTCATTTACAGTATTTTTACCGATTTCTTCATCGAACTCGCCCGAAAGAGCCTGATCCACATGACAAATGCCGAATCCTCGGAAGCCCTGAAAACCGTGATAGCGCCCGAAAACGGGCAGTCCTGTCAGTTCGACAGGAACAAGCAACGGGTGACCCTCGACAGGCCAGTGAACGGTAACGCCAGCCCAGGTGTCTCTTGATTCGAAGGCGTGGGCGATCTTCTGGTCTGGGTCCATGTTGAGCCAGCCCGAAATTTCCGGCCAATCCTTGCCGACGATATCTGCGTGACCTGCTCCGACGGCTTTGGCAAGATCGTCCGAGACGAGAGAAAACCGCCCGACTTCGTCGCTCTCCCAGATAAAGTGATAGGGACCACCATTGCGGTCAAAGGCGTGCGACTCTTCGGATGGCTTGGGCGCCTCCGGTGCGAGCGAAACGACATTGGTTACATTGCCCGAGGACGACTGAGACCGGTCTTCGGACGAGGGCACGGAGGATACGCCGGGCTTGACATTCTCCGATCCGGGGAAGCTCTTAGTTGGAGAGTCTGACAGGAAGGGGTGCATGTCGCTGTCGTGCTGCAGGTCCGGCTCATCCGCGTGAGGTGTCCGTGCATCCGCATGGAAAATATCCGGGAACAGGCTCACCGCTTCCCTGTCAGAAAGCCCCTCAGGCTCGCCGCCTGCGTCGTCGTCACCACCAAGCTCGGACGTCAACAGGTGCAGATTCTCTGCCATCTGTTCATCAAGCGTGTCGGGTCGATGCAACAGGACGAGATAGTGCCGGTCCTGCTGTTCTCCGATCCTGACGAGCGCTGCCAAAGGCTGGGGCTGTTCGCCCTTATAGCCCCGGTCTCTGGCTTCATGGTCCCCTTGCGCATCCTCGGCAACAATGGTGCAGGCGGCCAGTCGCAGGGGCGTGTTGGACTCGGCGATCATCACATGAAGCCGGCCCTGATCACGAAAGAGAGCCTGCCAATAGGCGCTGAGACCCTCGGTCTCTTCGCCTGCAGAGGCCCATGGATGGCCATCCGGATTGACAAAGGCCGCTGCGATGGCGCCGTCGGCCGCGAGTGCCGTCACTAGGCTTTTCGCCCGCTCTTCATGGGGTTCTTCACGCCGGTTGGCCTCCGTCGCAATGACCAGAAGAACGGTCTCGCCCTCTACCCTGAGCTTCTTGCAAAGACAGGAGGTGGTGACGGTCGTGTCACCAAGGAAAAACCGCAGGCGGTCGAGAATGGGGGCATCTGCCTGCGCGTTGCGGGCCAGCCGAGCCAGATGGCGACGGGCCGGATGCACATCGCCAAACTGCCGATCAAGCAGGGCGTGCATGCTCCTGACCTCGAAGAAATCGAGGCCCGCACGGTTGGACCAGAGAATCCGGTTGCCTTCGCCGTTCCACACCCACGCAGGGCGCGAGTCGAGCAGCACCGCTCCGATGGCCGGGTGAGCGGTCAGCGTCAGGAACGGCATAGCCAGAGAGGAAGGCTGGGAAATGGACATAGAGTCGACTTAACCTTTGGTCCGGATCAGCACAAGGGTAGCCCCGATGCTGATAGCGGGAAATGAGCTTTAATTAGTTGTTAATACCTTCTTGGCGCGCCGAGGTCCATGGCCACAAGGCTCGTGAACACCGGATTGAATGGTCATGGTTAATCTTCGCGGTATTCCCCCAGAATACTGATTTTTCTACCTAATCGTCATTAGTACGGATGTTTTTCATCAATTATACAGGCAGATCGAAGCGTCGGAAAGAGCTGGATTGAGGCGCTGTTGCAAGTGCGAAGATAGTCGTGGAGCGCCAATTTGCAGCGTCAATTTTCCTTAGAACAGGTTGGCCAATCAGGAGAGGTGGAAATTTCATGTTGCAATGCAATAAAAATCTTGTTATGTTGCGGTGCACAATGAGATGACAACGGCCTCTTGGACAAGGCTCGCACACATCGCTCAGGAGAATGGACAATGATGAAGGCCCCCGAAGGATTTGAAATTCCGACCCAGGTTCGTGAAATGGCAGAAAAAGGCGTCGAGCAGGCGCGCAAGGCTTATGACGAGTTTCTTGCTGCTGCCAACGATGCCGCCACCAAGGTGGAAGGTTCCGCCGAAACCATGCGCAATGGCGCTGCTGACTTGAACAAGAAAGCAATTTCCGCAGCCGAGGAAAGCATGAATGCTTCCTTCGACCTCGCCACCAATCTGGTGAAGGCGAAAGACCTGCAGGAAGTGCTCGAACTCCAGACCAAATATGTTCAGTCCCAGATGCAGCGCTTTGGCGAAGTCGCCCGCGAAATGGGCGAAGCGGCAACCAAGGCTGCCGTCGACGCAACCAAGAAAGACTGATCAGGTCGCTCGAACTCTTGTCGCGACGCAGGAACGCTTGCGTCGCTCTTTCCCTGTCCCTGTGAGGGGGTGGTCGACCCACCCCGTCAGGGAAACCAGGAATGGAGGATACCATGACAGTCGCTCCCAAGAAGACACCTATTAAACGCACTGCTGCCAAGACGGCGACCGCATCCGCACCTGTCAAGAAAGAGGCACCTGCTGACGCTGTTGCCAAACCTGTGGCCGAGGCTGAGGCAAAGGTAACGGCGACCGCCGAGGCACCCAAAGCCAAAGCGGCACCAGAGGCAGCAGAAGTCGCTGCTTCGATTGCCTATACGCAGTTTGATCTTTCCAGCCTCTTCATGCCGGATGCCGCCCGTGAACTCGCCGAAAAATCGATCGCTTCAGCTCGCGACGGCTATGAGAAATCACGTGAGGCATTTGAAGACCAGAAGGCCTCGATTGAGACCAGCATCAACTCTGCGACAGCCAGCGCAAGGGACCTCAACAAGAAGACCCTTGAGGCTGCCAATGAGGCCATGACTAGCGGCTTCTCGCTGATGACCGACATGCTGGCCGCCAAGACAGTCAGCGAAGCCATCGAGCTTCAGACCGCCTTTGCCAGCAAGCAGTTTGAAACCATGACTGCGCAGGGCAGGGACTTTCAGGAAACGATGTCCAAGTCTTTCGAGGACATCACTGCACCGTTCAAGACTGCGGCCGACAAGACCATGGCCATGTTCAAGACCCACTGATGGGTTGATCGCAACAAAAGGGGCTGGCGTTCTTCCTCCCGGAATGCCGCCCCGCTCCCCGCGGTCTCAAGACAAATACGTGCGGAGCGAAGGTGTCTCATGCTTGCCATCAGGTTGCCACTGTAGGTGACATTTTATTGACAACCTGTGGGCAGTTCGAACATCTACCCTTGCATTTCTTACCCAGCACGCATAATAAACGCCCACCGTCAGGTGTAATGCAGTCGTAGCTCAGTTGGTTAGAGCGTCGGATTGTGGCTCCGAAGGTCGGTGGTTCGAATCCACCCGACTGTACCATTTTCCTGATCTTTCCCCCGAAAATTCGTCCCCTTTCCCTTCCTCGACAACGCTTTGTTTGTCGTACTCCGAGGCTGGTTTCGTGCGCTCCCTCCATGGGCTGAGCGCTTGGTGGCGGGCTATGGCGTGAAACGGGGTTGAGGGGATACTGGCATGCCCGATGTCGGTAGTCCGCCTCTTCGCATTACTAGGTGTATGATGCGAAAGGGCTATTTCCTGCGACAATCCGCTGCAAATTAAATCCAAATTTACTTGGTTGAGCTACTTATTGGATATATGCGTCTGAATTTGTAACTTTTTCGGCAATCATGAAAAAAACATCGGTATTTTTTGCAATCCTTGGAGGCGTCTGTCTGACACCTTCCATTGTCTGGGCTGGTGATGTTGAGAGTTTGGCTGCAAACCTTGATCTGACATGGGTCATGGCTGCTTCCGCTCTGGTCATGTTCATGCAGGCAGGTTTTTTGCTTCTTGAAGCAGGCATGGTGAGATCGAAGAACTCCATCAATGTCGCTCAGAAGAACCTGCTCGATTTTGTTTTCTCAGTCGCGGCTTTCTCCATTGCCGGATTTATGATCGCCTTTGGTCCGTCCGGTTCCTTTATGCTCGGCTTTGACTGGGACTATTTCGGGCTGAGCAATGTCACATCCTATGAGGCCGGCTTTTTTGTCTTTCAGGTGATGTTCTGCGGCACGGCTGCAACGATCGTCTCCGGAGCGGTCGCCGAGCGGATGCGCCTGTCTGCCTATATCATCGGCTCAATCTTTCTGTCGGCGCTCATCTATCCGGCCTTTGTACACTGGGCCTGGGGGACAGCGCTGCGTCCCAATGAAGGGGCCTTTCTTGCCAATCTCGGTTTCATCGACTTCGCGGGTTCAACGGTCGTTCATGCCACTGGTGGCTGGGTTGCCCTAGCCGCCTGCATCGTGCTTGGCCCGCGCTGGGGCCGGTTTGATGCCGACGGCAAGCCCGTCCGTCTTGCCGGGCACAGTCCGGTTCTGGCGACAACGGGAGGCTTGCTCCTGTTTATCGGATGGCTTGGCTTCAACGGCGGCTCGACCCTGAAGGCCGGTAGCGAAGTCGCCTTCATCATCCTCAACACCATTCTCGCCGGTGGTTTCGGCACCGTGGCCGGGCACATTCTCGGCTATTTCCATGATGGTTACTATCTGCCCGAAAAGGCGATGACCGGCATGCTTGGCGGTCTTGTGGCTGTCACCGCAGGCTGTGCAGTCCTCACCCCGTTCGGGGCAATCGTCATCGGGATTGTCGGCGGCTGCGTCGCCATCCTAGCGAACCAGATTTTGGAAGAAAAATTCAAGATCGATGATGCGGTCGGTGCCATCGGTGCCCATGCCTTTGCTGGTGTTGTTGGCACAATCGGGCTGGCGTTGCTTGCGCCAGCATCCCAATTCGAACACGGTCGCCTGCATCAGCTCTATGTGCAGGTTTTCGGTTCCGGCGTGAACTTCATTCTTGCCTTTGGACTCGGCTTCGCGTTTTTCTTCCTTCTCAGCCGCCTCTCAAGCCTTCGGGCTTCGGAAGAAGAGGAGAAGGTTGGCCTCAACATCACCGAGCATGCAACACGCATCGGGGTCGGCCACGTCGAGAGTGCGCTGGAAAAGCTGCTGTCCGGAAAACGCAATTTTGCCCAGAGGTTGCCCTTGGTCGCCGGTGATGAAGCGGAGAACCTGACCAACCTGTTCAATAACCTGATGGCCAATCTGGAAACCGAACACCGGCAACTGAGCGAACTTGAGCTGCTCAAGGCCAAGTCTGCGGAAGCCGAACGGATTGCTGCCCTGTCGAACGCCACATTCGAAGGCATCGCCATGCATCAGAATGGTTTGGTGGTCGATGGCAACCAGCAACTTGCCGATCTGCTGGGCTATCGCATTGATGAGGTCGTCGGCAAGTCCATCCTCGACTATATGGATGATGAGACAAAGGTCATCATGCAACAGGCCATCGCCGAGAACTGGAGCCACAATTATGAGGCACGGTTGCTGGCGAAAAGTGGTGAGTCCATTCCCGTTGCGATCAGAGGCCGCATCATTGACTACAAGGGTGAAACGGTCAGGATTGCCTGTTTTGTCGATCTGCGCGAACGCAAGGCCGCGGAACAGAATATCCGCCTGATGGCCCAGCATGATTCTCTCACGGGTCTCGCCAACCGCTCCTTGTTCAACGAACGGCTCGAAATTGCGGTGAGCAACGCCAGAGACAGCAGCTGCACAGCGTTGATCCTGATTGACCTTGATCGCTTCAAGAATGTCAACGATGTGCACGGCCATCAGGCCGGGGACTTTGTCATCAAGGAAACCGCCAAGCGCCTGAAGGCAATTGCCGGTGAGAACAGCACGGTCGCCCGTTTGGGTGGCGACGAGTTCGCCATCATCCAGAATGGCCTGCATTTTGCCAATCAGGCTGCTGACACCGGCCACAGGATCGTCGCCGAAATGTCGATCCCCATTCCCATCGATGAGAATGCGACAGCGCTGATCGGCGCCAGTGTTGGGATCGCCCTATGCCCGGAGCATGGCACCAACGCCGAGATGCTCTTCTCCCGAGCCGATATTGCGCTCTACCATTCCAAGAACACCGGGCGCAACGTCTCGAACATGTTCAGGCCAGGTCTCAATGCACTGATGGAACAACGCCGGGCTCTGCAGGCGGATCTGGAAAATGCACTGGAGCGGGGCGAGTTCGAGCTCTACTACCAGCCAAGGGCCTGTGCCCAGACACTGTCCATTGACGCCTACGAGGCACTTCTGCGCTGGAAGCATCCGGTGCGCGGGCTGGTAAGCCCTGCGGAATTCATCCCGGTTGCCGAAGCCAGCGGCATGATCATCGATATCGATGCATGGGTGTTCAGACAGGCCTGTATCGCTTCAACAACCGATCTCAAGGGCGCCCACATCAGCATCAACATCAGCCCCCTGCAATTCCAGCAGAAGGATCTGGTGCACAAGATCGAGGCTATCCTCAAGGAGACCGGGGCGGATCCGTCTCGCCTCGAACTGGAACTGACCGAAGGGATGCTGATCGAGGACGACGCCCGTGGCCTCTCGGTGATGAAACTGCTCAAGAAGTTGGGTCTGTCGCTGGCACTTGATGACTTCGGAACCGGCTATTCCTCCTTGTCCTATCTCTCCAAATACCCGTTTGACACGATCAAGATCGACCGCGGCTTTGTTGCCAACCTCGGGCAGGAAGACAATGCGGTGGCGATCATGAATGCGATCATCGGCCTTGGCACCGGGCTCGGCATGAAAATCGTTGCCGAAGGTGTGGAAACCGCCGAGGAAGCAGTTTTCCTCCGGAGCAATGGCTGCGATCAGCTGCAGGGCTATCTGATTGGCAAACCGATGCCGATAGATCTGTTGATCGACAAGGTCGCCAAACAGGATGCGGACGCGATCAAGGCCATTGATCTGCTGATGGAAACAGAGGGGCAGGTCGCAGCCCTTCAGACCATTCTTGGACAGGTTGAGGATGTAGCCTCTTCCGAGCCGGAAGAATTTGAAGAGCCAAGAAAGATCGGCTGATTCCGAAAATACCGGGGGAAATACCTCGACATTCCTGAAGATGGAGCCGTACGAAGACTGGGCCGACGACCGGACTTGTGTCCATGCCCATGTCCTTGCCCGGTAGGCGCAAGGCAAGGCTGCTAGAGATTTAGATAGTCGATAAGGCTCAGATCTGTCAGAACACTGATTGCTGAATAGCTCGCCTGCAACTGCGTCTCATAGGCCGATGCCTCGACCGCCGCTTCTGCGATATCAACCGACGTCATGCCGGCAGCAATCTCCTCGAGCTCTGCCACATAGGAGGATTCGCTGTCGATGAAATTCTCGATCCGGTTTGTTGCGTTGCCGCTGATCGTGACGAGCGCAAGCACCTCGTCCTGCGCTTCCACAAGCAGATCCGAAAGATCAGAGAGATCGTCTGTCGACAGGGTTGTCGAGTTGGCGATGTAGGACAGGGCTCGCATCGCCATCTCGATGCCTTCGCTATCGGCCGTGACACCGTAATCGATGCTCAGATCGGTGCCCAGACGACAAGTCTGAATATAGCTGTCACCCAGATAATAGTCAGTGTTCACCGTGGTCAGGTCGGTTGCCAAATAGCTGGAAATGTCTACTGGTTCGGACTCGGTTTCTCCACCACCAAACAGATATCGCCCGGCATATTGGGTGTTGAGAATACTCGAAAGCTCTTCGAGATAAGATTCTGCCTGCGTCTGCAATTCCGCGAGATATTCATCGGACGTAACTGCGTTCACCGCCACACGCATGTTGGTGAGCAGATCACTGATCTCTGTGAGAGCCGCGGAAATCATCTCGGTGCGGCTGGCAATCAATTCGGCGGAATCAATCAGGGAGTTGGATCTGGCAATGGTTACGCTGAGATCGACAACCGTTCCGGCGTCGGTCTCGAGCCCGCCATAGTCACTGGAGACAAGGCCGCTTGCTTCCTGTTCCTGAACCTCTGCCAGGCGAGCCTGCGTATTCATCGCAAGCTCAAGCACAGATGACATCTGGTTGAATGTGGCAACGCGCATGCTCATGGTTTCACCTAAAGCGATTTGAAGATAAACCGGAGTACCGGTTTAGATTTAAAAGCCATCCGTCGGTCCGTTACGGCGTGCTCGTGATCTCGTGTTTCCGAGCATTGCCCTAGTCAACAGACGCCAACAATTGTTCGAACATTTCCTGCACAACACTGATCAGAGTTGATGCAAGCGAGTAGAGTTGCTGCAACTCCGCAAGCCGCTCTGTTTCCTCGTCAACGTTGACGCCGTAAAGAGAGCTCATTGTATCCGAGATCGATTCAAGCTCCGTTTCAGCAAGTGCGAGATGGCTTTCCGCAGACGTGTAGTCGCTGACGACGAAGGACAGCAGCTCACTGGCATATTCTGATAACGTGCGGTCGCCGGAACCAAGCCCGCCAGCCGCATCGAACGTCAGATCACCCTGCAGGACATCCAGAATGGCATAGGCTGTTTCTTCCTCGTCGCTTGTGCCAAGCAGCAGGGACGGATCATCGGTGTAGGTGCTCGAGACGGCCAGATCTGCCGCAGATGTCCCGGTAATCAGATCTGTGACGACCGCATTGAGCGCGTCCATCATTGTGGTCGCCAGTTCGTCCAGAGAGGCCTGATAGGAGGGCAGGGTCTCGTCGCGCAACTCAACCAGCGCTCCGAGTGTCCCCGTCGTGAAGTTTGTTAGTGATGTCCGAGCCATTGACAATGATACTGACTGTACCATCCGCGGCTGTTTCGGTCGAAAGAAGGTGGGCTTCGCTGTCCACCAGTACCTGACCTGAGGCACTGTAAACCTTGGTACTGCCATCCGAATTCTTGAAAGTGGTGATCTCCATATATTCGGAGAGGTCCACAAGGGCCGAATTGAGCTCATCTTCGAGATCAGCCGTGCTCTGACCGGAATTCGATAGAGAGCTGATGCGCTCGTTGAGACTGTCGATGGTCTCCAGGATCTCGTTGACACTATCAACACCGCTTGAGATTTCGTCGTTGGCCTGACTGATCTGGTCTTCGAGGCTTTCTGCAAGATCATTGATCTGGCCAATTAGGTCCTCAAGCGCACCCAACCGCCGAATTGGCAAGGCTGGTGCTCTCCCGGTGTCGCGGCCAGCGTCGTCATGGCTTCTTCAAAATCCGACAGCGCATTGGCGATGCTGGTGCCATCACCACTTTCATCCGTAAGCGACCCGAGCGAAGACTGGGTACTCTCCAGATAACTCAGCGTTGTCACCGCACCAGCAGCGTCCGAGTTGGCGTCAAGCAGGTCGGAGAGCAGATATTGACTCACCTTGGAACTGACGGCACTAACGCTGACCCCGGAACTCGTGCCACCGGTCACTTTTGGCAGACGCGCTTGCCGTCTTGGCGGTGTAGCCGTCCGTGTCCGCGTTGGCAATATTGCTCGCAGTCACAGAGAGTTGTGACTGGGTGGCGCTAAGCGAACTGCTGGCAATAGAGAGTGACGAGTTCAGCGAGGACATGATCGGATCCGGTTGGGTTCCCGTGAGCTAGACTTTTCGGCTCTGATTGATGGATTGGGTTTGTGGTGTGATGCCGGACTGGCGGCCATTGGCGCCATATCCTGTCGCACCCGGTGATTTCCTTGTGCGTTTCGCGAATGGCACGCATGATGGCGTTCGTTCGCCGTTCATTGGCATTCACAGCCCGATTGAGATTGCTGGCATTCTCCATCATCGAGGAGGCAAGTACCTGAACACGTTCCTGAAGTGCGTTGAACTTGCTGTCCGAGGTCAGCATCATGGCTGCTCGTTCACTTTTGTAGGTCTTGAAGAACGTGCTGAATTCCTTGACCAGTTTTTGCTTTCTCACGAGCAATCCTTCAAGGGAAACCGGCCGTCCACTTTCCAGTCGCCGATTCTCTTCTTCGGCGAGAGCGATGATCTCGTCAGCAACTTGTATGGCTTTATCCATTGCTGCTTCGATTTCCGCGATTTCGTCAGGCGACAGGCCTGGCCGTAACTGGAATGACGTCTGACATTGAGTAGTCCTGCTATCTATCATTGCGTTTTGGCAACCGCCGCATGGGCATAGGCCTGAGCCACTTGCTTTGCGGCGGTTGCTTTGGGATTTCTGCTGTCTGATCACGCCCTGTTGTTGTCTCATATGGCGGATCAGTCCCTTGAGTGTTTGGCGTGCTTCAAGCAGCAGGAGCCGATCTTTCGAACTGAGTGGATCGCCCTGAACTGCAGCGATATCTGTTTTTCAGGCGACGAACCCTTTCCCGGCATCGCTTCAGATCTTCAGGCGTTGCCATCAGCCTTACCTCACGGCACTGATCAGGCTGTCAAACATCTCGTTGCTGGTTGAGATGATCTGCGAGGCTGATGAATAGGCCTGCTGGGACGGCAAGCATGTTGGAGAATTCGGTACTGGGTATCGACGTTACTCGCTTCAAGTTGACTGCTCTGGATCAGACCGGAGCTACCTTGCCCTGCTGTATGGAGGGTGGCGTTGCCGGAGTAGTTGGAGGCCGCATAGAGACCATCGTTGCCCTCTGTCAGGCCATCAGAGTTGGCAAAGGTGGCAAGCGGGATCTTGTAGATAGTCCGGGTCTCGCCATTCGAGAAGGATGCGATCACGGAACCATCGGTAATCGATCTCGATGTCACTGAGGGTGCCGTAAGCGCGGCCATCGACGTCGATGTTCTGCACGTCGATCTCGGCTGTGTCGCTGTCGTTGGTCGAATATTGTGTCAGGCCATCGCTGCCCGTTCACAGTGCCCAGCCCCAGCGAAATGTTGCTGTCCTCGGCACCGGTGGTCCAGTTCTCGATGGTCAGCTCAGGGTCGGCAGGGTTTGTGCTGGCGAGCGTTCCGTCTTCGTTGAAGGTGACTTCAACGGAGGAAGAAGTCACCGTCCCGACCGTGCTCGACGTATCAGCCGAAATCGGATCAGAATAGGAGATTTCCCAGGTATTTTCAGCCGTCTTCGTGTAGGTCGCTGTCACGGTGCAGGCCGTGCCCAGAGAGTCATAGACCTCGAAACTGGACTCGAACGAATCCCCAATATCGGCATCAGCTGGCAGAATGGCCTGAATGTCGACGGATGTGGTTGCTTCTGCCGAGCTCGTAACCGAGCTGACATCGATCTTCGTCAGGTTGACGCTGCTGGCACCATCGACGATGTTGCCATCCTCATCGGTTTCCCAACCGAGAAGATAGGTGTCGCCGTTGCTCAGGTAACCATCTTCATCGACGCTGAACTCACCGTTTCGGGTGTAGTAGCGGGAGGAATCATCCCCTTCGACCGAAACGACGAAGAAGCCCTCTCCTTCGATGGCAAGGTTGGTACTGATCGTCGAGTCAACAAGCAGACCTTGCGAGTTCACGTTGGCAACCTCACTCGCCGTAACACCGCCACTCTTTGTAGAGCCGCTGCCAGCGACAAGGCTGGCAAAGCTGGTCGAGCTGGTCTTGTAGGCGGTGGTGGACGAGTTGGCGAGGTTGTTGGAGACGGTCGCCAAGGCTGAGGACTGTGCGGATAGGCCGGAAATGGCCGAATTCATTGCACCCATCAAACTCATAACTCAAAACTCCTAACTGGAAACGATGGAAGAAATGCTAGACATCTCGACGCCCACATCACCGATCATCAGGTATGTGGTGCCGGTGCTGGAATCGATGCCGGTCACGGTGCCCTTGATGGCCGTACTGGTGTCGACGGTGGCCCCGTCTTCGTCGGTTGCGGTGACGGTGAGCGTGTAGTAGTCGCCGTCTTCGAGCTGCGTGCCGCTGCTGTTGACGCCATCCCAGGTGAAGTCGTACGTACCTTCGGAGGATTCACCTGTGGTGGAATAGACTTCGTTGCCGTCTGAGTCCGTGATGGTCAGCGTCACGTCACTGGCGTCGCTGTCTAGCGTATAGCTCCAAGTCGCCTCGCCATCCTGCAGGGTCGTCGTATCCCCTTCGGCCGTGACGGTCTGGCCGATGTAACCGAGGCCATTCGCCGCGATCATGGATTCCATCGAGTCGACGATGGTATCCATCTTTTCTGACGTCTCAAGCTGGGTCTCATAGTTGGAAAGGTCTATGAGCTGGCCCATGTAATCGCTGATGTCAGTGGGATCAGTCGGGTTCTGATTCTGGAGCTGTTCGATCATCAGCGTCAGAAAGTCTGATGTATCGAGGCCCAAGCCTGAGGACGACGAAGTGCTGGTTGTCGTCGTCGTGGTTGAAGATGCTAACGCAGAAATGGACATTGTACTTCCGATCTCGCATGTCTCGAAGTCACGGAGCGGAGAACGACGCAAGTCGGATCTTTCACTCCTCTAGAATTGAAACGGGCGATCGAAAGAAATCAGGCGCAATTAATTTAAGTTTTTGTTAGGAATAATTTGCCGAATACTTTATGCCGAAAGGCAAAAATTGCCTAGTTTGGAATTTTAAAGTATAACAATGAGTACTGTTTAAATATAAAAGTAGAATATACGCATGATGTGGCGGCGTATTGTTCGGTAAATATAGTGAAAAGGAAGGTTGATCTGAAGGAAATCAAACGTACTGGCGAGTGCACGCTATTTCTTGATTTTGCTCATAATATTGCCGACGAGAGAGGCCGGCGCTTTGGGGACAGGACTCTCGTTGAGGACACGCGCAATTGTTCTGTCGAGCGCAAACAGGTCCCGTGCGTCCTGAGAATGCAAAAGCAGGAGCCGTGCCGACTCCTGCTCTGATTTTGGCCATGTGTCCAAATCCGTGCCATTTTGATCAAGCAGCTCTTCAAAGCGCTCGATCATCATTATAGCTTCAGACTTGACCATGTTTACCCTGACAGGACTAGAGCCTGTCCGGTTTGTCTGCGGTCAGGCTAACCCACCAAACTTTCCATCACGGGAGTGTCTGCGGTGGTTGGTGTTGCTTTTTTCTCAGATAGTATTTCTTCCATGACCATGTCAATATTCCGTAGCGGCATTCGGGCTATCTCAGCCCAGGCGTTGCGGAAATCGGCGAGCCCCTTGGCGATGGTCGCAAAGCGTTCCAGAGAATCAGGACGACCATAGGCATTGTGCAAGGCGAAGATGTTCTGGGAGTACATTTCTACAAACTGTTTGCCCATCATCGGATCGACGTCGAGATTCACATTTTGACGCAGACCGCTGAGGATCTTGGAGGCATGGACTACACGGTTGAATGCCTTCTCGAACTGATTGCCCCGCTGGTAGTAAGAGGACAGGATCAGTGCATTCAGAACCTCGTCAAGCAACAGGGCCACAGCCTTGGTCGGCGCAACAGTCTTGTTGGCGGTGCGATAGGCGCCGATGGCCTGGTTGAGTGCAGGATTCATAGTCTAGTCTCCAGAATCTAGAAGGGCTTCGAGATAGCTCAGAGTGCTCTCAGCCTCTGAGATCTGTTCTTGATAACTTGCGTAAAGTTCGGTGAGGCGGTCGCGGTAAGCCTCGACGAGCTCCATTTCCTCGTCATATTCTTCTTCGTAGGTCTCGACCTTTTCCTCGAGGCTCGCAATCAGGTCGGTCAGTATGCTGTCGTCTTCATCAGCATAGCTGCTGATCGACTGATACAGTTTCTCTGCGATACCGGCAGAACTGGTGAATTCAATCGTGGCGTTTTCAGTGCCGGTGTAAACGAAGGTGATGCCTTCGTAGTCAGTGCCCTCAACGCCCACGATACGCGTACCGGACACTTCGAACAGGCCGGACTGGCCGTTCACCAGCACGTTCGTCACTTCGCCATCCTCGTCGACTTCGATGTCGATGGTCATCTCGGAGGGCATGTTTTCGTTGCGATAGAGAAGCGCCAGGTCGCTGTTGTCGATCGAATATTGGAAGTTCAGGAGATCCTCGATCTGGTCGAGGTCATTGAGCAGGGCGTCGTTGAGCTCGTCTTCATCGAGTTCGAGATAGTTGTTCTCGTCATAGGACAGGCCGAGCAGGGCCATACTCTCGCTATCGATCATGGTCGACAGCGCATCCGCGATGGACGAGTTCACACTTCTGAGGACGCTGTCGCCAAACAGGGTCGCGTCCTCTGAGGCCCCGCCGTCCGATGAGACTTCCTGCTGCGTGATCGCCCATTCGCGATAGGCATTGTAGGTCTCGACAAGGTTGGAAATAGCGGTCTTGATGTCGCTGAGCGACTGGGAGATTTCAACCGAGATGGACGAATCCTCGCCGGTCACCTGATAGAGCGAGAATGTGACTCCGTCGATCACGTCATCGATTGTGTTGCTGCTCCGGGTGATCTCGATACCGTCAAGCTCGATGATGGCGAGTTGGGACTCCTGAAGTTCGTTGGCGAAGGCGCCGTCCTCATCCGTCAGGCCGAGGGACTGGCCAATGTCTGTGCCTGACACTGTCTCGTAGACGATGTCCTTGCCGGTATCGTCCGCGGTCAGCACAAGGGTGTATTCGTCATCACTAACCTGCACCACGGTGGCGGTGATGCCGGTATCCTCGTTGGCATTGTTGATGGCCTCGGCGATCTCTGCCAGTGACATGTCTTCATCGATCTCGATTTCGACGGCTTCATCAGCGTCTGACAGCTTGAGCGAAAAGGTTCCCGTCAACTCGAGCGGATCACTGCTGGTGGTTTGGCTTTCACTCGCCACCTTGTGGGATTTGGCAAGCTGGAGAATGTTGAGCTCGTAGGTCTGAATATCGACCCCGGCGTCAGCGGTCACGACCAGAGCGTCGGAGGCTTCTACATCGCCACTGCCTGTCAGATAAGCCTCGCGGGCGGAAAAGATGTCGTCCTGTGTCGTCAGGGAACTAACCGAGCCGCAGAGATCTTCAAGACTATCCTGCATCGCCTGCAACAGGGTCTGCATCTCGGAATAGGCTTCGATCTCGGTCTCGGTCTCGGTGATCTTGGATTCGATGCGGTCAGCGGTGAGCTGTTTGGTCAGGACAGCAGATTCAATCAGGGCATCCCAATCGATGTCGCTGCTGGAACTGGAGGTGCTGGTGGAGGAGGACGTTGATGACGTCGTCGTGGTCGTAGACGTGCTTGTCGAGCTTGTCGTCGTCGTCGTGTCTGTCATCTATTCACTCCATGAGAAATAGACCGGGCCCCGAAAAGCCGGAACATTCTGTTCCGGCCTCACTCTCTCAATTGGGACCCGGCCTTGGGGTGTTACTGGATAAGGCTGAGCAGGTTCTGAGGCATGTCGTTTGCCTGAGAAGCAGCTGCCACGGCGGCCTGAACCTTCACGGAAGAGGCAGACAATTCGGCCTGTTCCTTGGCGATGTCCACGTCGCGAATGGCGGACTCGGCAGCATCAAGGTTTTCAACGCTGGTGTCGATCTGGGCCGAGCGGAACTCGAACCGGGACATGATCGCACCCATTTCCGAGCGGGCATTCGAGATCTGGTCGATGGCGAGATCAAGCACGGACAGGGCTTCTGCCGCGCCTTCGCCGGTCGAGATGTCGAGCTCATCAATGTTGAGTGCTGCGCAGGTCAGGGACTCGATGGACAGGTTGATGGTATCGGCAGAGGTCGAGCCAACGATGATTTCCGCGCCTGTGGTGTCCGCTTTGACAGTGGTGCCATAGGTGGTGCCTTCAGAGAAACCAAAGTCGGAAAGATCGAGCGTACCTTCATCGTCGGTGGAATCAGCCAGAGTGGTAGAAGCTTTTTCACCGCTTGCCAGGTTGGTGATCTGCAGCAGACCGTCTTCATCGATGCTGGCTTCAAGGGTATATTCACCCTCGGCATGCAGACTGTCGTTGATCTGGGTGATCAGGTCATCAACGGACAGGGAAGACGTTGTAGTGGCTTCGTCATAATCCGTGGTGACGGTGATCTCGATGTCGTTGATCGTGAAAGTGGCCGACTCGGCTTTCGTTGCAGAGGTGTTTTCGTAGCCAGCTGCTGTATCGGAGGAGGCGGTGACAACACCGGTGTCCAACTGATAATCATCAAGGTCAGCACCAGCAAGAGTGATCGCGCTGTCTTCACTGTTGGTGAAGACCAAGTTGCCTGCGTCATCAAAGTCTGCGGTTACAGTGCTGCCCGCTGCAGAGAGGTCGGCATTGATCTCGATTAGGGTATCGCTAGCCGACATGGTGGTGTTTGCGTTTACGTCAATCGAAATGGTCGCAGTGGTGGCACCGTCGTCCACAGTCATGACAAAAGTGGTTGTCGAACCGGTTGCACTGTTGTCGAGACCGGCGAATGCAGCGGCAGAGGTCGACGTATGGGTCGTGGCGGTATTGGTGCTGGTAACCACCGGTTCGGTCTCGGTGTCATCGACACCGAAGTCGGAGGACCCATCGAGCAGGGACTGGCCGTTGTAGCGGGTGGATTCGCAGATGCCGTCAATCTCTTCCTGCAGCTGTTCAAATTCAGCCTGGATGTAGGCACGTTCGGTGTCGGTCACGGTACCGGAGGCTGACTGGGAGGCCAGCACTTTCATACGCTCTACGATGTCGGCAATGTTGGATGCGCCACCGTCTGCGGTCTGAAGAACGGAAATACCGTGGGATGCGTTGGTTGATGCCTGCTCGAGAGCGGCAACGTCGGAAGAAATCTTGGTCGCGATGGCGAGACCGGCGGCATCATCGGATGCCTTGTTGATGTTCGACCCACTGGCGAGTTTTGCCAGAGAGTTCGACTGGTCAGATGCGTTGATATTGAGGAAGCGAACGGCAGTGTTCGCTGCGGTGTTGGTAGAAATTACTGGCATTGGTTAACTCCTGAACTGGTGCATGCCTTTCGATCAATCGCGCACAAGACGGATCGCCTTGTTTTGCACGTAGCTATCGCGAAAGCTGAAACTGTTGATCTGGCGAACGCTCCAAATACACTCCGCCCCCAAAATGGGGGCGGTGGACGCCAATCCTCACGCCTCACACATAGAACGGAGTAACCCGGCATTTCCGGGCGAATTTTATTTTCTTATTTTAATCAGGAAGTTAACCTTTTCGTAATCAATTTTTCGGTTGCCGCAAGGACTGAATTGTGACGCCCGTAAAGCTATGAGATCAGACACAAAAACCTCTGCCAAATCAGCAATTCAGGAGAGCGTGACCAGTATTTCAGGACCAAAGCGACCAAAAGCCAGATTGAAAAGGAAGGATGGCCGAGGGCTTTGCTTCGGCCATCCCGTCGATGTCAGTTTCAACTGCCGATCAGAATTAGCTGATCAGGCTGAGCAGGTTCTGTGGCATCTGGTTTGCCTGAGAAGCAGCGGCCACAGCGGCCTGGACCTTCACGGAAGAGGCAGAAAGCTCGGCCTGTTCCTTGGCGATGTCCACGTCGCGAATGGCGGATTCCGCTGCTTCCAGGTTTTCAACGCTGGTGTCGATCTGGGCCGAGCGGAACTCGAACCGGGACATGATCGCACCCATTTCCGAGCGGGCAGCCGAGATCTGGTCGATCGCCAAATCAAGAACGGAGAGGGCTTCCGCCGCGCCTTCCTCGGTCGAGACGTCGAGCTCATCGATGTTGAGCGCTTCGCAGGTTAGCGAGTCGATGGACAGGTTGATCGTATCGGCAGAGGTCGAGCCAACGATGATTTCCGCGCCAGTCGAAGCCACTTCGACGGTCTTGCCAGTGGTGGTTCCTTCAGCAAAGCCGAAGTCGGCAAGATCAAGGGTGCCTTCATCCTCAGTGGAGTCAGCCAGAGTGATGGATGCGCTTTCGCCGGTTTCCAAGGATGTGATCTGCAGAAGACCATCGTCGTCAATGCTTGCTTCGAAGGTATATTCACCCTCGGCATGCAGGCCATCGTTGATCTGGGTGATCAGGTCATCAACAGATAGGGAAGACGTCGTAGTGGCTTCGTCATAATCCGTGGTGACGGTGATTTCGATGTCGTTGATCGTGAAAGTGGCCGACTCGGCCTTCGTTGCAGAGGTATTTTCGTAGCCAGCAGCTGTATCGGAGGAGGCGGTGACAACACCGCTGTCCAACTGATAATCATCAAGATCAGTACCACCAAGAGTGATCGCGCTGTCTGCACTGTTGGTGAAGACCAAGTTGCCTGCGTCATCAAAGTCTGCGGTTACAGTGCTGCCCGCTGCAGAGAGGTCGGCATTGATCTCGATTAGGGCATCGCTAGCCGACATGGTGGTGTTTGCGTTTACGTCAATCGAAATGGTCGCAGTGGTGGTGCCGTCGTCCACAGTCATGGTAAAAGTGGTCGTAGAACCAGTTGCACTGTTGTCGAGACCGGTGAATGCAGCGGCAGAGGTCGACGTATGGGTCGTGGCGGTGTTGGTGCTGGTGACAACGGCTTCGGTTTCGGTATCGTCTACCGAGAAGTCGGAGGTGCCATCGAGCAGGGACTGGCCGTTGTAGCGGGTGGATTCGCAGATGCCGTCAATCTCTTCCTGCAGCTGTTCAAATTCAGCCTGGATGTAGGCACGTTCGGTGTCGGTCACGGTACCGGAGGCTGACTGGGAGGCCAGCACTTTCATACGCTCTACGATGTCGGCAATGTTGGATGCGCCACCATCAGCGGTCTGAAGGACGGAAATACCGTGGGATGCGTTGGTTGATGCCTGCTCGAGAGCGGCAACGTCGGAAGAAATCTTGGTCGCGATGGCGAGACCGGCGGCATCGTCGGATGCCTTGTTGATGTTCGATCCGCTGGCGAGTTTTGCCAGAGAGTTCGACTGGTCGTCGGCGTTGATGTTGAGGAAGCGTACTGCGGTGTTGGCAGCGGTGTTGGTAGAAATTACGGGCATTTTGTTACTCCTGAACTGATGCATGCCCCACGATCGCCCAATCGCTCGCGAGGCTACTCGCATTGTCTTTCGCGTTTTCCTGACCAGGACTCACATGCGGTCAGAATGAGTGCTCAAAACTTTTTACGCGCACCCATACAGGGTACGATGGGCGTCATTCCTCACGCCTCGGGAGTGAAACGGACCAGCCTGGCAAAATCAGGCACATTTTATTTTTCTTTTTTATTCGAGAATTTAACCCGTCGGAAACGAAATTCAGGTATCGCCAGTGTGTCTTTTCAAGAACTTACGAAGTGGTTAACGTGAGAATGTTTCATTCTCGCCCTGATTGTAAAGCCCCTGTTAACCGAGAATCCCCCCATCCCCGGATCTGATTCAAAGCTATGCCAGTGTGACCTGTCAGGACAATCTTTTTCCGGCCGGCTTTTCTATAAGTTATTACTTGCTAAGCGAAATTGCTGGATCAGGCTGAGCAGGTTCTGCGGCATCTGGTTTGCATGAGAGGCTGCGGCAACGGCGGCCTGAACTTTTACGGAGGATGCTGACAATTCCGCCTGCTCCTTGGCAATATCGACATCCCGAATGGCGGATTCTGCGGCATCGAGATTTTCGACGCTGGTGTCGATCTGGGCCGAGCGAAATTCGAACCGGGACATGATCGCACCCATCGCCGCTCGGGCTGCCTAGATCTGGTCAATCGCCGGATCTAGGACCGACAGGGCTTCTGCTGGCATTCGACAGAACCAGAGCTCCGGTCGAGCTGTCTATTGATGCGGTTATGGCACTGCCTCCGGCGCTCAGGTCGAGGTTGATTTGTTCGAGGATCTGTGAGGCGCTCATGGACGCACCGGCCGCAACTTCGAACGAGACATTGACGTTTGTGTCCCCATCGTCAAGACCTATATCGATGGTCACAGACGATGCATTTGCCGAGTTGTCATAATCGTTCAGCGCGTCGTCCTCGGTCAGGACCCAAGTGTTGGTGGCGATTAATGAACTGGCGGTATTTGCCGGTTCCTCGATGTCATCGACGGCGAACTCGGACAATCCATCGAGCAGGGACTGGCCGTTGTAGCGGGTGGATTCGCAGATGCCGTCGATCTCTTCCTGCAGCTGCTTGAATTCGGCCTGAATGTAGGCGCGTTCTGTGTCGGTCACTGTGCCGAAGGCGGACTGGGAGGCCAGCACTTTGATGCGTTCGACGATGTCGGCAATAATCGAGGCGCCGCCATCCGCCGTCTGAAGCACAGAGACACCGTGCGTGGCATTGGTAGATGCCTGCTTGAGGGCGGCTACGTCGGAAGAGATTTTGGTCGCGATGGCAAGACCGGCGGCATCGTTGGATGCCTTGTTGATGTTCGACCCACTGGCCAGCTTGGCCAGAGAGTTCGATTGATCATCGGCGTTGATGTTGAGGAAGCGAACCGCTGTGTTGGCAGCTGTATTTGTGGTGATGACCGGCATGGACAAACTCCTGAACGACAACACGCGCTGCGAGTGTCAATCGCTCGCTATCGCCTGCAGCTCCATGCACTGTTGCCCGTCAGCCCATCGAAAATCGGCAGGTGACCACGCCTTAACTCCACCCCTCTGATGAGAAGGTGTGGCAAAGGATAAATCGTGCTTTAGTTGTTTAGCGGGCGGGAGTGACCAAATCTGGTAAGAATTATTTTTGATTGATCAAGGTTGAAACTAACCTTGTGTAAACAATGATAGAATATCGCCGCTGTGGGTCTTGAGGATCTTCCTCAGCTTTTGACGGCCACGCTTCAACAGGGATTCAACCGCAGAAACGCTGGTCTCAAGGATCTCTGCAATCTCGCTATTGCTGAGATTTTCGTGGTAGGAAAAGACGATGGCGATGCGCTGCTGTTCCGGCAGCTCCGCCATGGCGTCCTCCAGCAACTCAATCGCCTGTTGCATTTCGAGAATGTGGGACTGGTTGGAATTGTCGTCGGACAGTTCCGGCAGGACGTCCATTGAGGACGCTCTCTTGCGGCGCAGCTGATCGATGCAACGGTTGGTGACGACGCGGAACAGCCAGGTCGAAAATTTGGCCTTGCCCGGTTTCCAGCTCTCGCGGCGAGACCAGACCTGCAGGAAGGCGTCCTGCAGCACATCTTCCGCATCAGAGGCATTTTGCAGGATCCGATAGGCGACAGCATAGCCTCTGTCAACGTGGCGCTCGATGAGAGCCTGAAAGGCCTCTTCCTGCCCCAGTGCGATGAATCCGAACAACTCGTCGTCGGATAGCGCTTTCAAGTCGCTCGCCTGCAACAATTGTCCTCTGTTCACTGCGGCATCTGAGCTATCTGGCTGCGATAGACACTTCAGCGCTGCATTTGCCATTCTTTGATCCATTCTCGCGCACGGTTAGCAAGTCGCATCATAAAATGCGTCGTACCTATTAAACGTTCTACGGGACAAAGGCAGGCGTGTAACTATATGTTTTTTTTCTGAATTTTTCTGGCCGTTTCTAGGCAAAATTTTCCCACTGCCGGGAACTTGTTGCCTGTTTGGGGATTGCCTGAAAATGACCAGATGATGTCATGCGAAATATCGTTACGTGCACTAATAGATAAAATGAAAATAATAGTTGGGTTCAGTAATACTAATTAATTATCTGTTAAAAATTCGCATAACACGAAAGTATAGGTTTAAATAATGCAGATCTGGAGAAGTTGAGGAAAAAATACCGATTGCATTGTTTTATCTAGTCTGGGTTGTGAGTTGATATATACGTTTCGATGCAGGGTTGCTAGTTAGATCTACGAATTGAGAAAAATTCCCATAGCGCCCGAAGTTTACAGACAAATATAGAAACATTTGAGAAATACTTTTGTCTCTCGAAAATCAGTGAAATAGCTGGTTTCCACAGTGTGGTAAAGGTCAGATTCTGCCGCGAAGTCTTGAGAAAAGAAGTTGAATTGATTCGTTTTTGAATTTTGCGTTTGAAAGAATCGACACCTTGTCGGGCAAAGGGACTTGACGGCCCCAAAAGACCACCCGTGAAGGGTGGTCCGAATGGGTTTGATGCCAGTCAGTCTCAACCGCGGGGAGGGATGTTCCAAGCCTTTTGCACCGCGGGGCGGGCGTTGAAACGGTCAACATAGGCGACAACATTTTTGAAATCACCAAAGCTAGTCACCTCGGTCGCTTCATAGAATTTGTCGATTGTTGTCAGCCAGGGCGCGAGAGCCAGATCAGCGATGGAATAGTCGCCGACGAGCCATTCCCTGCCCTCCAGCTGCTTGTCGATCACGTTGAATAGGCGCTTGGCTTCATTGATATAGCGCTCGCGAGGGCGTGGATCCTCAATATCCTTGCCAGCAAATTTGTAGAAGAAGCCAAGCTGGCCGAGCATTGGGCCGACGCCACCCATCTGGAACATCAGCCACTGCAGGATTTCCAGTCGCTCTCGCTCGTTGGAGCCATAAAGCTTGCCGGTTTTCTCACCGAGATAAATGAGAATGGCGCCACTTTCAAACAGCCCGATCGGTTTGCCATCCGGCCCGTTGGGGTCGATCAGGGCCGGGATCTTGTTGTTAGGGCTCAGCGACAGGAACTCCGGGCTTTTGACATCGTCATCGGAAAGCGTGACCCGGTGGGCCTCATAGTCGAGCCCGAGCTCTTCTAGGGCGGCCGAGATTTTGACGCCGTTAGGCGTCGGGAAGGAATAGAGCTGGATGACGCCCGGATTCTTTGCGGGCCAGCGTTTGATGATCGGAAATGCGGACAGGGGATTGGTGTCACTCATGGGTCAACTCCGGGACAGACTGTGAAATTGAAGGTGTGGAAATGAACTGGTTTGCCCTGCAATTGTCTGGGTTGCTATATCGCAATCCGTGAGGGCAAGTTGTCTGTCTTAGATATGAATGAAAATGGCCCCGTGCGAGGGGCCTCCTGGAACTATTTTTGCTTCGTTCACAAGCTTTGGAAAATGTCTTTTCAGGGCAGAGGTCTCGCCAGACCGGATCGTCAGGCCGCTTGAGCCTGATCCAGCTGTGAACGCGACGGTACGATATTGAGGGAGCGCATGGTCGAGGCCAGCAAATCGAGATCCACCGTGTAATTCTCTACCAGTTCATCCGCAATCAGTCCGCGCTCGTGCATGTGAAGGCCCGTGCGATGGATGGCTTCCCGAATAGCGGTTTCGTCCAGCAGATGCGGACGCACTGAATAGCGATGTGCCATTGATCATCCCTTCCTGTTAGCTCGTCCCGGTTCTCACGCCAAGCCGCTTGAGCGACGTCACTAAGCGCCAAAACCTGCCGAGTCGGATGCCTTTTGAAGGCATCACGAGTTGATCTCATATTCATGGTTAACGAACGTGGTTAACAAACCGTAAACCGAGGTCGAAATATGGCGATTTTGTATCAATGGAAAGATCTTGAGCCACTGTTGCATCCTTGCAGCAGTGCAAATGAGGCGGGATCGATGAGGATCAGATCATGGCAACGCTGCCTGCAACGACGATCAGAAGGGCTGCGGCGGCGAGGTCGAGGATGTTGGCCGCGCGTTGGTTCATCAGTCTGGAAAGCCGGAAGGCAGCATATCCATAAACGAACAGCACTGGCGCTTCCACCAGTACGGACACCGCCCCCAGAGCGATCGTCTGCGGCAGGATCGGTGCATGTGGATCAACGAATTGCGGAATGATCGCCAGAAAGATCATGATGTTCTTGATCGAGGAAGACTGGATGAGAAATCCCCTCAGAAACCCTCTCATCAGTTGAGAGGGACCAAATCCGGGCTGCACTCTCTGCGATGCCGCAAAGGGGGCGGTATCCTCGCCCTGTCCATCCTGTGCCCGAACCTCGCGAATGATCTGCAACGCCGTGAAAGCAAGATAGAGGCATCCTGCCACCTTCAACCCCAGCGCCAGCGGCGGGGAGGAGGCGATCACCGCACCAACGCCGATGGCCGAGAGGCTGAAATAGAGGATATTGACCGACAGGATTCCAAAAATTGAGCCTGCGCAGGCCCGAAAGCCGCGATTGAGCGATGTCGACACCACCAGAAGCACCGCAGGGCCGGGTGACAGCGAGAGAAAAAACTCGGTTATGGCAAAAAGGATGAGGGCATTGGTCATGACATTCTCCCGCAGTCCACTGCGCCCGAGCATGGAAGGGCGCAGCGTAATCCGCATCTGACCACGGAGATATAGCGCGATCCATCAAGGCCCGTATTGGACGTTAGTGGCGTCATGCGGTGGCGTTTTGTGTAAGACGGCAATGCAATGATACTGCACTGGTTTGATGGCACACCACGCTTATATCAGTTGCTGTCTGGAGAGGCGCGCAAGTTATCTCTGTGCGTAGAGGCCGGGTGTCACGCCATAGGCTTGCCGGAAATGCTTGATCAGGTGAGCCTGATCATAAAAGCCAAGATCTATTGCGACTTGAGTGGCGTCCTCGCCTTTGCGAAGCCGCTTCTTTGCTTCCGCGATCCGCTGAGTGCGGTGCCATTGCGATGGCGTTGTGCCGACCGCTTTCTTGAACATGCGCAGGAAAGCGGTTTTGCTGAGCCCGACTTCCATGGCCATCGCGTCAAGGCTCGGGGTTGAGGAGAGATCAGATTTCAGCCAATTGACGATATAGTGCACACGCCAGTCGTTCAGTGAGGGCGAGTTGCTCAGCCCTCGGTTCGAGTAGCGATCAGCCCCTATGATCAGGATCGAGGTGATGTGAGTTTCCAGCTCCCCGTCCTCGTCTTTGGTGAGCACGGACCCCATGACTTTTGCAAAGAGTTTGAACAAGTCGGTGTCTTCGACAATATATCGATCAAAAACAACTTCCCTGTCTTCATGCAGAGCATCCTGAATGTAGTTTTGTTCAAGATAGACACTACTGATCAGTTCCGTGCCTATACCGGATTGTATCTGACCGGGATTATATAATGTCGTCGCGAATTCGGGGGCTTGAAGGTTTCGACCATCAAGTTTCAACTGTTCGTGGCCCTTGATGTTGCAGCTCAGAACGAACTCATCATGGGCATGGGCTGGAAAACTGACATTTTCGGACCAAATAGCTGCCGCTTCATAGCGGCTGGTCTTGATCTGTTTGGTGATCATGAAAAGACCTGAAACAACAATGAATTATAGCAAAGAAATACTTATTAACACGGACTCGCAATATTTTACAATATGAAATGGCCCTGTGTCGATATGGTCCCCTGCCTCAGATGTGTCCACTATTATTGATCAGATCATGTCTTGAGGGCCGGCAGGGGCTGGCATCGAAGTGAGGGCGGATCTATGGCTAGGCGTAAGGTCGATGCGGGGACAATATTCGCTCTCAGAAGGGCCGCCGACGATCTGTTGCGGGCGTTCAAGGAGGCGAGCGGTGTGCGTGAGTTTGCGGTTCGCGCATTGGTGCATTTGGCGCTGTCTGAACTGGATGACGTGCCTGTCGGCACATCGGGTGCAGGGGGCTGACGTCATTGAAGACACGGGTTGATGGAATAGTAACTTTTATCCGAGGGGGCGCGAGACCGCGATTGTGACGCGGTCTCGCAGACCAAGGGAATTCCTTCTGGTTCCGCACAACAAAACCAGAGGCTCCAGGCTCCCTTGGAATTGGTATTGCAGCATTGAGCTAGCTGGTTTTCTTGATGCTGCAATACCCTTTTTCCGAGAAACACCCATCCATCTTCTGAACCCCAAATTTCCCGGTCTTTATTTCGCTCGTTTCGTTTTCGCCCCGTGCCGCAATTGAGAGATCTCTGTCTCATTTTGCGTAGTATTTGGGAGGCTGTCATTCCCAAAAATACGGATACTCGCGATAGGTTGCATAATCGTCGCAAATGACAGCGGTTGCAATGATTGATTCGGCTTTGTCTCTAAATTACTTAAAAGTTTATTTTTGGATATCTATGTAACTCGCCTCATTGAGGTTTTCTTAGTTGGTAAAAAGCGAAATTATCTATATATGACAATTATGTGACGCTTCAGGCGCCTTGCAGCTTGCGGGTGAGTGTATTCATTTTGACTGCTACCTCTGCCTGTGCAAAACTACGTAGAATTCGCCGGGAAAGATACGGAAGACGGCCTGATGGAGACGCAAAAGCAGCAAAATGCTCTGCAAATGATCTGAGTCGCAGACGCAATCAGCCAACCCATCGAAGGGTCACAAACCGAACTTCGAATGCGTCTACAAGATTGCGAAAAAGAAGGGGGGTGGTCTGTGGGGTTGGTTTTGAATTCTCCAATCAAGCTTCAGGCCCATCCATTCCGCCTTGAACCGCCACCAAGTGCAGGAGATCAGATCACGGAAATCTCGCCTGCGACCCGACGTTGTCGCACTCATGCGGGAATAGTCTTCCTGACAATGCTCTGACAATCTGCTTTTCGTCAAAATGGCTTCGCTTCATTGTCAATTTCCTCTTGGCAAAACTGATTAGCCCAGGGATAGGCGATGTTGTTCGGGAAACATCAGCAGAGTTTTTGGTGAAAATAGAATTGGTCCAGCCTTGCGCCAAACGGCAAATTTGTATTCTCTGCAGAGCAGCTCGGTGGGAAAGCAATGCTGATTTGGTGTGAGTAAACAATTTGATACAAGAATTCTTCTTTTTTGATCTCTACGATTTCCCTGCGAGCGAATTTTTCCAAGGATATGCCTTTCAAAACGACCAGCTCATTCGGTCCGACACTGATCGAGTTGACAGCGTGCCGAGCGGCCAAGATGGCGCCTATGTCACCTGTTTCGCACATGAGGGGAGATTGAGGCTTGGCGTCGACTATCAGGGAGCGGCTCGGCTCTATCTCTATCGATCGCCGAGAGATAAAAAATACTGGGCGATCTCGAACAGCCTTCAGCTCCTGATCAAGAATTTGCATGAACGAAAACGCCCAATGAACCTGCTAAAAGACGTGTTCACGTCCTGGTCTGGCCATGGTGAGTTCTTGCAGCAAATGACCAGCTTTGAAAGCTTTGTGAAAGAGATTTCTCTGCTGCCCCGTTGGTTGGATTTGGAGCTGACGCCATCTAGAGACGGGAAATCATGCCAGATTGGTTTGGTCCGTTGCCCGACTTATCGCTTGAAAGAAAATGTGAGCTATGAGGCGGCCTTGAGAGACTATCTGGTCTCGTGGCACAAACGCATTCCTTCACTCCTGATGCACACCAGAGCCGCTCAAGTCGACCTCAGTGGAGGGCTTGATTCACGGACGGTCTTTTCCCTCTTCAAACCGTTCCTTGACGCGGGGACTTTCAAAGACAGACTGGTCGTGTTCAGTGTCAAACCGGAACAGGCTCCCAAGGATTTCCAGATAGCTCGTACTATTACAACAGACTTGGGTTTTGATCTCAGCTGCGACTATGTAACGGCGTCAAGGAGTACGCTGCCGAGCCTTGATGAGACCTTTTCAAGATGGGAAAACAATCGCCTTGGACAATATCATCTGGGAGCGTTTCTGACGACGAGCTCGATCATCGGAGAAGATCGCATGAGGTTTGTCGGTGTTGGTGGTGAGCAATATCGTCCCTTTTTTAACGAGTGGTCGAGAGATCTTGATTGCTGCCTCGATGTCCGTCGCAAATTCTTCCCGAAACCGAAAAAATTGGGGACCTTCAAATCCCGGCTCGCGAAGATGACCGGCAGCAACAAAGACCTGTTTGAGCAGTTCGCAAAGCGCGTCAACGCAAGCGCGGACATGATCTCCCGTGAAAATGATCTGCTTGGACAGGACAGAATGACCCTGCATTATCGGGAATTTCGAAATAGGTTTCATTTCGGCGTGCCAGCAACGGAAACAATGACATTTGCACCTCTGAGCGGGGTGTTGATGGATCAGTTGGCAGGTTCTGCCCCCTCTGACTATCTGAAAAACAAGCAGATCTTCTATGATGTGATGGCAAATTCCTGTCCGCAATTGCTGGAAGCGCCGTTTGACAGGGACGACAAGGTGCCAACGTCTGAAAATCTTGACCGCATCACAACTCTCAGCAATCTGACGTCACCTTCGCTCCCGCGGGAGGCGCTTGAACAGGTCGACACATTCCAAGAAACTCAGGAACGGGGCGTTCCTCAAGACCGTCTGATGCAGAATGCGCAAGATATCATGGAGGAGATGCTCCGCCGTGTGATGGACAGCAGGAAGCATTGCCCGGACAGCATCCGATTTGATCACGAGAAAGAAAGAAACATGATCAAGGACGCTATTCCGAATGGCAGATTAGTGGATGGAAAGGCAATGAGGTATTTCCATTTCATCTCTCTTTGCCATACAGCAAAGACGTTTGGTATTTCATAGGAAAAGCTGTTTTGAGCACCGGCTTCTGAGCTTCTCTGCCCTTGCTTTTGTGCGGGAAACAAGGTTTGTCCACTCCTGCGTAAGGATTCTGGTTGTACCAACCGAACAGGCAGAGTTCAGACTGTGCCGTATTTGTGCCGCAACTTACGCCACACGGCCTGTTTGTTCTTGCGGCGTTCTGCAAAGAGTAGAAAACAGGCTGCATTGAGCCACGACGCGCGTTGAAACAAAATAGACTGCATTCCTGCGGTATTGAAGGAAAATTGGGGGGAAGGAGATGGTGCTGCAAGAGAGAATTGAACTCTCGACCTCTCCCTTACCAAGGGAGTGCTCTACCACTGAGCTACTGCAGCGTTCCGATCTTAAGGTCAGGTATTTGCTACCTGATGCGGGCGGTTTTTTGCATACAGAATTTGATTATGCAAGCGCGTTTTGAAAAAAAGTGGTGAAATTTGTGAATTTGATGACAGCTGTGAACATCACCCGCAACGCCAGCGTGGGAATGCTCGGTGGTTTGCCTGCCGTCGCGCGTAAACCATGGCCGCAGAAATGCGCCGTCGAACCATCAAAAGGCCGCAATCTGGTCTTTCCTGTACAAGCCTTATGGTATAGAACCATGCAAAGTTTTAACCCTAGCAAATGCTTGCCATTGCTTGTGCAATGAAGGCCCGATGTCTGACATGGATCAACACAGCGACAAGGACCGGCCCACTGAGGCGGATGCCCGCAAGGCGCGGCTGTCCGAAGCCCTGAGGAACAATCTGCGTCGCCGCAAGGAACAGGTCAGGGGGCGCAAGGTGCACACGAACGCTCAGATCGCGGATGATGTGCCTGCCGGGCCTACGGGTGAAACGGAAGAACAACAGGATCAAGAGAAAACCTGATACCGATCACCGCGAACCCTCTCTACCCTCGGCAAAGACTGCCGAATTGCAAGGTGTGAGATGGTCGTGTGCTGTCGGGAAAATAGATCAGACGTCGAGGGACAGGCTGCGAATTGTGCGGCCCATACGAGGAAAGAAATTGATATGGACGCAATTCGTATTGTTGGTGGTGCCAAGCTGAACGGTGTCATCCCCATTTCAGGGGCGAAGAACGCAGCTTTGCCACTGATGATCGCCTCTCTTCTGACCGATGAAGCGTTGATTCTGGAAAATCTGCCGCGTCTGCGCGATGTCCAGTTGCTCCAGCAGATCCTCTCCAATCACGGCGTCAGCTACATGATTGAAGGCAAGCGCCCCGGTCAGGACACCATGGCCGGCCAGATCGTGCATCTGCAGGCGCGGGAAATCATCGATACCCGTGCGCCCTATGATCTCGTCTCCAAGATGCGTGCCAGCTTCTGGGTCATCGGCCCCTTGCTCGCTCGCATGGGCCAGTGTGAAGTGTCGCTTCCCGGTGGTTGCGCCATTGGCACCCGTCCGGTTGATTTCTTCATCGATGGCCTTGCCGCCATGGGAGCGGAAATCGAGATCGAGAATGGCTATGCCGTCGCCAAGGCCCCCGGTGGGCTGAAGGGTGGGGAATTCACCTTCCCGCGCGTCTCAGTGGGCGCAACCCACGTTCTGATGATGGCCGCAACGCTCGCCAAAGGAACGATGGTTCTGAAAAACGCCGCTCGTGAGCCCGAAGTCGTCGACCTTGCAAACTGCCTCATTGCCATGGGTGCGGATATTTCTGGCGCTGGCACCGAAACCATTACTATCAAGGGTGTCGAGAAGCTGCATGGCGCACGTCATTCCGTGCTGCCCGACCGGATCGAGACCGGCACCTATGCCATGGCTGTCGCCATGACCGGTGGCGAAGTGCTGCTGAAGGGCGCACGCGCCGATCTGCTTCAGTCCGCGCTTGATACGCTGGCGCAGACCGGCACGCGCATCGAGACCACCAATGAAGGCATTCGCGTGTCACGCAATGGTGCACCGCTCAAAGCTGTCAGCGTGGCGACCGATCCATTCCCCGGCTTCCCGACAGATCTGCAGGCCCAGTTCATGGCACTGATGACCATGGCTGAAGGCACCTCGACCATCACCGAGACGATCTTCGAGAACCGCTTCATGCATGTGCAGGAGCTGGCCCGCCTCGGCGCCAAGATCTCGCTCGATGGTCAGAAGGCCCATGTTACCGGTGTCGACAAGCTCAAGGGTGCTCAGGTCATGGCGACCGACCTTCGTGCTTCGGTGTCACTGGTCATCGCCGGTCTGGTGGCTGAAGGCGAGACCAAGGTCAACCGCGTCTATCACCTTGATCGCGGTTTCGAGCGTCTTGAAGACAAGCTGGCGGCCTGTGGTGCCACGGTAGAACGGATCTCTGCCTGACGTCCTGCACGGCCCCCTCCTTGCATTGGCTATGAGGGCCCCCTATCTCTTCTATAGAGAAACAATGGGATCGGCCACAGAGTGAAGGTGAGGCCGAGATAGGACCGGGCAGCAGTCCGGTCGCCAAGGAGAATGATATGTCCATGCTGAAACTTGCTGCTCTGGATGCCGAAGATCTTGCGGTGCTGTCGAGCCAGTCTCAGGACGCCGTGGTCAAGGTCGGAGACATCCACTGGCTTCCCACCGAAGGACGGCTCCTCGTCACCATGCATCGCTTTGCATGGGAAGAGGCAATCAGCCAGCAACGCCGCCTTTTCGGTCCCAAGAAAAGCTATGAGCGTCGCCAGACAGTTTTGCATTTCGCGCGGGTGTCGGCGGTCAAGGGCCGCAACATCAAGATGAGCGCCAAGGATGCGGTGCTCAACCTGCTCGCCATTACTTTCGAGCAGAATGGTGAAGGCCCGGATGGCGCAATCAATCTGATCTTTGCCGGGGATGCCGAAATGCGCCTCGAGGTCGAGTGCATCGAGGCTCAGCTCACGGACACCGGGGCTGCGTGGGAAACCGAGAACCTGCCCGAACATGAGGCTGCCGAGACCTTTGAAGGTCAGGTTGCCCAGTCCGGCTCGTGACGGGCTGAACCTGCCTCAACTATCCTGAACGCCTGAGATGGAGAAGGATTCCGATCCGCTCCAACTCAGCTTCCACGTCGCGCCGGGGCGGACATTCTGAACCGCGCCCGGGTCAAACACCGCAAGGCATCGCCCGCCCTTGTGGCGCACGGACGGGTAGAGCAGACCCTTGTGCCCCTCCTTGCGCAATTGGAGAGCCAGCGCTTGTCCTGCCGGGTAGCCTTCGAGCGGATCGCTCTGAAGGGCAGGGTGGGTCAGCTGATCGTCCAGATCAGGAAAGCTGCCAATGAAGTCGGCCAGCAGCTCGACATAGAGCGCCTCATCCTCGAATTTTCTGATATTGCGAAGCTCTCTGGTGCGGTGGTAGCCCACCTCTTCGGCTGCTGTCAGGGTTTCATAAGCACAATACCATGCACCCCGTTTGCCATCGTTGAAGCGGTTGCCGGATGGGCGCGTATAGGCGAAGGCTGCATTGATATGGCTCTGGCCATAGATCTTGAGATCATGCGAGCGCCGGGCGAAGGCCAGCTCGCGCCGGTCGAGAGACGGACTGCCGACCTGTTCAGCCACCAGTCGGGCGCTGGTTTCTCCTTCCAGCTCCGCCAGAATTGCCGCTTCTTCATCCGTATCCACCAGCCCGCGCAAAACGGGCGGCTTGTGGTAGGTCGCCGGAATGAGGCGCACCCAGCCGCGATCGTTGAGGCTTGTAAGTTTCACATCCCACCTCTGAGTGCGTCGAGATAGGTCCGGACGCGCAGAATTTTTGGCAAGCCGCCGGAAATCATCACATCCACGGGCCGCGCACCGTCAAATTCCGGTCCGTCGTTGGCAAGCTTCACCCACTCGGTGGCGATGGGCGGATTGAAATAGAGCTCCAGGGATTTGTAAATGCCGACAAGCGCGCTGAGGCGCAGCATCTGGTCTCGCGTCAGGCTGCCGGCAAAGCCATCCTTGCGGGCGCGTTTCCAGGTGGATTCGGACATGTCGGCGAGCCCCGCGGCTTCCTGCTGGGTGAGCCCCCAGACGCGCGCAATGCGGCCATAGGCCTTCAGGGCAACGGCCTGCCGGTCTGCCGGGGGATGGGTTTTGAGTGCTGGTTCCATGTCTCACCTCTCTATATGTCAAGAATAAGGCCATATGGACCAAATTTCAAGATCATATGATCGGAAAGGACGAGCTTAATGGGCCAGCGCCAAAATTGCCTCCACACTCTTCAGGTTTCGGGCTGTCGTCGCAACGCCGAGACATGTCTCGGCCTGTGCGGCCAGTTTGGAGCGACCGATGCCGTCCGGGGCATGAAGATAGAAAACGGACGGCGTGAGGGTGAAAGCCTCGCTCGCCGCTGAGAGGGCTTGCAGCTTTGCGATGTCAGCAGCTTTGGCCCCTTCGGCAAGAAAGAAGAAATGCACATGGCGCTTGTCTTCTGCACTCGCACCATAGGGATCATCAGTGAGCGCCGTCTTGAGCGCCTCAAGGGGCAGGACAATGATATGAGGGGCGAAGCCGAACCGCTCGGATATGGCGTCCCGGATCGCAATCGACAGCGCGTCTGCAGACGTCTCTCCGGATCGGAAAACCACATTGCCGCTCTGGATGTAGGTCTTTACATCCTGATAGCCGAGGCCTTCCAGCAGTGAGCGCAAGTCTTGCATCGGCAGGCTGTTCTTGCCGCCAACATTGATGCCGCGCAGCAGCGCAATCCAGGTTTCCACTTCTTGCTCCTTTTCGCGATCTGGCACGGTCACCCTGATTGGCTCCCATTCTGGCCCATCAGGGCGCTTCGCTCCAGCCACTCTTGCACAGCTTGTGGGCTTTGACATGGCGAAGCGATGTCAACAGAGGGAGAGTGCCTGAAATTTATCACTGATGGGCGGGCTGCCTCTTGCTTCTTGCGAGGGATGCTCCCATAAAGACTGCAAAAATGCCCGCACCTCCAGCACTTTGGGAGAGACATCATGGCCATCCGCCTCAATGCATCCGACGCCACCTTCGAAGCCGCTTTCCGTGATCTCCTGGCGATGAAACGTGAGGTCTCGGACGATGTGGACGCCATCGTGCGCGACATCATCGAAGACGTTCGGGCAAGGGGCGACGAGGCGCTCTATGACTACACCGCCAAGTTCGACCGCTATGATGCACGGGGCAAAGGGTTGCGCATCACCGAGGCCGAGATTGATGCAGCGGTTGCCAAGGTCGAACCCGATGTCATGGCCGCGCTGGAGCTGGCCGCTAACCGCATCCGCTCCCACCACGCCCGGCAGATGCCCAAGAATGATGCCTACGAGGATAGCCTTGGGGTCAAACTCGGCTCCCGCTGGACGGCCATCGAGGCCGTCGGGCTTTATGTGCCGGGAGGGCTTGCCGCCTATCCGTCCTCCGTGCTGATGAACGCCATCCCCGCCAAGGTCGCAGGCGTCAATCGTCTGGTCATGGTGGTGCCGACCCCTGATGATGTGCTCAACCCGCTGGTGCTTGCCGCCGCAAGGCTCGCCGGTGTTGATGAGGTCTATCGCATCGGTGGCGCTCAGGCTGTCGCCGCGCTTGCCTACGGCACCGACAGCATCGCGCCGGTCTACAAGATCGTCGGCCCGGGCAACGCCTTTGTTGCCGCCGCCAAGCGTCGTGTCTTCGGTCTCGTCGGCATCGACATGATCGCCGGACCGTCCGAGGTGCTCATTCTGGCCGACAAGAACAACGACCCCGATTGGCTCGCCGTCGATCTGATGGCGCAGGCCGAGCATGACACGGCGGCGCAGGCGATCCTGATCACCGATAGCGTCGATATGGCAGATGCTGCCGAGAAGGCCGTCGAGCGCCTGCTGACGACCCTGCCCAAGGCGCATATCGCCGGTGCGAGCTGGCGCGACTATGGCGCGGTCATCACGGTTGCGGATTGGGAGGTCGGCATGGCGCTGGCTAACCGCATTGCGCCCGAACATCTCGAGTTGGCCATGGACGATGCCGCAAGCATGGTGGACAAGGTGCACA
The DNA here is from genome assembly GCF_963662805.1 of uncultured Cohaesibacter sp. NCBI lineage: Bacteria > Pseudomonadati > Pseudomonadota > Alphaproteobacteria > Hyphomicrobiales > Cohaesibacteraceae > Cohaesibacter > uncultured Cohaesibacter sp. Next base: position 105,500 of record NZ_OY759862.1, read on the forward strand.
ATGCGGGCGCCATCTTCGTCGGGCATTTCACACCCGAAGCGGTTGGCGACTATGTCGGCGGTTCGAACCATGTTCTGCCCACCGCCCGCTCGGCACGATTCTCCTCTGGCCTGTCGACGCTCGATTTTGTCAAACGGACCTCGGTTCTTGAATGCAACGCCATGAACCTGCGCGAAATAGGCCCCGCTGCGGTGACCCTGGCACGTCAGGAAGGGCTTGAGGCGCACGCTCTCTCGGTCGCCAAACGCCTCAACATGGCCTGACGCTCGGCTGCTATGGGTGGCCCATCCGCAATGGTCCGCACTTGCATGCTGCTGAAATGCCATCAAAGTTTGACAGTCTGCACGAAAGCAGGCAAACATCATGCAAGACAACCTGCACGCCCCGTGCAGGGGCAATGCTGAAACGAACGGAACGCGCGAAGTGACGACTGAGGTAGGCGAGAGTAAAGACCAGCAGAGCGATTGTTTTCGCCTCTGTTCCGTTCATCTCGATCCGCACAGCATCCAGCCGGCCACCGCCGACATCGAGCACGAGCGCACCGTCGCCATCTATGATCTTGTTGAAGAAAACAGCTTCCACCCTGTCGGTCACGACGAGGGCGGGCCCTATCAGCTGTTTCTCTCGATGGTCGAACGCAAGCTGGTGATGGACATCAAGCTGGAGAATGGCGACCAGATCGCCACGCACATTCTCTCGCTCACGCCCTTTCGCCGCATCATCAAGGACTACTTCCTGATCTGCGACAGCTATTACGAAGCGATCAAGACCGCCACGCCAAGCCGCATCGAGGCCATCGATATGGGGCGGCGTGGCCTGCACAATGAGGGATCCCAAATCCTGCAATCCCGCCTTGAAGGCAAAATCACGACCGATTTTCCGACGGCGCGTAGACTGTTTACGCTGATCTGCGCCCTGCATTGGCGGGGGTAGGTGTATGAGAACAGCGCTTGGTGGTGTCTTTCGTCCTTCTTCGGTCCTGTTCGCCTGTGGCATGAATGCCATTCGCTCTCCGATGGCGGCTGAATTGTCTCGGCATCTGTTTCCGGGCAGCTTCTACGTCAAGTCCGTCGGTGTGCGCTGTGGCAAGCCCGACCCTTTCGCGGCTGCGGTGATGGAAGAAATCGGCCTCGATATTTCCGAGCATGAACCGAGCACCTTCGACGATCTCGAAGACAGCTATTTCGATCTCATCATTTCTCTTGCCCCCGAGGCCCATCACCGGGCGCTCGAATGGAGCCGGGGCCACGCGGTCGAGACCGAATATTGGCCCACCCTCGATCCGGCCCTCGCCACGGGCTCACGCGAGCAGATCATGGATTCCTACCGCGGTGTTCGCGATGGACTGATCGCAAAGCTCAAGGACAGATTCGAGTGGGTCTCCAATGCCGGTGGCTAGACTGGACTTTTACGTCTCGGACCCCATATAGAGAAGTAAATCCGGTCCCGGGGGAACACTCCCCTGAAAAGTTGCTTTGTCTTGCGGGCGTCAAGCGCCAGCAAAACAAGGCTTTGTGCCGTTTTGTGCCTTGGAATTGCTGGCAGGCAACTGTAGGCGATTGCACTTAAAGGCGCTTTGGACTAGATTGCCCGCAATCTTGAAATCGAATGAAGTCATTCGGATCAGAAACTTGCGCTGATGCAAGGGGATTCGTGCTATGATCGGCTTGCCTGATCGTAGGATGCGACCAATGGGGCAGGCCCCATACGACGGCATGACAAAGCCGCCGGTTGATCAATCCGGTCCCGATGAGATGAATGCCGACAAAGAGGATATGAAAAGCGCTTATGGCGAAAGAAGAAGTCTTGGAATTCCCGGGTGTTGTCACCGAACTGCTGCCCAACGCGACCTTCCGCGTGAAGCTTGAAAACGACCATGAAATCGTGGCCCACACCGCTGGCCGCATGCGCAAGAACCGCATTCGCGTTCTGGCAGGCGACAAGGTGCAGGTTGAAATGACCCCTTACGACCTGACCAAGGGTCGGATCACCTACCGCTTCAAATGAGTCGGTGCCCCGCGCGGCTTGATGGTCTCGGGGCTCTTTGACCGGCAGGATGGATCTGCCAAGGACGCAAACGGGGGAAATCCCGCACGCCATACCCATGGCTGTCTTGAATCTTGTGGGATATGAATGTGACAATGCGGCCTGATTTTAAGCATTTCATAGACAAAGCCTTGCACCATGTCAGATCCCTATCGTCTCATTCTGGCTTCGGCCTCGCCGCGACGCCTGCAATTGCTGCAGCAGATCGGCATTGAGCCCCTTGCTCTCAAACCGGCTGATCTCGATGAAACTCCGCTGAAAAACGAACAGCCCCGGGCGCTTGCCCGCCGTCTGGCCGAAGAAAAGGCCAAGGTCGTGCGACGCGAGTGCAAGGACGATGAGCAATATTCCGGCTGTTTCATCCTGGCGGCAGACACGGTCGTTGCCGTGGGGCGCAGGATCCTGCCCAAGACCGAACTGGCAGAAGAGGCCAGCCAGTGTCTGACGCTGCTGTCCGGCAGAACTCACAAGGTTTTCACCGGCGTGTGCGTCGTCACGCCCAAGGGCAAGACCCGAACCAAGGTCGTCGAGACTCGTGTGCGCTTCAAGCGCCTCGGCGATGACATCGACCCCTATCTCGCCTCGGGCGAGTGGCGCGGCAAGGCAGGCGGCTATGCCATTCAGGGCATCGCAGGCGCCTTCGTGGTCAATCTTGTCGGCTCCTACAGCTCGGTCGTCGGCTTGCCCCTGCATGAGACCGCCAACCTTCTGACCGGTGAGGGCTATCCCTTGCGGCTAAAATGGCTTGGCGGTGTGCGCTGATCGAGTGAACTGAAAGCCCGGCGGACAACATCCATCTCCAACCAAATGGATTGGCAATGATCAAGAAAGCCAGCAACAAAGCAGACGCCGGACCGTCTGCCGAGCCAGCTGCCGCTGGCAAGGTCAAGGGATTGCGCCGCTCGCGCCCCTGTCCGATCTGCGCCAAACCCTCCACCAAGGAGGACTATCCCTTCTGCTCCCAGCGCTGCAAGGACGTCGATCTCAGCCGCTGGTTGACCGGGTCCTATGCCATTCCGGCCGCCGAGGAAGACGATCCGGATGACAATGACTTTGGCCCGGAGCAATAGGCCGTTTCACGCTTGCGCGAAAGGGGCGGTAAAACAACAGGATAGAGCCGATCAAGAGACGCGGTTCGGCCACCTAGGCCTGCAAAGTGAAATCTCGTCATCATGACCGGGGAAAAATCGAACTCACCCTGTAGAAAAAGCAATCTGCACACTGGACAGGGGAATTTGAACCTTTTATAACGCCCAAACAATTTGCACGGGGGTCACCCCGATGGCCCACGCCAGTGCTCACGTCCCGAAGCATCTCAATGATCCTTCACTTTGAGACAGCCGCATCGCAAATGTGCCCGGATAGCTCAGTTGGTAGAGCAGCGGATTGAAAATCCGCGTGTCGGTGGTTCGAATCCGCCTCCGGGCACCATTTCTCCTAAACTATTGATATTTCAGTATAAATTCTGACTATTATTCGCCAAGATGTAGGGCTATACGTACATCTATGAGAGCGAAGAAGTCCGAAGTGAGCATCAGAAAGAATCTCAGGCAACGAACAGGTGGCGGCTGGGCTGTCGTCTTCTATGTGCCTCATCACCTCCGTAAGCTGCTTGGAAAGCGGGAAATCGTCAGAGGGCTGGGGACAAAGGATCTCAGGGAAGCCAACAGGCGTAAGACCGCAAAACTCGCCGAGATCTACCGGGAAGCCATGCTCAGCGTTGATCCTGTTCAGATGGGGATCCAAGAAGCCAAACGGTATCATCCCTCCCCAGATGGCTATGAGACGCTGGGTGAGGCTGCTTACACCGAACAGTTTATCGAGCAGGCTGAGAAGCTGGAGAAGACGCACGGGCTGGAGAAGGCCAAGCTCTTCTATGAAGTGGCAACCCACCAGAAGCTACCCCTGAGCGTTGCCAGAGACCTTTGGATCTCTGAAGCAGACGGAGTGACACAGAAGACTCGCAACAAGTACCATCAGGCTCTCACCGAGTTCATCGATTGGGTTGGTGATCTCAGCGTTACCGATGTGACGCGCCGCCGAGCGATGGACTATCTCGACCATATCCGCCAGCGTCCCTCAGAGCGCACAGGCAAGCCCTTGTCGGTTAAGTCCGTTGAGCAGCGCATGATCATCCTTAGCTCGCTCTACAGCTTCCTCAGGCATCGTGGTTTCTGGCCAGTCGAGAAGAACTCCCCATTCCATAAAGCTATGGCCTCCGCCCCGGGCAAGAAGAAGCCGAGCCGCATTGCACGGGATGTCCGTCCTATCACGAAAGAAGAACTGCGAGCTTGGATCAGGGTGGTTGAAGAAAAGTCCACCAAGTGGAAACAGGAGGGGGCGGACCTCTTGACGCTCTTGTGGCACACCGGATGTAGGGCAGGGGAGATCTGCGAACTCTCTCGCCACAACATCGAGATTGAGGAGGAGGTGACGTGGATCTGTCTGGACGCAGCCAAGACCGAGAGCGGTGTCAGGTCCATCCCTGTTGTCTCCCCTCAGGCGCAAGCGATCCTGAAACGTCTCTGTGAGGGACTGAAGGACGAAAGCCCCCTGTTCCCACGCATGGAGCCAGCAGGACCTGACAACAAGCGCTACCACAACTGCGGTAAGGCGCTGAACAAGCTACGGCGAGAAAACTTTCCCGATCAGGAAGAGTTCGACGTCCATTCCATGCGCCGCCGTTTCTCTGCTGCTTGTGAGGACGCAGGGATCGATGAGATCGTCTGGGATACCCTCATGGGCCATGCTTCAGGCCGTCTCGCTAAGAAGGTCTACAATCGCCGCCATGACCCAAGGAAGCGAACGCTTGAGGCGATGAGGCTGGTTTGGCAGGAGCTGGGGGAAGTTTGAAATGGTGATCCCGGCGCGATGGTTCCCTCGGACCAAGAAACCATCACAAATCATTGAAATATATTAGATAAATCGCATTAATTTTTCCGTGCTACGCTCAGGCATGGCCTCGGTGACTTCAAATCAACGGAATCATACTCTCGTTCAAGTTCTTGCGTACATCTCCCAAATCTCTATCCCTAAACACGAATGGACCAATGATTTCCTTATCCACTTCACGAGAGAGCGAAGTTACCTCGTTTGTAAGCTGGAGTAGCCCTTCCCATTTTTCATTTTTGTCTAGTATCTTTCTTGTACCATCCGGCGTCTCAAGTGCTTCCGCAGCCCGCCTAGAATCGCAAAGAATCGATAACCATTGCTGAACACCCGAAAGTATCATCAATTCTCGGGCAGTGTGGCGCTGAATGAGATTATCGGGACATCGATACACTAAACTTGCGATGTCATAACTACTCAAATTGACATCTTCATCTGAGTCACTTTTCAGATTCTTGAGCAGGCGAATTGCCGACTTAGCACCCTCATTCGTGCTTTCAGACTTCAACTGAATGTGGTGCCCGAATAGAAAAGGAAAATTTTCTATCGATTCGCGAGAAAACTGATCTATCACTACGACACCCCGAAATATTTCTTGCTGGTGCAACTGATAATCGTCGCTATCGAACCAGTGAGACGGAACAACATCGATTTTTCTTCGAAAGCCACCTTCCGACAACTGAATTGACTTTGCATTGTCTGTATCGATTTTTGCCGCCCAGAAATGCGTCTGGAGTTCGATTTCAGACAACTTCCGCATATTTAGCACCTCTTCAATCAGAGAAGTGCCAGCGGTAAGCGGAAAGTATGTGTTGGCCTTTGTACCCGTTGCCGCATAAGTGAGATATCGACGGTGAATTTCAAGAACATCTACGTCACTTACACCTCTGATATGAAGGTTCAAAGGAACTGAACCTTGTAACCGGAACACGGGATCAAGGCCGTGCTTGGTCAGCCTATTAGTTAAGGCAGTTTGAACCTTCCCCGCTTCTTCGTGCGAGATTTCTGTTGATCGGCGGTCCACTTCCTGCATCGCACCAAGGGTATATTTTGTCGCCGTATTTTGGGTGCGCTGTTCAAAGTTCTCAACAAATGAACGATTCTTGAGTACCTCGTTGTCAGTATCCATCCTTCGATTTTTCAGGCGGTTCAGACGTTCATCCATTCCATAGCGCATAGCATCAGACCTTTTTAAGTTGCATCGTGCCGTGCGTAAAACGACCGCCGCCATTGAAGTATTGACCTTCAGCATCCTTCAAACTGTCGGAAAACAGCAAATCACAGTGGCCAACATGAGCAGTTAGGTCTCCTTCCCCCGGTTTTGGATCATTGCGGTAGCTATATAGCAACCGCCATCCGGCCCTCCCCTCATCGACAATTGCGGCCGAAATACTATGTGAACTGCTTCGGGAAGTTTGCAGGAATACCGTGATCTTTTCATAGCATTGGGTGATTTCAACCTTTCCCTCCCAAGGGTACTTCGGCTGATTGTCTGTATCGAAAGACTGCCCCGTTAAGACCCACGAGCCGGAGATATCAGGGACGCCTATCACACCCCGCAATCTAGTTATTCGCCAGATGTACTTATCGAAAATCAAAAACAGCACAGCGAACACCAAGCCGCCGGTAATTGGCCACAAAACGACGTTAGGAACGTTTACTTGGAAGCTTTGCAGTGCTGTCACAATAAGACCTACAATCGCTGTTATCACTCCCGCAACCGCACCAGAAATAAAAGCTATGTACATTCCGATTTTTGATCGGCTGTGCCCGACAACTGAATACTCGTGATCCGACATATTTTCCTCAAAACACTAACATTAGTTGCATAATAACTCCATTCGTAATCGCCTTTCAAGAGAACATCCATCATGTTCTATCGAGCCAAATTTGGTAAAAATTTATAAGGCAGTATACGTATAGCGGTGTGCGCTGTGTCCCCCGTACCCTACACCTTCGGCGTTCAATTTCCATCGGCTGCAAAAACGGTTCGGCATAGCTCGGGCCTCATACCCTCAGTAAGCGCATTCATCAGCCGTATTACACTCGTTCACTAGCCCTTACCCTTGCGGATATCCACCGACACCCTGAAAACCCTGTCCGTTAGGGTTGATTTGGGACTCTGGACATAATTCTATACGGTCATCACTCTTGTCGTCACTCAAGGCCCCGTTATGACCACTGTCTTCTATGCCCGCGTCTCCACCGCTGACCAGACCCTTGACCACCAGATCACCCAAGCCGAGCAAGCGGGGTTCGAGTTCGATGAGGTGGTGTCTGACCATGGGGTATCAGGAGTCTCCACGAAGCTCTCAGAGCGCCCTGAAGGAAAGCGACTGTTCGATATGCTCCGGCATGGAGATACCCTTGTCGTGCGCTGGGTGGACCGTCTGGGGCGCAACTATGATGATGTCACAGACACCATGCGGTTGTTGCTGAGGAAGGGAGTGGTCATCAAGACCGTGATCAACCGGATGACCTTTGACGGCTCAACCGATGACCCGATGCAAGGAGCGGTACGGGATGCTTTGATCGCCTTCATGGCCGCAATGGCTCAAGCTGAGACCGAGACAAGGAAGGCTGCACAGAAGGCAGGGATCGAAGCGGCACGGCAGAAGGATGACAAGTATCGGGGACGCAAGCCGACCTACAGCCGGGAGCAGTTCGAGCAGGTGCTGGACATGTTGGCCAGCTCTTCCACCATCTCGGAGATCTCGAAGAGCACTCACCTATCACGTCAGACGATCTACAGGATCAAGGACAAGCCTGAAGCCTCTGAGAAGGCCCTGACTGTCTGGGGGATGTGAAGCCCTCGCACACGAGTGGGGAAAGAGGGTAGACCGTCCTGCGGCTCTTTCCTCCCCTCTTCGTGCCACCACATTTTAAGCCCGAAACACGCCCTCTCGAAGCAACGCAGCACCACCGAGAGAGGCCTTCAAGCGAGTTTCAGTCGATACGATGGAATTGGCAGAAATCAGCCATTCTGGTAATTAACGCCCTCTATAGCACAACACATCCCAAGATCTGAGCTTTTGGCTCGTCAGTTTGATGGCCGATTAGCCCTCCCTATAGAGGTGCTCGCGCTCCGCTCTTCGTCTCGGTTCGGGTCGACAAGTGGGGCCTCGAGTCGCGCAAGCCAGCGCCGCTGGTAGTGGATCGGTTGCGCATCTCAACCTTTCCGGTGGTCTCAGCCTTAACAGGCAACCGCCGTCTCCCCTTTACAGATCTTGTCATCAAAGGAGCTTTGCCCATGGCAGAGAACACCCATGCCTTGTCTTCCCACGAGGAACAAAATGAATATGAACCCCGCAAAATCTTCAACCGGTTGCTTGCCCAGCGAGCCACTCAGTTCAAGCAGGACTTGCCAGAAAGACTCTTGGTCTCGCAAATTGCACCTTATCCTGCATTATTCTCCCCTCGATATGCCCCAGTGGATCACCATATTGTTGATCTGTTGGTATCTCTGATCCGTCGAGAAACGACCCTCGACCCACTCTTGGTCTGCCAGTGCGGAACGGAAGTGCTGTTAATCGATGGTCACCAGCGTCTCGAAGCCTATCGTAAGGTTGGATGCAAAGAGCCGGTGCCAGTTGAGTTTTTTCAAGGATCTCTTGAGGATGCCGTTCTGGAGGCAGGCCGTCGGAATACCAAGGTGATCCTTCCCATGGATAATGCCGAGCGCAATGATTACGCGTGGCGGCTCGTTCTGCTGGATCAGTACTCCAAACGGGATACAGCTGCCGCCTCCGGCATCTCGACGTCCCAAGTCGCCAACATGCGCAAGATCCGCAAAGAACTTGGCGAGGAAGCCTTCGCTTGTGAGACGTGGTTCCATGCGATGCGAACGTTCAGAGGCTTGGAACTGACCGAGATGTCCGATGAGGATCATGATGTTATGCGTCAAGCAATCATCACCCAATATGGATCAATGTTGGGACGTGTCTTCAAGAACAAACTGCGCCATGATCCAGAGATCACAGCGATGGTGCTCATCGAGCATTTGGGACCGGATATGGCCTCTGATGTAAGAGACTACATAAGCTATGAGCTTCCCAGTGATGCCATGGATTTTGAAGAAGACGAGTACTGAACCCCGTCAATCCGCTCCAAGCTATACACTCATAAGGGTGTACATTCTGTACAGGCAAGCTCTCTGAGAGAACGTCTGTCATCTTCCCCAATCGCCGATCACGGCACCAGCCCGAAAGCATGAAGCACATCCCTTTGGTGGTCTCTATCGCCGAAGACGGTGACGCATTCTTTCTCTCCAGAAATCAAAGGAAACGACCATGACCAACTACTTCAACAAACAACCCGATCACATTTGTCGCCGATATATCGACATCGTCCAGCATCCCGAACTTTCAATGTTCACCGGATCCAGAACTTATCGCCTTGGCGAAACGACCAAGACCGAATGCGAGCAGGATCCTGAGATGCGTCTCAGGTGGAAGCTTCAGCGATCTGCTGAAATGCTAGCAAGAGTACTCTACGAAATAAGGTAGCCATGGTCGGCTCCGCCCTGCCGTGCCCTTTAAGGGCGTGGTGGGGTTCCCCATGTGCTTGACGGTGGTGTTTGTAGTGCGTACGATTGCAAAATACTTACATCAAAGTTGTGTAACGGTATGATTTAACGATGATATCTCTCGGTTTCTGAGCATCCGCCTCCGGGCACCATCATTTTTTCCCAGCCCGTCCCACTCATGTCGACAAGTCCTTGGAATTATGGGATTTTTAGGTCTCAGATTTCTCGGAGTGTGTGTGGCGCGCCTTTTCATTCTGCACGGGTCGCCTTTTTTCTTTGCACAAGCCATCCCGCTGGAAAGCCCGCATTTAACGGATATTTTTGTACTCGCTTAACGGCACTTTTAGCAGCCGTTTTAATAACCCAAAACTGGAACTGCAAAACACCAACGACGGGTATGCGGACCTTTGAGACATTGAGCGATGGAAGTCTTGTGTGGGGGCATGCATGACTGGCGTGAAGCGGGAATATCTTGCAGGTGCGAACCCTGATGCTTCAGTGAAAGCAGACTTTGAATAGATCTATTGGCACATAGTGATAGGAAGAACCTAGTTGGACCGGATTGCCTCATTTGAATGATTCGGATTACGTGTTAGTTGTAGCTGGCTTTTTGTTCCATCTTGAATATGGTTTGGGGCGTACAAAAGGGAAAATCAGGTCATGATCAGGTTTGCGATTTTCTTCCTCAGCATCACCTTTTATGTTCCGCTTTTTTGTCTCCTTTTTTTGTATCTGCTCAGTGTTGCTTGGCCGTACGTTTACACAGAGTCCGTGCAAGATACTTGCAGCTTTGGAACAGTGAGTAACGAGAAATATCGCGAATATTTATCAGAAATGAAACGGAGGGCTTTATGGGAATGGCCTCCATTGACTGATGAAATTGATGGTTACACTGGGTATCATGCTCGTAAAGGTTCTCTGATTTATCGGCTTAATGATGCCAGCCAGAACGCCAAAGGGTTTTATGAACAGCTCGCAATTGCCCACGCAGTCATGCGAGCGTCAGGCATGCGCTTAAGAGAGAAAAAGTCCCTTGTGAACAAAAAATACTCAAGGGATTGGATGATGAAACCTTTCTATGATGATGGATATACTTTCAACAAACTTGATTACACTTACGCATTCACGACATTAGGCGCTTCTTTATTCCCACTACGTATGTTTAGTTTTGACGATTTGGCTGGACTTTATTTTCTTGGACCGGAAGCGCGTAAGGAAACTGGCCTTGACAGAACAGCCAATGGTTTAATTGAAGTAGGGGTAGGAGGGGGGATCGCTCTATTTAAATCGAGCCTGCCTCCTGGTGAATCATATTTCCCCTTACTTCCAAAATATACCGACTATGAAAACACTTATCAGACCTGCCCAACCGTTCCCAGTGCGGCATGGGTGGAGGCTTATGAAAGCACCCTTGAATCCCTTCCCGACAAGGATACATCACGATGAGCATTACCTACGAGACGGCATAGGAAGACCACACCGACGAAGTTTGCAAGCAAACTAAGCGGTGTGTCGCGATTTCAAATCACGTTTCCGAGCCTACCAACAACCCACAATTCCCAAGGTCGTAAAAGGGCTCGAAGCTGCCGTGCCACTCCCCGAAATACACCGACAGCTTCGCAGTTGGCTCAATTCCCGATCACCAGCTCGCGTGCCTGCTTGGAGCCTTTGGCATTTGCGGTGTAGCTGAGGGTCACTTCCTCGATCTCGAAACCTTCGAAGATCTCACGGATCTCCGGAACATCATTGATGGAGAAGAGGAACCGGCCCTTGATGGCAGAGAGCTGGTTGGCCAACTGCTGGAAGTCTTCCGGGCCAAACACGCCCTTGCCGTAATAGTCTTCGCATTGCCAGTAAGGCGGATCGAGATAGAAAAGTGTCTCTGGCCGGTCATAGCGGCGGATGCAGTCGGCATAAGGCAGGCATTCAATGGTGACACCGCTGAGGCGTTCATGAACATCTTCCAACAGAGGCACGATCTTGGTTAGGTCAAACCGAGCTGGCCGCATGGACGTACCAAAGGAGCGGCCACCCACCTTGCCTGCAAAGCTCGTGCGCTGGAGATAGAGGAAACGGGCTGCCCGCTCCAGGTCAGTCAGGGTGTCCGGGTCTGTGGCCTTGAGCCGCTCGAACTCTGAACGGCTGGTAAGCTGGAATTTCAGGGTGTCGAGGAACTGCGGATAGTGACGCTGCAGGATCCGGAACAGGGTGATGACATCCTTGGAGATATCGTTGATCACCTCGCATTTAGGGCGATGAGAGCGACGGAAAAAGATCCCGCCCATGCCGACAAAGGGTTCCACATAATTGGCGTGCTCGATAGCGCTGATGCGGTCTGCAATGTGCCTCGCCAGCTTGAGCTTTCCGCCAATATAGGGCGCAACGGGTTTGACGGGAGTGACAGCCTCAAACATTCTTGTTCTCACTATGTTCTTTTGATCAGGAATCACTCATACTGCGCCTCTATCGATAGAAGCGGCGGGAGTGATGATTGTGTTTGCTGTCATCGACCGGGTCAGGACGCCAATCTCAGGCCCGGTATCTGGACTTGATGTCCAGGTCTCCCGCTCCTATAGCGCAAGGGAGAGATGAGGCGCGTCTGAACAGTTCCGCCCCATTGCACACAGAGCGCCTCAAGTGTTGTCACCGTCTCCAGAAGTCGATTTGCCCATAAAGCTCGTTCTGGCCAAAGCCGCAGGCACCACCAAAACCAACCGATGTCTTGCTGCTACGCATGTCGATCCGGTAGGTCTTGCCTGCAGTCAGTCTTGCAGAAAAGAAGCTGTGCGAGGTGGTGTGATAGGTCGGGTTGGAATGACCACCTGAGCCGACCGACACCAGCGCATTGTCGCTGACACAGAACACGCGGGACGCGGTTTTCTCGGTATCGTGAATGACTGCCCAGCCCTTCATATAGAGATCGGTCGAGACCTTGAACTCACTGTTCGAGAGCGTGATCAGTCCATCCGGATCATCTTCCACATTGAAGGGGCGCTTCTGCCAGGAACCGGCATAGAGCGTGCCACCATTGGAGCCACTGGCCGCTTCGTGCCGGATGGTCGCCACCGGAGGACCACCCAACTGTGCTGGTGTCTTGCCATCAATCAGACCGTTGGCCAGATCGAAGATCCCGTGGATCCCCTTGATATCATCGATCAGATGATCATGGACCTTGGCCGCATAGATCTGGTCATGAAGGTGGTCGATCAGAGCATAGCGGTCATCATGGGCGTGATTGGCCGCAGCATAGACCCCGTCGTGATTATGGTTGGCGAGCAACAGCCGCAAGGCTTCGTCTAGGGCAGTCAGGTCTTCTGGCAAGGCAAAGGAGAGTTGGGACAGAATATAGGCGAGCCGCTTGGGATCAATCAGCCTGGTCTCAACGCTGGCATCATTTGCCTCTTCCTCATCGGCCCATTGATAGCGAGAGACCACCCAGTTCTGGGTCGCATAGCCATCAAGGGGATTGACCACCAGCTGGATGCTGTCGGTGTTGGTTACCTGCAGAACGATCTGGATTGTGAGTGTTGAGGCGGTGCCATCCGTCAGAATGGCCTTGTAGGTCGGCGGATATTTGGCGATAGCAAACATGGCCCCGTCCGCATCGAACAGTCCCGCCTCCCGGATCCACCAGCCGCCCACATCGGGCGGAATGATGGCTTCGACAATTAACCAGGCCGGGTTCTGAACATCCGGCGTAATCGACGTGATATTGAGCCGGTGGGTCTCGTTCACAAGGGTGGTTTCCGAACCATCCGGATCATAGCTGGCACCGTTGGCGTCTCCAACTGCGAGATGGGTCAGAGAAACGGACTCTCCCCCCGTGATGGCAGCACTGAGGGCACTGGAGCCGATGTCGGTGAGGCGGGTGTAGTAAGTTGCAGCAGTCATCATTCAGCTTCGCTAAAGTGTCATGGCTTCGCGCCACATGGCCTCCATGTCGGCCTCAGAGATGTCGAGGGCGACACGCATGGTGGAAATCAGGGGATTTTCGGCCTGGTACTCTGTCGCATATTCCCACTCGATGAGGGCTTCCTCACGTTGGGAGACATCGGCGATGGCGTTAAGGGCCGGTTCGACTTGCGAGAGATAGCCGTATCGACTCAAAATCAGTCGGAGCTGGCGGGCAGTCAAAGGAACAAGAGGCCCGTCCCGCACGAGCACGTAGTCATCCGCAACAATTGTGTAGGCAAGAGAGCCGCCATGGAATTTCTCGATATAGGCATCGAGAGCCTCCTGTTCGGTGTCAAACCGCGCGACAAACTCGGGAGTAAGCATCGTGACGGTCGGACTACCGCCCTCTTCATGCAGGAATTTCATGGGTGGTTCCTCAGGTTGCGAGAACGGCGGCGGATACGATGTTCCAGTCGGCCTTCCCACTGGTCGAGCCGGAATAGCCCTGAAGCTCGAAGTATCCGGCGTTGTGGTTCATGGAGTGGATGAAGCCGGGAAGGTTCGAGTCGCGAGCACCCCCGATGACCACAGCGTAGTTACCATTGTCCATGTCCTTGTCGATGTTCACCCGGTAGTAGCCCGTTCCCTTGTCAGAAACGCTGGCGACATTGAAACTGCTCTTGACCGACAGTGTGCCAGAGCCGTCGAAGCGGACCCAACAGCGAACCTGCGTGAGGTTCGTCCATCCAGCCTCCTCCTCTATGCGGAAGCGGTTGACGCTGTCGTCCCACTGGATGGTGCGTTCGGTGTTCGAGTTGTCGTCATAAAAATGGAGATTGCTATCGCCGCCACCATCCTTGCCAACATGGAGTTCCCCCTCGACGGTAAGGTTGCCGGAAACCGTTCCGGCTTCATCCGAACGCAGGAACTGATCGCTGCCAAGGCCATCCAGCAAAGCTGCATCAGCCGCTTTGTCCGCTGCGGTCAGAAACTCGGGATGGGTGTGATCGCTGTCGGCTTTTCCCTGCAACGCCAAATCAACGGCATCCGACAAGGCCTGCAGTTCGTCTCTGGGAGCCGCATCAAGAAGGGCCAGCACGTGCGCCAACCGTTTGGGATCGACGATCTTGTGTTCAATTGCCTCATCGGCGGCTTCCTCCTCTGTCGTCCAAGGGTAGGCAGCCTCGATCCAGGTCTGTGTCGCATAGCCTTCGCCCGCATCGACCGATAAAGTGAGGGCGTTGGTGCTGGAGACCTGAAGGACAATCTGGATGGTCAGGCTTGATGCAGCCCCGTTGGCCACCATCGGCTTGTAGGTTGGTGGGAAGTTGGCGATGGCAAACAGATCGTCATTGTCATCAAAGACACCAACCTCGCGGATCCACCAGCCACCAACATCGGGCGGCAAAACCGCTTCCAGAACCAGCCAGTTCGCATTCGCAGGATGAGGGGCAATGGAGGCCAGTGGTAGGCGGTGTTGTTCGTTGATGAGGGCGGCTTCGCTGCCGTCTGGAACGTAGTCTGCACCATTGGCATCGCCAACAGCCACTGCGTCCAAAGCAACGGCAGTGTTGGCCGTGATCGCGTCATTGAGGGCAATGGCGCCTGCATTGGTCAAGCGCGTTGAATAGGTGGTCATGCGTTCCCCTCCGGCAAAATGGTCACAATCGGGTTGGCCGGGCGGACCCCGAGAGCGAGATGATAGGGCGCTTGGCTTTCAAGGTCCGAAGCTACGGGAGGATAAAGACGGATCACTTCACCGACCGATGTGGAACCGCCAAAGGCCAGTGACATGGCGTCATGGATTGCTGTAATGGGATCGGGTTTGACCCGGACCACTTCACCGGTTGAGGCACAGCCCGCCATGACCATCTTCATGGTGCCGTTTAGGTCCGTCGCAATCGGCGGCAGGATCTGCAGGCGGTTGAGATCCTGGGTGATGGCATGAGCATACAGGTCCATGCGGGCACGGGTCCGCCAGACCAGATCGGTGTCCTGGCTCCAGCGTTTGGTCGCTTCAATGGTCTTCAGTGCCGATTGCTGCACTTCCGGTCCCAGAGGGTCGGTTGGTGGATCATCACTATCTCCCAGATTGAGAGTGATGGTGTGGGTGTCGTGATATCCAATCGGCTCCTTCTGCCACCAGTGCTCGATGGAGACCCCGATGCCCAGAAGATTCTGCCCCAGCTTCACCCCGGCATCCGTGCCTTGCTGTTCATGAAGAGCCCATGCATCATCGATCAGCTTGCGGGCCAGATTGGCGGGCAAGCCGTCCGGGCCGACAAACTCCGTTAGGGAGAAGTCATGGAGCGCACAGCTTAACGCCTTGTCCGGGATCTCATCCCCGGTGCGCATCAAAAGGCCAGTGAAGTCCAGCTCCGAGGCCATGGCGTTAAAGGCCCCGACCAACGCACGGGTGCGGGCATCATTGATGCCGGGAGGAATGGCCTTGAGCGGAATGCCGCGTGTCACAGACCGATCAGTCATCGACCACCTCCATCGTCAGATCGATGTCGGTGACCACGCCAAACTGGTGCGGCTCCAGTTGGCGGTCTTGAAGGCCGGAGACCACGAGGTCGATGTCCACGAGATTGACGTTGTTGCGGGCAACCACTGTGAGGGCTGACAAGGCCAGATACGGTCCCAGCGCCCGCTGCCAGATGCCGGATGCATCTCCAATGTCGCTTTCCAGCTCGCTCTTTGCCGTGGTGGCATTGCCGGTGACGAGAGCTGTGCCGATGATGGTGAAGCTCACCGCCTCTGCCGGGAAGACAGAGACATCGTCCCCTTGCGGGCGTTTGCCTTCCGGGTCAAGCCAGTCGGCAACACGGGCGCAATAATCCTCGGACGGCACGCCGTCTTCCAGCAACACATAAATCCAGATATGCCCCGGCTCCGGGCGTACAACAGCCACCGCGATGATCGCCGAGCTATAGGCCAGAACCTGCTGGCGATAGCTTTCCTTCGGCCCAGCCTTGGAGATGCGGTCATGGGCATAGGCGGCTCGCATGCGAAGACTGTCATCGCCCTCTTCATCGGCCCCGCCCTCGGTCTCGGTGACATTCACCACCGACACCCCTTCCTGAAACGACTGGAAGGCATTGATCTGCCCAGCTATCAGGCCATTGGCTGCTTCGCCCGTCTCGGTCGCCGTAGCTCCAACTCTCACAGACAAGGTCCCCGCTTCAATCAGGGCTTGCGCATCGGTTACGAAGCTGAAATTGCCTCCGGACACTAACGTGCCTGCAGCCAAATAGAAGTCTTCAACCAGCGCCGTGTCGAGGGTGATTTCCAGCTCGCAGGTAGCGGCGGCTGCCTTCAGGCGGTAGGTGGAATTGTTGGCGGCAACAACATCAAGGTGCGTGCCCTCGGCAAACAGCAGCCAACGCTGCTTTGAGGCATTCTGCCCTTCCTGCCCGAGCAGTGCGAAGCCATAGGAGAGAAGGTCAATCAGGATCTGCTCATATTGCGCCGGATAGAGCTTGCGCTGCGGGCCATCAGCGTCATTCTCGAACCAGTTGACAAGCTTTTCTTTCCATTGCGAGGATGTGACCGTGAAGCACTGAGGCGCACCACGGGCGATCAGTTCTTCAGCGCTATAGGCTTTGATGAGGTCGGTCGACATCACGCGGCCTCCTTCAGCAGAACCTTGGTCCGCTGGATTTCCTTAAGGACGCCTTCAACCGGATGCCAGCTGATCGTCACAGCATAATGCGCGAAATCCACCATTTCCGCCTCGATCCCGTCGAGGACAATACGCGGCTCCCAGAGGGTGATGGCGTCCCAGACCGAGCGCTTGATGGCGGGAATGGCGACAGCAGGCGGACGGTCGATATAGTCCAGTGCGTCGCAGAACTTTTCCGGCTCGGTTGGCACCGAGCGTTTTGGCGTCAGCACGATGGTGCGCACGGCCTGGTGCAGATCATCCAGTCCGACAGCAATCTCGCCCCAGGCAGCGTTCGCGCCCAGAGTGACCTTATGTTGCCAATGAAGATAATCGATTTGCACCATGCCGACAGATCCGAAATGAGGGATATCTGTCGGCAGGCTAGGAAAAGGCGAGGCTATAGGTTACGGAAGTGTTCCGAGCTATCTGAGTAGCTTCAATAACGGAGGTAATGGGAGGTCAATAAAATTGACACGATTGCCGGAAAGGCTAAGAGCTTCGATATCTTCATATTCCCCGTCCTCACTGAGTAGAATGGAAAGCGCGTAGTTTAAATCCACCTCGCAAGAATCTGTCTCTTCAATCATTTCATACGGGTTATGGGGATCTTGGTACTCTAGGTCAAACAGGACGTCACAAGTCATGTTCCCTATGACCAAAATGCTACCTCTATCCTCGCCAACACTGTAGGTTGTCGCATCATTTATTTCTAGTTTCCTAACTCCACGCGGATATAATCGAGCGTCTTGCTCGTCTCTTGAAGCAAATCCGATGCTCGAAATTTCAAATGATGCCATGTCAACAAGCGGTGCATTGTTCTGATTAAGAAACTCAGAGACTTCATGGTCTGATGGTTCTAGACCGATCTTGGCGAATAGTTGAGGAATTGAGTCAACGTATGTCAGTTCAGAATGATGGGCGCACACCTTCTCGAAGTCCTTGTCATTTGACACAATAACTAATTGATCATCTTCAGAGGCCTGTAGGCACAAAGTTTCTAAAATAAACGCGTCAGGAAATTGGTCTTTTTTACCCTCTCCAGAAAAGATGCCTTTCTCATGGGTATAGTCATCAAGAATCTTTAGTGGATCTGCCATTGAAACGGAAACTTCTTCCACGCCCGCCACCAAGAGTTGAAGGCCCAATGATTTCTTGAAATCAATGAATATTTCTCTTTGTAATTGTCTGGGATCGATGAGTGGGATTTCCACATTGAAACGCTTTTTCACGGCCTTTCGAAAAGCGGGTTTATGTACATCCTTTAAAAGAGCCATTTCATTCTTTGCGTGTTTTTTGGCTACCTCATCAATGGTAAGGTCGGTTGTAATAAGTTTCACAACACCAGATTCGTGCAGTTTTTTGATAAGCTTGAATTCCGGCTTTTCTAGGTGTTTACCAGCTTGAATATATATATTTGCGTCTAAGAAGACTCTGTGTTCTTTGCTAAGCATTGGAATCACCCGAAAAATTCGCCACTAACCTTAGATTTCCATATTACTTTACAATCAAACGGTAAAGTTGAGTTTTCTCCAAAATTCATCCCGGAACGCCCGTTTTGTCTCCACCTGCTCTACATCCAGATGTTCGCTGCCGTATCAGACCGCCCGACCATCATGGATGCCCTCCTGCTCAATCCACCGCAAACACCTTTGAGGACCCTTCGACGATGGGCCATAGCCCTGCGCTGGAGCCGCTGCCGACCAGGACATGATCTCCAATGCGAGCAACCGCTTTCCCGCCGTCTCCACCAAGGTGGGTCTCGGCAGAAACAACGAGATCATTGCCTTCAACGCGAACGGATGCGGCATTCCGGATCGTGATATTGCCGCTCTTTCGATCTCGAAAGATTTCAAGACCGCTTTCATCGACAATATGTTCGACGTTCGCGTCATCGCTGGGGGCGCTGTCTTCCTTGTTCCAGCAGGAGCCAAGGACGCAGCCATCTTCGCCATCCCAGTCAATGAGGCAGTTGACCTGTTCGCCGACATTGGGCATGGACCAGCTCTTGTTGGCTCCGGTTCCGGATTGGTTGGCATTGAGCCAGAAGCTGTCGGTTTCATCCTCATCGCCGAAGGTCACGCGGATCCGGCCCTTCTTGATTTCTTTGACGGTGCCGCGCCGGTATGGCGAATTCTTCTCATTGTTGCGGAAACGTTCGGTCATCTCAAACGCCTTTCAGGTCAAGTCTGGTGATATAGTTGCCGCGCTTGATGGAATGGACGGCCTTGTGAATGAGATAGTTGCCCGCATAGCGACCAAAGGTCGGGCCGAGTGCCACGACGAGGCCCGCAACCAGCGTGGGGTCGCCAACAAGTGAGAGGCTGGCCGTGCGCTTGTCCTCATTGGCCTTGGCCAACCGTCCCTTGGCGAGCTTTTCGGCCTGCTCCTCATTCTCCACCCGTTCGTCGATCTTCAGGATATCACCGGATTTGGAGGATTGATCTTCTGCCTCCGCCTTGATGAGCTTTTTGGAGGTTGGATCGAGATAGCAGACCTTGGCCTTCTTGTAGGTCTTTGAGGACTGATCCTTGGCCCTCCAGGTCAGGATGGTGGTCGGATCGGCCAGATTGAAGGTCTTGACGGGGCCTTGGCTTTCCAGATCCTTGCGCTTGTAGAAGACCAACTGGCGATGCTTGATCGCCACGAAATACCCGAAGTCCTCGGCGAGCCGTCTGATATAGGAGAGATCTCGCTCGCGCCGTTGGCGTTTGTAATCGAACTTCAGCTCCTCGATGTCACCGGAGACGGTATAGCCAAGATTGTTGGCGGTTTCGGTGATGATCTTCTTGAGGTCGGTCTTTTCCGAGCCCTTGCTCTTCTGCGTGCGCTGATCTTTTTCCGGGAAAGCGGAGGTTGCCCGGAAGCAGACGATGTCATTGCCACGGGAGCCGCTGGCATCGGGAATATCGATCTGATAGGAGCCGCAGGGCATCAGAAGGCCGCCCTTGTAGCCGATGCTCGCGTCACACAGATCACCCTCATCGGGTCGCCAGGCTCCTCGCCACAGGCCGGTGTCATCCCGTAAGCGCACGGCAATCTCGTCGGCCTTGCCGTGGAGATTGTCGGTCCAGGTAAAATCAAGGAGGTAGGGTGCAAAGGCGGACCCGACCTCAATGCCGTTGATGGTGAGCGAGACAGTCGGTTCGGCAAGTTGGCTCATGAGCTTTACAGCAATCCCTTGAGCGACTGAGCCACATCCCGCGCCAGGCGTTTGTAGGATCGCGGATGCACCCTGTCCTTGCCTGCTTTGAAAGAGATCACCAGATCCCCGTTCCGTTGGGCAATCTTGCGCACGATGGCAGATGCTCTTTTGTGGCGAGGCTCGATCCAAATGACCGCCGTCGCGCCGCTTTTATCCCGAATGGCTTTGAGGTTGGCCTCAAGCCGTTTGTTGTCTGGGTCGTTGGACCCCGCCGAGACAATGAGCACATCGGCTGGTTCAGTGCGCTTGAGAACCGCTTTGGAGGATAGCCCAACCTTGGCGGACGCTGGACAGGTTTTGAGATGCCAGGACAGACCAACACCGATGCTGTCACCGACAAGAAAGCACTTTCTTGATTTTGTCGCGAATGAGGGATCGCAGGCACCAACAAGCAAAAGCGCAAACAGCGACACGATGAGGAGGAATTTGTTGCGCATGACATCAGTCCTTTTTGCTTTGTTTCCAGGGGGGCAACTGGCTGTCATCAAGCGTTGGCTGCTCGATGACGGGAATGCGCAAGGGAAGACCGGATGGCAGCAGCGCCGGGATGGCGTCGAGCGTGGCAAGATAGAGATCTCGGTTTTCTTCGATGATGAGATCGTCTTTGCTGGCATCCCCGTAATAGTCCCAGGCGAGTAGATCCCATCGGTCGCCAGGGACCGTTAGATGCTCAAGATATTCGCCGGTTTTAACGCTCTCAGTCATCTCCTAGCCTTTCCGGGTCAGGGGATTGATGAGGGCGGACGCTGCCGTGGCCACTGCCGAGACCACCGAGGCAAAGGACAGGGCTGCTTGCGGGACTTCGAGAAGCTCAATGCTGGCGGACAGGCGAACGATGCGTCCACCGGAAGTGGTTTTTTCGATGACCGGAGAGATGGAGGTGATCTGGTAATGGGTGCCGTCATACTCCCCATGGCCGGAGGTGAAGGGCATCACGGAACCTGAAGAGCGGGCAGCCTTGAGGCGGGTATATTCTGTTTGTGGATCACAGAAGCTCTCATCAAAGAAGAATTCGAGTGTTCGCTTGTCCAGCTCCTCACCGGCATATTGCGGCACCGGCTTGCCCCGCACCACCTTGTGCTGATGGATGGTGTTGCCCCAAGTCTGGCTGTCAGATTTAGGGCCAGACATGGCATTGCTCTGTCCAAGTGTGAAGTCACCGAGATAGGCATAAACCGTCATCAGAAATCGAGCCTTCCCTCTTCGTCCATCCTGCGTCTGATCAGATCCACCAGCTCGTCGGCATGCTCTTCGAGCAAGGCCCTCAGGTCGCTATCGGAGACAGAAGCCCCGGAGCCGACCGTGATGGTCGGGGCGTAGTGGATCTCGATATTTGACCCGGATGATCGCGTTGACGCGCCGGAACTGTTCCCGCTAGCCTGCATGGCCGATGCGCTGGGTGACGCGGCAATCGGGGCGGATGCCGCGAGGACGGGGGATGCTGTGGCGACAGAGGCAGCAAGAGCCGCAGAAACAGACGCTTGCCGGATCCGGTCTGACAGGGCCGCCATTTGCTGGAGTTGACCATGATGGGCGATGAAGCCACTGCGGTTGGCATAGCTCAGCTCTGGCCCCTTCTCGCCCACGAGCAAGGGACCACGGTTGAAGGCACCGCCAGAGGCTCGCTGCTGAACGGCCTCCGCTTTACCGCCCCCCAGCCAGGAGGGAAGCGTCGGCATCATGGATGAAAGCTTATTGCTGATACTGGAAACCATCTGGTCAACCAAAGACAGCATGCCATCCCACAGGCTCTTGAGGATCTTCACGCCAACGTCGAACAGGTTGATGTTCGAGAAGGTGTCGATGATGCGTTGGATCGCGTCAGGCAGACCGGTTGAAAGGAGGCCAGACCAGTCGATGGCAAAGCTTGCCTTGATGCTTTCCCATCCCGCCCTGGCCGTGGTTCCAAGGCCATCCCAGAAGGAGCCGAACCATGCACTGATCTCGCCCCAGTTCTGGGCTATGAGGCCGAGCGGATGCCATTGCAACAAGGCCTTGATATCATCCCAGTTGCCGCTGAAAGCTCCCTTGAGATCAGACCAGAAGGTGGCAAACCAATCGAGGATCGCTCCCCAATTGTTGGCAATGAGGGCAAGCGGGTGCCAGGACATGTTGGTCTTGAACCAGTCCCAAGCCGCGCTGGCATCATCGACAATCCCGGTCCAGAGGCTGCTGAACCAGTCCACGATGCCGTCCCAATTGTCATAGATGAGGTAGGCGGCTGCCGCGACGGCGGCCACCCCGGCAATGATCGCCACAACAGGCAGGGACAAGGCCGCAATGCCTGACCCGACCAGCATCAAGCCAGCGGCGAGCTGGGCAAAGCCGGTTATGATACCGGCAATGGTTCCGAGCAGAGGCAGAGCGATGAACACCCCAACGAGCCGGTTCCAACCACCAAGGGCATCGGCAGCGAATTTGAGCCAGGAACCGACCTGTTTGATGATGTCGAAAAGTTGAAGGCCGAAGGTCCATGCCGCCTGCAGGGTCGCAATGATGTTGTCACCGATCTCCTTGGCCCAGACCTTCAGGGAGCCATCGGCTTCCATCCGGTTGATGAGATCAAGAAGCCCGCGCAGCTTTTCCTTGGCAAAGTCGAAGAGGCCGCTCTCGGCAATCATCAGGCGGAACTTGAACCACATGTCCGAAAGGTTGGACAGCATGCCTTCCCATGTCTGGGAGAGCTTCTCCATCGCACCGGAATATTTGGCGTCGAAAATGCCGGAGAGGGTCTTCTGAATGGCAGCCCGGTCAGAGGCCAATGCCTTGGCGACCTTGGTCACCCCGTTTTGGGTATATTCGTAATAGAAGTATTTGCCCGCCTTGCGGGCCTTGATGCCGAATTCCTTGAGCCGTTCATTCTCCCCGGTGACCGCATCGGCCATGGCTTCAACGGCCTGCATGATGGGCTTGCCCATGGCAGCGGAGGTATCGCCAAGCGTTTCGAGAAGGCCATTGGTCGGCTCAAGACCGTAATTGCGCAGCTGCACAAAGCTGCCCATGACATCCTGCAGCTCATAGGGAGTTTTAACGGCAAAGTCCGTCACCCATGCCATGGCTTCCTTGGCCTTGGCGGCAGAGCCGGTGGTGGTTTCCAGAATGGTCTGGTACTTCTCCATCTGGGCTGCCGGGCCAATGACCGCATTGGCCGCACCACCAGCAAGTGCGGTTGCGCCAAGGTCAAGACCCCCGGCCACCATGACCCCGCGTGCAATCTTGCCAGCCCCAGTCTTCATCATGTCCACGCCCTTGCGGACACGGGAGAGAGCTGCCTTGAGACTGAAGACCCTACGGATGGCGCGAGAGATGGTGCCGGTGAAGCGCAGCATGGCGGCGCTGGCCGCACCAATGCCGGACGCCACCCCTGATGCCGTTGCCTTGAGCACTGACATCAGGCGATTGGATCGGGAGACCTGAGACGCAAACTTGCCTTGCGCTGCCGCCTGCGCCCTGGTCTGAGCGGCCTGTCCCTTGGCCAACCTGCTCTGGCTCCTATTAGCCTTCTCCAGTTTTTGGTTGGCACGCAGCAGCTTTGCCATGCGTTTGGACGCACGGTCGGTAAAGTCAGCAACAATGCCAAGGCGCATGGTCATGAGAGGTCCTACTTGCGTCCGGCAGCCTTCTCAGCCGCCTTGCGCTCCGCTTCCGCTCTTGCCTCATCCATTGCCACCTGTTCATCAAAGACGGTCAGGAACTCGTCCTCGCACATGGCATCAAGATCGGATGAGGACCAGCCGCGATTGACGAGATAGATGTGGCAGTCAAGCGAGGAGAGCCTTAGCTCTCCCCCAGGCTCGTCAGGTCGTTTCCCTCATCATCCTCGTCTTCGTCATCAGATCCGAAGATCTCGGCGAGCAGCTCATTGGCATCGGACATGGGGATATATTCGCGGAAGTCGGCTTCCGTCAGTTTCTCGCCATCAAACAGGCAGATGCGGCAGACATAGAGGATCTGGGCCTTGCCAAGCTTGTTTTTGGCGATGCACAAGGCGCTGGCCCAGACGCCATGTTTGCGGAATTTGGGATAGCTGACCGTGACGCCGGTTTCCGGAAGTTTGAAGGTGGCATCACCTTCATTGGAGGCGCGGTAGTTCTTCAGTTTGTCGATGACGCTGGAGCGCTTGGTGGAAGCGGCAGTGGTCTCGGATGTTGACATGGTAAGCTCCTCGGAGTGGGTGCATGAAAAAGGCCCCACGCGTTACCGCACAGGGCCTTTCGCTCACCATGAGAGTGGCGTGATCAGCTCCAGAAAGCGCCGGAACTGTTCCCTGCCTTGTTGCCGAAGACATCAATCTCCAGCAGGGTCTTGTCGCTGTCATGAATGCGCTGGACGAGACGCGAGCAGAAAAAGTCGAGCGGGACCTCTTCATTCTCGCCAAGACTGACTTCCTGATGCTCATAGCCGGTGAAGCGCATGGTCAGGATGGAGATCCGGGTAAAGGAGCGTTCCGCGTCATATCCGTCTTCATTGCTCACATCGACATATTGATGGAATTGCAGTTTCTGCGACTTGGTCGGGTTGAAGAAATCCGCCATCAGCTCCGGTTCGAAGAAGCTCATGGTCAGCGAGCCATTGAGGGCTTCCAGAACACGGGACGGCGGTTCATAGACCGCCACCTGACCGAGGGTTTCGATGGTCACGGTTTTCCATTTGATGGCCGGAAGCTGGAAACCCTTGGCGATGCCGACAAGGCTGTTGTCTTCCAGATAGACCTCGAACTGGACCGATTGGCCGTAACGACGATAATCTGCCATTGTTGTTCTCCCTTATCAGGCTACAGCGGACGATGTGTCAGAGGTGGAAAGACCGAGCGGATCCCCGAGCATGTCGGTGTTGATCCAGTCATTGACGGTCAGCCATTCCATGACGCCGACTGGTGCCCATTCAAGCGTCCAGTAATAGTGGCCCTCAGCTACGGTCGCGGTGGTGGTCTTCTGGCGATCAAAGGCAAAGCGGAAGCCGGACAGAGCCGGATCCTTGCCCGTGGTCTTGCCAATCCCGTAGGCATTGATGCGGTCTTCGATCAGCTCAAGATTGGCTGGGCTGCCATTGCGGTCTTTCCATTGGTCCAGGAAATGCAGCACGGCCTCGTGCATGACATCTTCGATCAATTGCACATGCAGGAAGTTGCGCATGTTGGTGTCGGTCGGCCAGGCGAGCGACCGGTTGCCCGCTGTGTGCGGCCCTTTGCCGTGGCGCTCTTCGCACGTCACCACCCCATTGGCCCGCAGCTCCTGCACATCGGATGTGAAGTCGCCGGGAATATAGAGCACTTCCTGTGCCGGCTCTTCACAAATGATGGACCGGTTGGAGGGGCTATGGTGATAGCCGACCTCAACGATATAGCGCAGCCAAATGGCAGCCAGCACCGGGCTATACCAGAGCGGCACCGCTTCGCCTGCCATCAGGGACATGGTGTCAAGATTGACGAACTTCATATAGGGCCAGCAGCCAACGGCACGCCGGGAGCTGATCTGCCAGTCAAAGTCACCAGTTTCCCCACGGGCTTCGATCACCTGCTGAGAGGTGACACCGAGCGGCGCATCAAGGAAGTAGCGGGCACGCACCTTGTTGGCGATGCTTTCCATCGTCGCCCGTACTCCAGTCAGGGTGGAGAAGCCCGGTGTCAGCAGCAATTTGGGGAACCAGCCGAAGGACTGGTAACAGGCATAGGCATGCTGCAGTCCGGACGGGGCACCTGAGGCATCGAACGCGCCGATGATATCAAGGTTGGTGACCTGGCTCGGATCGGGCTTGCTCTCTCCGTCCACATGGGTATCAGGGTCAAAGACATTGACCACACAGATCGTGCCGATCCCTTGCGTGCCTTCCTGATCGAACATTTGATGCAGCGCCGTGGGGATTGTGTAGCCATCGCGAACCGGCCCGAAGGTCTCCTCAATCTGGTCACGGCGTTTGATCAGGATCTTCTTGTTGATGACAGCGGCGCGCGCCTCGGCAGTCTCATAAAGCTCCTGAATGGGAGCCGTCCCAACAAGCAGCGCCGTTGCCGCTTTCAGTTCGGTGACGGTGGTCCCGCCATCATCGACGGTGACGATCTCTGCGCCATACTTACGCTCACTCATGGTCAGCTCCTTCCCGTGCTGCACGCGTGACAAGCTTCATGGCCTTCCAGCCTTCGACAACCCGGTGCCCTTCCAGAAGGCTGTAGGTGCGGCCCGGATTGAGGATGTCATCAAGGAAGGTGACGAGGTCGCCATCGACATTCTTGGATTTGAGGCAGATCGACTGGACCGGCCCGGAATAGACATAGTCGTTAAAGACTGGCGCGATATCGGCCATGCTCAGACCTCCTGTCTTGCGCGATTGAGGGGATAACGGGGACTTGGAATATTGTGCTCGGCGGCAATGGCCGTGGTCTCGCAGGCAATGTCGATCTGCCAGTCCCAGCGCCCGGCCTGCTGACCGACCAATTGATCGGAGACCAGGTAGAAGGGCTTGCAACCATCAAGGCGCACATTCTGAGCCGCCCTACGGATCGTCTCGATAGCGCCATAGGCATGGAGCCGCTCGTCTTCGGCTCCGCCACGCAAGGCATAGATATAGAGCGCCAAGGTGAACTGCAGCTCGCGCACCTGCCGGATCTGGTCAGCGGGTTTGCTGTAGCGGGAGCCGGAATAGTGAACGAGGCAAACCGCCTCCATCCGCGCCATGTCGAAGTCTTCGGGCTTGTCCGGAAATGGTGCGATATAATAGGGCGACGGCAGGAAGGTCTTCAGCCGTTCAACAAGGCCCGCTTCCAGTTTGCTCAGTTGGTCTGTTTTGATGATGAGATCAGTCAAAGCCGTATCCTTTCAAAACATGGTCAGCCCGCCCAACCGGGAAGGCACTGAGGATCCCGGACCCATCCTCGGCGGATGCTTCATCAACACCGGGCAGATCGAGATCAGCGCGGCCTGCATGGATGTCCTTGAGCCAGCTGATCACATCCCGATAGCGGTCACGCCATTCATCCGACACACCGGACGTGTCGTGGACCCGATCCCGAAGCCAATAGATGACAAGGGTCTCGGCTGCGCCCTTGAGAGCTTCGGGCATATCCCCGGACACCATGGCCTCAAGGGCCGGATAGCGGGATTTGACATATCCCGCGATCATGCTCTGGGCGCGTTTGAGCTGCCAGCCAAGACGGGCCTGATCAATCTGCCGACCGGCAGCACCGTTCCAGCCACCTGTCCCGCAAAGAGCAAGCAAGTCCTTCTCGTCCTGTCGGGCAATCAGCTCATCGACCGTTAGATAGGATCCCGTCTCAGCCATGGTCTAACGCGCCTATTCGCCCTGAGGATCAGTTTTGAGGGCGGCAGACTGCGCCTGGACGTCCGCCCAGATGTCCTTGACCTCATCGGCAGAGACATCAAAGCCGACCAGTTTTTCGATCACGCTCACCTTTGGCTCACCGGCCTTGGTGAGATCCGTGTCCGATTTGAGATGCTGGAAGGCATTGCGAATAGCGGCACGTCGCAAGTCAGGATCGCCAGATACATCAAGCACAAGGGGATCTGCATCCGGGGTATCGGCGGAAGCCGGATCTGACTGCTGATCAGGGGCGTCGGCAAGATCGATGGTTGCGTCTTCAGCATCATCCTCATCAGCCGGTTCACCGATCACCTTGAGCTTCAGGAGCTGTTTGGCTTCCTTCTCGGTGAGCGTGATGGCGTTATGATCCGGATCGTCGGGCTTATAGAGCGTGCCATTGTGGCGGACGGCAGAAAGAACGGGATAAGTCTTCTTGTCAGTCATCGTTTGAGGCTTTCAAGTGAGAGGGAATTGAGCGGTGGGTCAACTGCCCAGGCCGCTCATAATGTCCTGGTGATCAGGCGACTGCGTTTTGGATCAGGAAGCCTGCACGATTGGCAACGATGAACTCTTTGACGCTTTCACCGGAGCGAACCAGTTTGCCACCGCGCAAACCCATGTTGGCAGGAAGGGTTCCGGCAATCTTCTTGCCGAGCTGGGCCGTGAAGCCGAAGGTCAAACCACCGGACGTATCAGCGGTGCGATCAATGAACTGACCGGAAATGGTGTTGTCCCAGACGCGATGCAGTTCCGCATTCTCACCCGGTTTGTTGATGTTGACCCGGCTTTCGCCGACGAGAATACGCTTGACTTCGAGCAGTTCGGCAATCTGGGCACGGGTGGCGCGGCCTTCATCACCGCTGTTGCCATGAACGGCTTTCATGACCTTTGGATGCTTGCGGAAGGCACGCCAGGCGCGAAAGCCAAAGGTGATCTGGTTGGGCTTGTGCCAACAGGTGGACATCAGATCTTCGACCAGCGAGATCGGATCGGAAGCCTCATCCGTCAACAGATCCGTGCCGGACAGAGCCTCAACATGATCGGGATGATAATTGGCAGGATCGGTGATCAACCTTGCGACACGCACTTCACGATCCAGCATGATAATGTTGGTGGCCCGCTCGGTTGCCCGGCTTTCCGGATTATACTTGTTGCGTTTGGCTTCGGTGATGGTGGCATTGTCGAGAGGGATGTCGATCCCAAAGTCCTCGACCGAGCCATCCTTCTCTTCGCCTTCCAGCTCAACCTGGTTCGGTGCAGAACGGCGACCCACCTTGGTGTCGGGAATGGTGAAGGCTTCCGCTTCATTGTAGCTCTGCCATTTGAAATTGATGCCAGGCACGTCAACGCGCGGCAGCACATCATCGGCAATCAGTGCGTAATCGGGATTGCGGTAGGCAATAGCGACCGCAGTGAGTGTCGGACTTTCGGTAAATTGGTCGGTAGCGGTCGACATAGCGAGACCTTTCCAAGAGGGGTTAAGGATGAACGGCCTTAGCCGTGGAGGATGGCAGGCTGAATGAGGACATGCCCGATGGTGCCAACCTTGGCATCTTCCATGGCGCGTCCGATGATCGGAACCGAACTGCCTTCTGCCGGTTCCGCCTTGATGGCGCGGCCAGTGGCATCGGAAGTGACCGGATCGCCATAGGCGACAACACCGCCGAATTCGACTTCGCGGATATCGTCGAGACAGACATCCACCCGGCTATTGGCGGCAGCGGCACCACGGATCGCGGTCGTGCCCAGCAGCACATCTCCGACGCCAGCCCTGGCAACCATGCCTTCTTCAGACCCGAAGGTGACCAGACGGCGCTTTTCGATAAGCCCCTCTGCCATGAAATTCTTGATCAGCCCTACATGCTGCTGCATTGTTCTCGTCTCCAGATTAAAGGGGGAATGGGCGCGGCTTAGTCTGTTAGGCCACGCTTCTGGCGGATGTGGGAAATAGCGTCGGACGTGGAGACCTCAATCCCCGCTTCGCGCTGGGAGACCTGGAAGGCAATCGCCTCATTGGCGATGACCTCGGGATCAGGCTCCTTACCGTCGGGCGCATCGCCCAGATCCATCTCGCCAAACTGGATGATCGGAGGCTGGGTCTTCAGCACGTCTTTGAGAAGCTCGACCAGGTCCGCCTTTTTGGTCTCATCTCCATCGGCAAACTCGATCTCGTCCGCATCAAGCTCAGAAGCGCCATCAAGCAGAGCCACCACCTTGACCCGGTTGCCCGAAGGCAGACGGCCATCATCGACAAGGCCTTCGGCAAAGGCGACATGGGTCTCATGGCGCTGTTCGGCTTCCCGCTCGTCCAGTTCTGCCTGACGTGCGTTCAGCTCGGCCTCCCGTTCAGCAAAGGCAAGCTCGGCTTCGCTTGGCTGTGTGGAGGCAGTTTGAGAGGGTTTGGATTTGGCAGGCTTCAGGGCCATGGTGGGTTCCTCGTCTTCAGAAAATTCGGGGGAAGGAATGTCGGGAGGCAGATCGCCAGCATCGTCGATCCAGCGGATCTGATAGTCCGGCAGCACATTGTCTGCGGTCTCCAGACCTTCATTGGCGATCAGCCAGTCACGGAAACGGCGAAAGATGCTGGCAACATCCTTGAAGGCGGCATCCGCAAACTCGACGGCGACGACATCATCCGCGTCACCGGCAAATTCCACCGGCTTCAAACCGGGCACAGCAGGAGCCACGGCCCCAAGAAACCCGACATGTTTGGGATAGAGGGCATCGCCCGCAGGATTGGAGCTTGCTCCGGGCTTATAGAAAGCCATCGAAACGCGCTTGTAGCGATGCTGCGCAACCGCATCGGCGAACTGTGGCTCCAGATCACCGATCTCGGCAAAGAGGCGATCCGCCTCATCATCATAGGAAAAGGCCTTCACCCAGCCATAGGCGGGATCGTCAGTCTTGGGATGACCAACAACGACAGGCACAGGATATGCGTCAGGATCATAACGCTGAGCCAGACCAGCCAGGTCTTCAGCAGACGCACTGAACGCCATGCCGCCCATCGCCGTAAACGTGCCCGGACGGAACACCTCAATGCGTTTCGTTTTGTTTTTGTCATCAACCTTGGCCACGCCGCATCTCCTTGGGATCAAGTTGATGGCAACATGGCAGGTAATATGACAGCGCTCGCCGGAACTGTTCCGGGGGCACTGTCATTGCTGGTTTTATTTGGGAATTTGATGCCCTTCTAGCACCAATGGCAGATGAGGGGCAACCCACCCGCGCCAATAGGCCCTATATAGCCCTCTAACGCGCCTTTAACGCGGCTCGCCGGAATTTTGGGTATGGTGGGGGCTGGGAGGGGCACAAAGCGCGACAGAGACAAATTGTCGGACACGCTAGGCTGAGCAATGTTAAAAGGGGCGAATGGTGTTGAAAAAGTCGCTCTTGAAGTAATCGCTTGGTCCTGATTCAATCCTTTTAGGAAAAAGGGGGGATTTGCGAATGTTGGGGCCAAGGCAAGTTGCGCAGGCAGCACTCTTTTATGAATTTTCGATTGAAGATCACGTTCCTGCTGATCACTTGTTGAGGAAGGTCGACCACTTTCTCGATCTGAGTGAAGTCAGATCTTTCCTTGCTCCCTATTACAGCAGCCAGGGTCGTCCTTCGATTGATCCAGAACTGATGATCCGGATGTTGTTGGTCGGCTACATTATGGGCATTCGCTCTGAACGGCGCATCTGTGAGGAGGTTCACCTGAACCTGGCCTATAGATGGTTTTGCCGTTTGGACTTGGATGACCCTGTTCCTGACCATTCGACATTTTCCAAGAACAGACATGGCCGTTTCCGGGATAGCGATCTTTTCCGTCACCTCTTCGAACTGGTGTTGGCCCGCTGCATCGCAGAGGGGCTTGTCGGTGGGGAGGCTTTGGGTGTTGATGCTTCTATCGTGCAAGCTGATGCAAAGCGGCTGAACAAAGTTGAAGCATCAGATTGGACGCCAGAACGGATCACGCGGGCGACAGAAGAATACTTCGAGACCCTTGATGATGCCGCTTTCGGCGCAGCAACCACAGTGAAGCCAAAGGTGCTATCGCCGGTTGATCCGGCAGCACGCTTTACTGGAGCAAAGAAGGCCTATTCGATCTTTGCCTATTCCACTAACTATCTAGTGGACTTGGATAATGCCGTGATTGTTGACGTTGAAACAACAGCGCCAATCCGGCAGGCGGAAGTCAATGCCGCACTGGATATGGTTGATCGTGTTGAGGAGAAGTTCGGAATTTATCCTGAGCGCTTCGTCGGTGATGGCGCTTATGGCAATGCCGAGACACTTGCTTGGCTAGTTCATGAAAAAGGTATCGAGCCACATGTTCCTGTCCTCGACAGATCGCAACGGCTCGACCAGACATTCTCGAGGACCGACTTCAAATTCGACTACGAGAATGACCGATACATTTGCCCTGATGGCAAAGAACTGCTGCCCAATCGCCGTCAATTCCAGACAATCCGACCTAAGGTGAAGGATGATGAAAACATCCGATATCGTGCTGCGAAGGCGGACTGCCATAACTGTGAGTTGAAGTTCAGATGCTGCCCCAATACTGCCACCCGACACATCACCAGATCGATCCATGAAGGAGCGCGAGACTTCGCCCGAGATCTGGCAGATACCGATGCCTATATTGCCTCTAGGCACGCCAGGCGAAAAGTTGAGATGCTGTTCGCTCACATGAAGAAGATCATGGGGCTGAATAGACTGCGTCTTCGAGGACCAAATGGAGCAAAAGACGAGTTCACACTGGCAGCCACAGCGCAGAACCTGCGCAAGATGGCAAAGCTGCTCCCAACACCAGCATGAGGGAGCGTCGAGCCTCCCAAAACCACCCTTCATTTTGCGCTGCAACACATAATTTTTCAACAGAATTGGCGGAAACCGGTCATTTTCTGCAGGTGCGAAATCCGTGGTACCGCAGGCGAAAGCGGACGATTATGAGTCTTCCCGAGATGAAAGCGTGCAGCCATCGGCTGTCTATGATAAGATCAGCACAACCAGTCGGCTGATCTGGTTGCGATTTCTTTCAGCCCCCATTGATTTAAAGCTGAAGGAACGCCGATATGCGAATGCACTTTGGGTGCCGATTTTCTTTTTCACTTCCTGCCCCCACTCCTATGATCCTGTTGCTCAACGTGCACTATTCAAGAGCCAGCGATCTCGAACGCCCAGATCTTCTCGTTGTTGATCCTGCTATTCCGATCGAAGCATTCAGGGACCCGTTCGGAAACTGGGGCAACCGGATCTTGGCACCTGCGGGCACGGTCACGGTTTCCACTGACGGTGTGATAAGGGATTCTGGCACTCCGGATCCCATCAAAGAAGACGCTCTTCAGATGCCGGTCGAGCAGTTGCCAAGCGAGGTGTTGACCTATCTTCTGCCTAGCCGATATTGCGAATCCGACCTGCTATCCGATTTTGCATGGCAGACCTTTAGTCACACTCCTTTGGGATGGAAGCGAGTTCAGGCCGTTTGCGATTATGTTCATAAACAAATTCTCTTCGGCTACGAGCATTCGAGGCCGACCCGAACTGCTCTGGAAACGCATCAAGAGCGAGTTGGCGTATGTCGCGACTTTACCCACCTGGCAATAGCCTTTTGCCGCTGCCTTAATATTCCCGCACGTTACTGCACGGGCTACATTAGCGACGTGGGGCAGGGAGTGGTGGATGCGCCAATGGACTTTGCCGCCTGGATGGAGGTTTTTCTCGGAGGACGTTGGTGGGTATTCGATCCGCGCAACAACGATCTCCGCTTTGGCCGCGTTCTTATTGCGCGCGGTCGTGATGCGGCTGATGTGCCCATGGCTCACAGTTTCGGACAGCACGAACTGACGGACTTCTCGGTCTGGATAGATGAAGTGTCTGGCAGTCGTTCCTTGTGATGCGGACGTAAAATTGGCGTCTATCCATGCCCTCAAAAAAGGTTATTCTTCATGGTACTAGAATAAAAGATGTATTGTCTAAGTTTAAAAAAATTGTTTCGCTTGGGACTGGCAGAAATTTAATAAGCTTGCAAAATAAATAATTAGCTCTATATATAGAATATCCGCAATAGCGGCGCGAAAAATTCTTTCTGCCTTCTAATTTAATTTTCCAGATTGTGACACTCTGCTCTCCAAGGCCTATGTGGCTTTGGATGTTTGTCAGAGTGGGTCAGAGTCTGAACATGTTCGAAGAGGCATCAATCATGACAATTGGTACAGTGAAATATTACAACGCAACGACGGGCTTCGGTGCTATTAAACCGAACAACGGCACCAAAGAGGCTCTCGTTCATATCTCAGACATCGAGCGGGCAGGTATGACCAGCCTGATCGACGGTTTGCAGCTTTCCTATGACCTGCAAAGAAACGCTTGCGGTAAACGGCAGGCGGTCAATCTCCAACTCGTTGACTAAAAATTTCGGAGGCTGCGCATGGGCGCAATCTTCTCAAAAAAGGAAAATTTAATGACCAGTATTGCCAGATCCAAGGCAGAATCACGGCTCGCTGCTATTCAGAAGTCTCAAAAAGAGGCGATGAACGAGCAAGAAGAGCGGACACTTAAAACCCGCGAAAATATCTCACGGCTTAGGGCGCTGCGGCTCGCCAAAGAAAGCGAAGATCGGGACCTGAAGCTGACAAAAAAGCCTGTGCGAAGACGGCAGAAGGCACGCTAAAGTGCTCCCGTCTCACAGCATTGTTCTGGCTTGCTTTCAATTATTATTTCAATGATTTTTATCGTAATGATGTAAAATTATTGAAAATACTATATATGAATATATTTTTATCCGAAATTTTAAAATAAAGCTGGCTATTTCCGAATTGATAGTCTACGTAATGAATGCAATTTAATTTCGCAATTCTGTTCCTTTCGGCCCAGCATTCGACGTTGAGGCTGCCAATTCGCCGCATATCGCGGGCGATATATTTATAAGGAACACAGTAATATGATTACTGGTACAGTTAAATTCTTCAATTCCACCAAAGGTTTCGGTTTCATTGCTCCTGATGACGGCGGCAAAGATGCTTTCGTTCATATCTCAGCTGTCGAACGCTCTGATATCTTCTCCCTTACCGAAGGCCAGAAGATCTCCTACGAGTTGGAATCCGGTCGAGATGGAAAAAGCTCTGCAGTGAATCTGCAAGCAGCTGACTGATAAGCTATCGAGCCGGCATGCATCATGCCGGCTCGATGTTTTTGGCAGAACAAAATGGGAACAAATTCATTAGAGCCGTAACCAAAGATAATTCTAAATATAACCTTGTCTTTCAGACGCTCTAATCATCCTTATTTCTAATAAATTACATGTGTATTTAGTTCGAGCGATAAGGCTCTACAAAACTACTACCGATTGGAAGCTAATCATGAAAATCACCGAATGGATTAAACCAGCACTCTTGGGTGCGGGCACAGGCGCTGTTGTTCTGGCTGTTATCGGCTTCAACTGGGGAGGCTGGATGATGACTGATACAGCAAACGAGTTGTCAGACAAGGCAGCTAGAACAGCCGTTGTTGCTGCTCTCTTGCCTTACTGTATTCAAAACTCGAAATCTGATCCATTGTCTCAAAATGTTATCACTGAGCTTAAAGCCGCTAGCAGTTACCAACGGCAATCAATCGTTGAAAAATCGGGATGGGCGACCCCTGCGGGAACGGAAAAACCGAACGGTTTTCTTGCCCAAGCGTGTCAGATGGAATTGCTTAAAGATCCGCAACAATGATGGAGCTTTTCGGATTTGAGAATTTTTCATCTCATGGTCGGTTTCGGCCAATCCTCTTTGAAACAAACAAGAAATCGGCAAAGTCAGCAAGAGAGAAAAAATATGCAGCAATTTTTCTTGCTATTCTTTTCTTACCAGGATTTTTAATCGCCAATTCAACCATCGCTTTAGCCAATAGCAATTCCCCTGCTAATTCTCAAGAAAAGCAATATGGTGATGGCTGGGAGTGCAAAAAGGGCTATCGAAAAGAAGACAACCAATGTTCTCTAATTGTCGTGCCCAAGAATGCGTATTTAACGAATGAAACCTATGGTTCAGGCTGGGAATGTTCTCACGGATTTAGAGAAGTGGACAATTCTTGCATCGCTGTTGCCGTGCCGCAGAATGCCCATTTGGGGTCCTATGGTGATGATTGGGAATGCAATCGTGGATATCGTAAATCATCGCAATCCTGTCTTTTCATCAATGTTCCTCCCAACGGGTATTTATCTGTATATGCAGGGAAAAGTGGATGGGAATGCGAATATGGATATTTCGCGAATGGATCGGAATGCACAAAACTTCTAGCACCTACCAATGGCTACCTTACGGGAGCAGCCTATGGTGACGGCTGGGATTGCGATCGAGGGTTTCGTAAAAGCAATAGGCAGTGTATTGCTATTGAAGTGCCCGCTAACGGCTATCTTGTCGACGCTGCTTATGAGCGTGGATGGGAATGCAAACGCGGCTTCTATAGTACAGACAACGACTGTATCAAGATAGAGATTCCAGACAATGCATATTTGTCTGGAACTTCACAAAAACACGGCTGGCTTTGCGAACGTGGATATAAGGCTTCAGAGTCGAAATGCATAGCCATCGTTATTCCGAAGAATGCACACCTAGATCGAAATGGCAATGATTGGTCGTGCGATCGCCCATTCAGGCGGGTAAGCGAAGAATGCATATCCGAACCTAGGTGACAAAGGCTAATTTGCGCCAGCGCAAAAAAAAGGTCCTAACTCGCACTCAAAATGTCGCTCAATTTTGAACTTAATAACTGAAAGGTTTCATTAACTGAGCGACATTATCGTTTGTCGGCCTCACATGCTTGAAGATGCTGCGAACAGCGCCTCTTCGCCCGGATTTAGTGGTTGGCTTGTCGATGAGGTTTGAAACACGGCGCTACTGCAAAAGGTCCAGAAAGACCGCTCACCCGTCGTTTGATCGCAAAGAATGCTGCGCTTCATTCGAATGACAGCAATGGGGAAGTGGGCTTGCCGCGTGGATCCGCTCACGAACGGCAGCAATGGGCCGTTCCGACCACATCTTCACTCCCCTAAATACCCCTCCAGCTCCTCGCGGATCGCCTCTTCATCCTGCCGCCCAATGCCTATGTAGGGCCGTGCGGGGATCTTCACGCCCTTGCTGAAAACAAAGCCTTCGGCACCGCCTGCGACGGGGATGCGCAGAGAGTTGAACCGGCGTGGTTTGATGGTTGCACCATGCTGCATGACCCAGACCTTTGGATGGTTGAGATTGGTACCAACCTCGGCGCGGGAGGATGAGGCTTCGAAATGGATGGAGCGCATCAACTCGCCGCTGTCACGAAGGATGCCCCTGGACTGTCGACGGTTAGAGAGGGTAAGAGGGGTGAGCGGTGCCCATTTGTTGCCATCCGGGCTTTCTTCCCGCTCGAACCTTTCCATGGTCTGATTATAGAGCGCCATGCCGATGACGCGATGAATAGCAGCCTTATCTTCGATCTTGTCAATGAGGCGACGGATCTCCTGATCGGCGGAGGCATAGTCATATCGGAAACTGAGGAACGGCATTTGAAAAGCCCTCCGGAGATTGCTATAATGAATGTGGATGGAACCGGGGGCCGGTGCGGGCCTCCATACCGGTTTCACGCAAAGGCAGCTCGCATCGGCTGCCTTTTATTTTTCCTCTTTCCCTTTTGCCCTGCGAAACAACAGCACCCCACGACGCCAGGTGTTGATCTGGTTGGGATTTGGTTTCCGTTTCCGACCAGTCTCAGCGTTATAGATGGTGGTGCCGCTCCAGCCGTGATTGCCCCATTCAAAAGCGCTTAGACCTGCCAGATTGGGTGCTGCCCGGAGATAACGGCGTTTCAGGACCCATCTTTTGAGATGAGTGTGCCATTCCCAGTCCACCCAGATTTCATCGGGATCCTTGAGCGCTTCGGCAAGCCTTAAGAGCTGAACCGAGCGGGATGAATTGAGCTTTGTTGTGCCATCTGGCCGTTTGAACAGGTCAGTTCCGATAACCAACAACTGCCCAGCCTTATCGCGAAAGAGCTTTGCTTCATCTCCTTCAGCGTCGAATTCCGCCAAGAACGCCGAAACATAGTCAGCATCCTTCATTCCTTTGGGCAGAACCTCGGACTGAACGGGATCAGCAACGTCCTTCATATCAGGCAACGGGTCTATATGGGGAAGCGTAAGCTGCCTTGAACCGGTATTCTTCAGTTCGCGCGGAATGGTTCCATCTGCCCATGTCCTGCCTGGAGCATAGCCCCAGCCCATATCGACACCAGCAGGGTAGCGGATTTTCTCACCTGTGCCGGGGTCCAGTTTCTGCTGATACTGGATGGAAGGCGCGGTATCGGGGCCTTCCTTGCCAATGCGCTTGAGCTTAGCCCGACTGACAGGGCGAACGCCACAGCCGCACTTCCAGCCATTGGGCGGATAGTAGGTATGCCACCATGGATCATCGGCCCGGAGGATGAGGCCATCCCAGCCTTCATGCTCTTCACGCGGATGAAGAGGAATCCGTTCCCAACCATGCTTGTATTCCCAGTATGGGAAGGCCTTAAGGGTTGCCGGATCGGTCATCTGCTTGTAGCGGCCAGCAGCATAGGCGGTTTTGAGATTGGTCTCATAGATGACGCGGACACGCCAGTTGCGTCCTCCCTTGTAATCCCAGCCGTGCTTTTTGACGATCTCGTCAAAGCGATCAAGAAAGCCGGGATGATAGGTGTCATCCTTATCGAACCATCCCTTGAGCGGCATGCCCTTGGCGATGGCATCATCAATGGCCCTCTGGAAGTCTTCCAGCATGGCGTCCTTTTGTGCCCCGGCCACAACAAAGGCCCGGTCATGACCATGATGGAGCAAGTCGGACCAGGCGCGGGTCGGCAGGCGCACCTTCTGGCGATGGAAGTCCAGAGCCTCTTCAAACGGCCCTATGTCGGCAAAGGCAGCTAGTTTTTGGTGTTTTTTTTGAGCCACGCGACCCAGAAGGATAGATGCCTGTGTCGTCAAAAACATCGGATCGGCCCGTGATCTCGGAAAGAGCGATGGCGTTGCCCATCACCCGGCCCATGGGGTCGATCTCCAGTTCGCCGGACAGCTCCAGCAAGACCTGAGAGGCCTCCGAGAAGCTAACCACCTTCGACAGGCGTTCCTGGATATGATCGAGCCATGCTTGCTGCTGCGGTCCCGCCAGCTCTTCCAACTGATCAATCAGATGAGCAATCGGGCTGTCATCATCAGCAAAGGTCGCGTTGTCCTCTGGCTCTGCTGTTTGAGGCGCGGTCAGCTCGACCGGCACCATCTCAACGTCAAAGACGGAGGAGAGCCAGT
This sequence comes from uncultured Cohaesibacter sp., assembly GCF_963662805.1. NCBI lineage: Bacteria > Pseudomonadati > Pseudomonadota > Alphaproteobacteria > Hyphomicrobiales > Cohaesibacteraceae > Cohaesibacter > uncultured Cohaesibacter sp. Next base: position 144,336 of record NZ_OY759862.1, read on the forward strand.
CCTGGACATCCTTGGGTTCAAAGCCCTGTTTGCGGGCCGCATCAAGAGAGCGGATTTCTGACTGCTGGCGGGTGGCCCGTTTTGTCTTCTGGTCTTCCTCTTCGCTTTCATTGCGAGGGCGCGGACGCCACACGGTCGGTGGATTGGCATCGGGCCAGTTCAGCTCCGATATCCATTTGATGAGGGTCGGGTTGAGCGTATCGGAAAGCTGATCGCAATCATCATCGATAATGCTGTCGGTTTCTTCGGCATGGGTTTGAGACGCGGCACGAGACCCTTGCCCCTTGAGGCTGGTCGACAGGGTGCTGCCGAGAACCACCTCGGAGGTCTGCTCATCCCAGAACCGGCACCATTCCTCGTAGGAGGCATTGCCCGAACGGGCTGCTTCCAGAAAGCTGACCTCGGTGCCAATGGGGGCAACAAGCGCCCCTTGCTGGACCATCGCCATCAGCGAATTGAGCAACTGGTCCTGTTCCTTCTTGGGCGTACCCACCGCATATTTGCCGAACGGAATGGGAGCTGCAAACTTGTCGAGGAACTTCATCCAGAAGGAGACGCCCTCGCGCTTGAACAGTACATGCCAGAAAAGGACGGAGCCAAGCCCCAGGCCGTAAGGATTGTTTCCTTCAGCATCGAACCGATGGACGATGAACTTGCGAGCGGGCAGCTTGATGCCTTCTATGGAATTCTCCGGCACCAGAAGGCGCGGGTTCCAGTCCTTGTCAAAGACAAAGCGGCTTGGGTCATGGGCCTTGATCCTGACCGGCACCACATGCCCGTCCCCATTGCGGCCCCAGACGATTTCCGAGATGGCAAAGCCCTTGAGAATGGCTTTGGAGAGGTCCTTACATATGGCATCAAACGGCAGGGCATTGAGGATCTCCTCCATGCCGTCCCTCGCGTCGATATCCTTTGCATCCTCGCTTGCCGCCTCGACCACCCATTCGCGCCGGGTGATCTTGCTGTAGCGCTTGCTAAGGGTCGCCTTGGCCCGGCCATCCTTCATCACCTCATCATAGAGCCTGAGGCCCTTATGCGGCCCCTTCTCCCTGATGGTCGTATCCTGTGGAACAAGGATATCTGAGTAGAAGGGAACGGTGATGTCATTCTGCACTGTCGCGATCAACTGGCCACCCTGTTTGGGCAACCTCGTCTGTGCAGTTTGTTGCACCACTTGCTGGGCGGCACGGCGGCGAGCACGGTTACGGCGGGATTTGCGGCTCATAGTCGATAGCCTCCTAACGCGCCCTGACTGATCGGGGCGGCGGTGGTGATAGAGGTGGCGCTCAGGGTGGTGGCGGCCATTTCGATGGCATGCTTCCAGAGCATTTCGAGACAGTCAGGACCGTCATCATGGTCGGCCATGGGCCATTGCTGGAGCTGATCTATGAGGGTCTGCTGGCTCTTGTGCAGGCGGATGGTGCCATCCGAGATCGGGATCTGCAGCCGCTCGATGCGCAAGTTCTTGTCAATGATCGGCGTGACCGGATAGGCAGGCAGGGCAAGACCGGCTTTTGCCGCGCGCTTCATCAACTCGGTGCGCAGGAACTCCTGGAACTGGACCACCTCGGCGAACCACATCTGGCAGTGATATTCCCGCTGCATGGCAATGATGTCATCAATGATGAGATCGGGCACGCGGCGGCGAATGGAGGCTTCGACAATATCGAGAATGGTGCTCTCTTTGTCATATGCCCCAACAAGGATGGCTGACGGGTCGCGATTGCGATTGTTCTTGCCAAGGGACGGATCAACAGCACCGAAGAACAGCCAGTCCCGATTGACCCGAACCCACCAGGTGATGCTCTGGAAGGGATTGTCGAGCGCCAGCGGTTTGTTCTGATACACGGATTCGAAGGCGGCATGATCACCGGCCCGCTCTTTCATGAGATAGATCAGCGTATGATTGGCAGGCCAGTTGAGCACTGCGCCCTTGTCCATCACTTCCTTGTTGGCCGCATAGAAGGCGTCGGCCTCCGGTTCGCCCTCATTGAGGTAGATCTCTTCCCATTCGTCCCACAGCGCCATATCGTCGGGCCATTCAAGGACAGCGCGCAACTCGGTGACGCCCCAGCCAGGCTTCTTGGCATAACGGACAATCACCGCATCAAAATGCAGCACGGTGCCCGCATAGAGCACATCCATGGAGCCATCGGTCGGGCCAAGCTTGAGGACGGCCTTGGCAATCCAGCTTTCCAGCTTGTCGCGCTGTTTGGGGCTGGCGACATTCTCGTCATTCTCGATATCATCAAGGATGGCCAGGTCCGGACGATACGGGCCATGGCGGCGGCCTCGGATCTTCTTGCCGGTGCCGAAGCCCTCAACTTTCACATTGTTGCGGGTGATGATATCGCCTTCGCGCCAGACGCGGCCCTGCCCGAAGAGATCGGGAAAGTCATATTTGAGACGGGGATTGACCTCCAGCTCGGCCTTCAGAGCTTCGAGCATGACAGCGGCCTGCTCAAACGCATCCATGATCAGGACGATATAATGCTTGAGGCCTCGTACAATGCACCAGAGCGGGAAGATCAGGCTGATATGGGTGGATTTGGCCGAACCACGCGGTGCGATGACCAATTTCTTCTGCCCCTCCCTGGTGGCGACCAGCATTGGCAGATTGTCATAGAGATGCTCATGCAGGAGCGATGGGGCCGAAGTCAGATAATGCGGGAAATAGGTCTCGGCAAAGAAGCGATAGCCGGTCTCCGGATCCTGCACCCGTCTCAGGCGCTCGGCCCGCAGTGTGGGGTCAATCGGGAAGGCTTCAACTTCCAGCTCGATCTTCAGGCGGAAGGCTTCCGCCATCTCGGAGAGGCCGTCGAGGAACTCCCTTGATTTGAGCTGCTTTTGCACCTTGGGCTTGCTCATCCATAGACCTCCACAAGCCGTTCTCCAAAGGGTTCTAGGATTTCCAGAAAGGCGGCGGCATGCTGGGGATAGAATTCGCGGATGAACTCGGCCTGTCGCTGCAAGACATCATTGGCAACACCCAACTCAGAAATCTTCGGTGCGACACGGCCCGCACTGGCAACCATCTTGTTGAAGGCATCGGATAGACTGGCCATGGCCTTGACCCGCTCTTCGGGCGACAGGCCGCCGTCATCCTGCAATTGCTCGATGGTGGCCTTGAACAGGGTGACGAACTGCTCGACGACGCCGGAGACAACCGTCTCCAGCCCTTCTCCCGCAATCACGTGCGCAGCACGTGCCACATCCCAGTTGTCGCCGCTTTGCCTGGCGTCCCGCTTCCAGCGGCGCACGGTGGCCTCGGACACGCCAATAGACAAGGCAATGACCGGGATGGACTGTTGCTCCCGGATATAGGCCCTGCGGGCATCGGTCCTTTTTTCGTCTTTATGCGCCATGGCCGGATATCACATCCCGATCTTGTCTTTGATGAAGGCCAGACCAATCGAGATCACACCGGAGGTAATGACCGAATTGGTGATGGAGCGCCTCTCGACGAGGCGAAGGCGCTCATCCTGCTTTTCGAGGCGGTGATCAAGGCCATTGACCTTGCCGTCGATCCCTTTCAGAAGCCCCTTGATCTCTCTCAGCTGCGCATGGATTTCCTCGGACATCAGGATTTTCCTTTGTTAAAGAGGTAGGAGCGGATGCCCTTCTCAATCGGTCGGGTGACAAAATAGGCGCCAACGATCCACCCGGCCCAGTCCCCAATCGGATCGGGTAGCTTCGCCACGTCCCATTTGAAGTGAAACAGGCTGTCGGCAATGACAGCGCCATAGTAGGCCCCGGTGGGATAGGCAAAGAGCGGACGGATCATCGCCGTCAACCACCAGCCCTGTTCGGCAATGACGATATCGCGGGCAGCATTGCGGGCGGCCACATCTGCCCTGATTTCTTCGATAGTGACCTGCGCGCCAATCTTGGTGCGTTCGGTCAAGCCATCGACCTGACGCTCAAAATAGGACAGCACCCGGTCAACAAGATCGAACCCGAAAAGGGACAGCAGCTTGGCACCAAGTTTGACGATCCAGCCAATCATCCCACATGCCTCCAGTTCTGAGCATCCATCAAACGGCGCTGTTTGATCTGGTGGGCAACAAAGATGATGGCGAGACCCACGAGGCCAAAGGCCAACCACTTGTTGTCCGCGATCAAAGAGAAGATCGGTGAAAGCTGTGCCCGGAGGGACTGCAAGGTCGCAGTCATTTGCCCCAGACCATCCAACAGGCCACCAGGATCAGTCCCATCCAGACCACCTGCGAGCGTGCCTGTACCCAGAACAGCACCACCAAGCCGCGTTAGCCAATCGGCCTTTCTAACGGTGTCAGAGCCGGACTTGCGTAGATCAGAGACCGTCAGACCATCCCGGCCATTGCCGAGCTGCCGGTTGATCGGCACGGCGACCTCAAGAGCGGCCTGCGTTTTGGGGCCGACGAGACCGTCTGTCTTCAGGCCATGATCGACCTGGAACGCGACAACAGCACGGCGGGTAGCCGGACCGAAATCGCTATCCACCTTGACGTGATAGCCGAGGTCACAGAGCCGCTCCTGCAGGGCCTTGACCAGATAGCCCGATGACCCAAGACGGAGCATGGCAAGACGCGAGGATGGTTTGCTCTTCCTGCCATCTTCTGATCCACCAAGGCGAGCATATGCCTTGCGCATCAGGCTGGAATAATAGGCCACCTGACCGGAGCCATTGTAGCGACGGGCGATCCCCTCCCAGTCCTTCTCGCGCAACTCATCGGCAAGGCCGGAATTTTCTAGAAAGGACAGGAAGGCTTCAACGCAATGGGTGCTGGACTGAGCCAGTGACAGCACATACTCGGAGACCGTGGCATAGCCGCAAAGACGGTGATTAAACCCCATTCCCTGAAACGATGCATAAGAGGCTGACTTGAGCGCGGCCTCCTCATCAAGCCGAGCCCACCTTTCCATCAGGTTCCAGCGTTGATCGGATCCCTTGCCGCCCAGCCCCTTGTAGTTCGCACGAGACCATTTGCTCGCTGACAGGCGCAAGCTCAGAGCCTTCTTGCGCAGGCTCTTCGGCAATTGGCGATGAAAGACATGCTTTTCGGGGAGAATGATCAGGCGGCCCTGATCATCATAATCATCACCACCGCTTTCTACCTCCAAAATGGCTCGAAGGACGGTGACTTCACAGCCGATCCGGCTGGCAAAGGCTTCAATGGTGGTTGAGATATCGGTGACTTCTCCACCGCCTCGACGCAACTGGGCTACAACAGACATGACTGGCCTCGTGAAATTCGGGACGAATTTTGAGGCCACTGTCAAGCTTTACAGCAGCAGATGCGCCGGAAGTGTTCCTGGGGATGCTGCAAGAGTCAGGGCTGCAATGTCAAAAGCGAGAAACCCGAGTACCTAGATTTGCATCGGAATTTCTTTAGAAGAGCTGCCAGCCTGAAGCTGGGCCAAGGTCTCTGCTCTTTTGGCAAGAGTTTCATGCCACTCCTGCGCCTCCCGATCTTTAAAGAAGCTTGCCTCCGGAGCAAGCCTCTTAACTGCCTCTTCAACCTCATCCAGTCCAACTCGGAAGAACTCTTTCCGGAAGTTTGCCATGTTCACCCTTTTGTCTGCAAATTCAGTGTGCAGTGCATGTTCAAGCGCGGGTGCCTCTTCGGAATAGATCATGGCATGTGTATCAAATGTGAAGGGTACGCTCGCGTCCCCCAATTCCTTCACCCTGTCGTTCGGGTCCAAGCGGCGAGTAAGTCCGATTTTTACAATGTCAGCACCAAATGAACCAACGTTCGAAATTATATACACGTACCCGGATGAGGTAAGCTGAGCCATTGCCTGAGCTCGCTCTGTTTCGGCATGTGCTGCAGCGAGTTGCGCTTCGAGCTCTGCAATGCGACTTGCATCCACCCCTACTTCTGCTCGAGCTTTCTCCAGCTGTATAGAGTATTCTTCTTCCCTTTTAGCAGCAGCATTGGCTTCAGCAATGAGCTTCTTTTCTTCGCGTTCCAGACGAGCCATTTCGGCTCTTTCGTCTTTCTCAGTTTTGAGTTGCTCCCGGTATTCGTGTGTTAGGTGAAGCTCGTCCAGTTTAAGAGCAACATAGTCATCATTCAGGGCAAGGTTGGTTGATGCGTTGGCTGCGTCAATTTGCTTTGCGGAGTTTAATATCCGCTTTTCCATTGCGACGACGTTATTCCAACGAGCGTTGGCAATAGCTGCATCCGCCTCGCCATTGAAGGCCCTTAAGGTGAGGCGAATTTGCCGGTTCATCATCGTTTGGCCTTTGGATTTTGAACCATCTACGGTCCAGCCAATCGCTGAAACCGTCGCCTCCTTTGATCCAACCATTTGCTTCTGTTGCTCCCGAACTTCTTTGATAGCGGCTTTGTAGGTTTCGCTATCACCGAAATCGAAGTGGGGTTCGTAAACACCCAATTCAGCGAACGAGAGCCTATCGTCGTAAATTGCTAATTGTGCCTCGAGTTTAGACATTATCGTTCGTTTTTCGGTGAAGCTTGAGCGGAGCTCCTCAACGTCCACTTCAATCTTTTGTTTCTCATCGCGCAAAGCGGAGATCATTTCTTCAATATTGATTGGTTCTGAGTATTTTTCCCGGAGTTCGTTTAGCGACGTATTTGCCTCAGACAGCTGGGTCTTGCGCTTCTTCAGTTTGGACAACGCGATCAACCACAAGACCAAGAGTACGAAGGGTGAAATCATAAAAATGATAACGACGATTGTGAGGGGATCCATATTTGCCTCTTGTCCATATCGAGAGATAGATTTTACGGGCTATTCGCATTCGTTACTCTCATAGATTGCAGTGAAAAAGGCAAGCTTTCACAAGGATTGAAGGAACCCAATAGAAATTCCCGTCGGATCGTATCTGGTACTCAGGCTACCTGCCCAAAAAATCCTCAATATCCATCTGGCGCTCATCAACGCGGCTTGGCAGGGCTTTGCCAGCAAGGAGCATGCGCACATAGCGCTCTGATATGCGCAGTGCGAGGGCGATCTCGATTGAGCCCAACCCCTCTTTGTGGAGGCGCAGGGCTTCTGCTCTATTGTCAGCTTTGCGCAGGCGTGTGGGCACATAGAATTTGTCGCCAGGGAATTGCTGGATCAGCACGTCTGCGATGTCACGGTCAAGGCGAGAGAGCGGGTTGTCTTCGGTCCAGTGAAGAGGCACTTTGATCTCGATGCCCGGCAGCTTGGTCATCAGTTCATCAACCACCTCGCGACCTACAATATCTGCGATCATACCCATATCTTCGGTCAGAAGCTCAGTCATGGCTCTCTCCTGTCCGAAGCCGCTTGATGCGCGCCATTTCGTTGGATGTCAGCAAAATAGTGATGACCTTCCCACCCTTGAAGATGTAGCGCAGGCCATTCTTGCGCATGGAGACTGCGCCAGTCGCAATTGCGACCGCCGTCTCGTCCGCAATCTGCTGGCGAACACCATCAAGATCAATCTCAAGGACGCGTTCGAGATAGCGGACGAGCGCATGATCCGTTACGAACTCTGAGGGCAAAGGCTTGGTCATCAGGCCCTCCGTTCAATCGTCTTGAGAGCTTCAATCACCGGGCTGGCCTGCTCGAAGGTCAACCATTCCGGATTGTCGATGCCGGTTTCTGCCTTGACAAAGGCCCGCAGGGCATCTTTGTAAGGCAGCTTCCAGTAGCCAGTCTTATCGATGTTTTTGGCGATGGCATACATGAGCCGGACATAGGGTTTGGAAGAAGTTGGGCGGAGCTTGCCTCCCGACTTCGGTTTCCAGCCGAGGCGGCGCATTTCTGTAAGCACGGATTCGCGCTGGGGTTCGGACATCTGGCCTGCACTGTCTTTGCCGGTGATACGCATCAGCAGCGAGCGGTAGGTGGCCTCGTCCAGCCCCAGATCCTTCTTCGCAATATGAATTTTGGCAAGTGCTGCCGAGCTATGCCGAACCATTCTGCCCTCCATCGACGGTCAGGCTCCACTCCCCTGCGCAGGGCTGACAGACCAGCCCCTTGTTGCGTAGGCGATTGAGGGCGTTCCTGGTGAAGACCCTGCCAAGACCAGCGCGTCGGGCGATGGCTGAGGTTGAGGCCAGATGCCTTTCGGCTTCCGGTTCGATGAGGTACTGCAAGGCATGCAGCACCCTTCTTTGAGCATCGGTGAGCCTGGTCATTCGTCCCTCCCTTACGCGCTGGCGATATCGAGAGAAACAGGGCTGCGCTCTTCGCTTCCCTGCTGTCGCTTGTAGGCTCGGAAGTAGCTCTTGGAGCCGGTGACGCGCAGAGCATCAGAAATGGCCTCCATGGCCTTGAGCCATTTCTCATCTTCGATGTTGAGGCGGCGCAGTCCGAGAACACGGCCAGTGGAGATCTTGCCCTGTTTGTCGACCTGGAAGGCATCGTCGATCAAGGCTCGCAAATTGGCGTTGGCATCTTTGCTCCAGTCATGGATGCACTCATCAATCAGGGCCTTGGCGGCTTCCAGTTCCGGCCCAAAGGAAATGCTCTCGGAGATGGCAACCACCAACTGGAGCGAGCCGTCATAGCTATTGAGCGTGACATTGCCCTTTTTGCCACCACGCTTGGCTCCGTATTTCTCGGCGATCAATTCCCGGAAGGCTTCCACGTTACCCAACGCTCTTTGCTTGAAGGCTGCCAGTCTGGAATTGAGATCCTCCGCTTCGGCCATCAGATCACGTACCAACGCATCTTCCTCGATATGTTCCGGTTTGACGGTCTGGATGGGAACCAGGGCACCTTTGGCATTCTCCATATAGCCGTCCGGGATTGTCTTCACTTGCTCTGTCATGGTTCGGTTTCCTTCAAATAGGGGTGAGATTCACCCTTCGTTCTTTTGGTGGTTTCGTGCCACTTCCGGCCAGGTGGGGAAGAGCACGATCTTGGGATCGTTAAGCTGCTCTTTGGTGAGTGGAATGGTCCGGGCCAGAAGCGCCGCTTCCAGCCGTTTGGCCTTTTGGGACTGCGCATGAAGCAGATCGGCAAAGCGTTGGGCCGCCGCTGGTGTGAAGCCATCGCCGTTGTAGGCGGCAACAAACCATTCGCTCATGGCGGTTAGGTTTTCGCTCAACATGCGGCACTCTCCTGCTTGGCGAGATTAAGAGGGCAGGATTTGCAGGCAATCCAGTGCTTGAGCTGAACCGGATCAGACATTGGCATCGGACCAGTGCGACACTCGCGGCAACTGGTCTGAGTGATATCGCGCCCCAAATGAGGACAGAGTATCCGGTTGCTGTAGGTGGCGATGACCTTGGCCTCCAGCCGATCAACCCGGCCACCTGCCTGCTCATATTTGCCGGACAGATAGAGGCTGATCTGGGTGCGACTGACTTCCAATTCATCGGCCACAGCTTTCTTCGAGCCAAGCAGTTTCACTCTTTCTTCAAGGAGGATCTTTGCTGTCACTGACATGACACTTCCTCCCCACGATCACCGAGATTATGATCAAACAGGCAGTCCTTGTTCGCCCGAAACACCGGCGCTGTGGGGCCTGTATCCCGCATCAACCGAAACCGCTTGAAGCCGTTCGACGTAAGCGCCGTTCCCTTGGCTCGGATCGGCAGTTCAGCGAGATATCCGGCCCGCTTCAATGCCCAAAAATACTTTTGCAAATTCTGCTCTGGGCTGACCTCGCTTCCCGACGCTGCAGCCATGGCAATGTCACCAACAGTGAAGGTCCCGGACATACGCATGGCGGTCCATGCCCGCTGGCGCATGGTGTTCCGAGGCTTGCGGCAGTGCCCCCGATCCGGGCGATAGGGGCCGGAGGAGATAGCCTCGCCGGAAGCAACTATGCGCTTGCCATCCTCGGTGAGCTGATAGCAACCAATCTCGACCCGTTCCAACAGACCGCGCATGATCAAGCGACCTGCACATTTGACAATCTCGCGCCGCTGGAAATCGGCAAGCGCATAATCCAGATGGTCAACCGTGTGGCACTGACCATCAGACAAGCGGGAGAGAACAGCATTGGAAAGGTCCCCGACAGCCATCACAACACCTCCGGGATGGTGATGGGCTGGTTGCGCTGACGATCAATGAGCAAGGTCTCGCCAGCCATGTCGGCCATGGTCAGACCAGCCTCATCGGGTTCATTGCGCAAACCGAAGCGTTCGATATTGGCTATAGCTTCAAGGATCTCCCGATTATAGCCACCGGATGCCTTGAGGGTGAACTTGACCAGGTCAGAAGCAACAGGCACCTCACAGCGCCCATTGATCAATGCTGATACGTCATCCTCGGAGCAATTCTCGAAGCGGACCTTCTGAGAAACGCGGGAAGAGACCTGCGGGAAGCGTTTGAGATTGTCATTCACCTTGCCCATTCCAACCAGAATAGTGGGCAACTCGATCATGTCGGAAATATCCCTGATGGTTTCCAGAATGGGAGATTTGCTCGATACGTGATCGGCCTCATCGATAACCAGCCCGAAGGTCCGGTTGGCCATCTGGGCAGAAGCCTGTCGGCTGGCCAACTCTTCAAGGGCCAGCTTGTATTTCTTCTGGAAGGCGTGAGGCGGTGTCACCCGCAGGCTTTCCAGCAACTCGGTCATGAACCAGTTGGGCGTCCATTCCTTCTTGGCCCGAAGATAGACACTCCCGGTCTGGGCCACCCAATGCTTCAGCGTTGTGGTTTTGCCGAGACCAGGCGCACCGTCGACCACCACCAGGCAGGCTTCTTCGGCTCCGCGCTGGCTGAGCCTGTCGAGGGCTGAAAGGAACCGCGAGACATTGCTGGTCTCGACAAAGACATTCCGCATCTGATATTCTCCTATTCAAGTTTTGCTGTCAGGCGGCGGCGCGGAGGACGTTGCGAAGGGCTTCCACATCGACACCTTTCAAGCGGGACAGTTCCAAAGAGGTGCTGCGCTGGAGACATCCGCTCAGCACCTTTTTGCGTGATGGGGTTAAATCCTCTGGGTGCTCAATCACCCAGGAAGCCAGTTCCTCATCCGAGCCGAAGATCCGCTTGCGCGGCCTGGCTGGCTCGGGTTGCGATATAGGTTCCGGCGAGATCAGTTCGATGACCGGTACGGACTCGAGATCAAGGGTAGATAGATCGTCCAGAACATTGATGTTTTCCGCCGGACTATGCTCCAGCAACAAATCTGAGCGAAGCTGGTCTTCGACCTTGTCCATTTTGTCGGTAAGGCGGCGCTTCTGGGCACGGGCGCGTTTTTCAATGGCGGCCTGTTCATAGGAAACAGAAACATAGCGCTCTTCGTTTCCTGCAAACTCGGCGACACAGATCAAGCGCCCTGGCAACAGCTCACCATCAACTTCATCAATCTCTCGGACCCAAAGCTTGCTGGCATCCTTTATGTCATAGGCAACAATCACCTTGTCGCCGTGATACTGTTCCAGATCCTGATGGACGTATTTGTTGGTGTTCCATTCGATCAGGCAGCGACGCACTGTGCGGATCTCATGCGGGCGGAACAGATCGTCGATTTCGAAGGGTTGGACAGAGACAGGTTCGAAGCCTTTGGCAGCTTGGGCGTGCCAGAATTCATTGGGCGACATATGCCGCTTTTTGCCGGTGATTGGGTCTGCAATCTTGGGCAATTCTGAATGAGGCTTGTTGTTATATTGCTCGACAGCCTTTTCGCAATCCGACAGAAACGCATCCCACTCGATGAGGATACGGCTCCTGCCAAATGCCTTCACTTCGCGCCGCGTGACATCAAAGGCTTTTTTGCGAGCCTCCCTGTCCATGTCACGACCGACATAGGTGATATAACTCTTTGCCAGTGGGTTCCAGACGCTGCCATGGAAGCGTTCAATGATCCCGCGTGCCTGCGAATTGTAAGCGATGGAATGCATCTTGGAGATACCGAGGCGTCCCATCATGCCAGTGGCATCGGCATCAAAGGTCTTGTTCTTGTAGCCAGGGCCGTTATCGACATAGAAAATGGCAGGAATGCCATGTTTGACACTGGCACGACGCAAGGCATCCGAAACCGCGATCACATTCTCTTTAAGGCTCACCGAGAAGCCAACGCATCTGCGGGTAAAGACATCAAGCACCGAGGTGATTTCAGGCCGGAAAGGCTGTCCAGTCAGCAAGTGCGCAACTTCAGCATCAAAGGTTTTGCCATCGGCGGTGTAGATGGAAGTCGGCATCAGACCTTTGGTTGACCGGCTGACATAGGCCATACGTGCTTTGATCGTCAAAGCACCTTCGCGGCCCCGGACACGATCCACATTGCCGAGTTTGGAAAGAGCAGTGCGAACCTGCTTGTATGATGGGGCAAGGCTCTTGTCTTCTAGCGTCTCGACATAGTCCCCCAATGCCTGGGCAATCGAAGGCTTGGAGGGACGGGCATAGAATTTGAGAAATTCCCCAAACCATTCAACCTCGGTGAGCGACTTGGCCTTCTTTTTGATCTGGGGAGCCAGAGCAGTCACCCCGCCTTCGTCGCGAGCTGAGAACCAACCATAGATAGAGCGAAGAGACAGGCTGTTACGGCGCTCCGCAGCAAGTTCTGCAGCTTCACTCAGGGCTGCATAATCTGTTTTGTCTTTGGAGTGTTCGTCGCTGGTTGGCAAACCAGCCCGATATAGATTGAGATCTTCAAGAAGCTGCAGGATGGCTTTCCGCCGAGACAGATCACTGATGATCGAGCGGCGTTCGATTTCGACGAGAAGAGCTGCCCGTGCTTCCATCATCACACGTTGACGGGCGTTAAACGCCAGCCGTTCCTGAACCGCAATGGCCCTCTTACTTTGCACAAGGGAGTTATCTGCTTCGTGTTGTTCAAGAGCGAAGCGTTTCTGCAGTTCAGCTCTTGCGGCCTCCGGCAACAGATCAATATGATATTCCCAGCCGCCGCCACGCCCGGCACGCTTCCGAGCCAGGGAAGTTGATTGCCAATCATGCCGTTTGGCGACCAACTGAATTGCTCTGTCCGTTTCGGGAACTTCCGGCAGTTTCAACTCCGCCAGTTCACGAGCTGTATACCACTCCCGCAAGACGCCGTTATCAGCAATGGAGATCGCAGTCATTTGTTCAGCCTCCATTCCTTGTCGCGGCTGGCGATGAACTGTTCCAGAGCTTCCTTTTTCTCAAGGGCCAATTCGCGCTCGATAAGTGGTTGATACTTCTGGTCGACGACAATCATGCGGGTATCGGTGAGTAGTTCATTGAGCATTTCGGCACTGCCAAGAATTCGAGCGAGGGCAAAAAAGCGATAGGTCGAGATGTTGTTGTTCTCGCGGGCTTCCGAGGTCCAGGCATCAATGCTGTCCCGGCTGATCTCCTCGCCCAGAAATGCGGAAAGCTGGGTAGCAATATCCTCACGACTTCTGCCATCCTCTTTGAGAGCTTCGGCCAGAACACGACAAACCTTGCGTGCGAGAGACGAAGCCCGGACGCGCGTTTCCTCAAAGCGGGGAGCCACTTTGGGTGGTTCCCAGCTCAGAAGATCACCAGTCATCTTGTCGCCGTGAGCTTTTGCCATGTGGAAGGTGGACCTTTAGCGTTTCGATTTAGGAGGTTTGCTTTGGGCTTGAACGGCTTCGATGGCCTTAAGCTGCCCAACCAAGTCTCCCAGTTCGTGGGCACCGGTGATCTCTAGGTCGATCCTCAATGCCCCTTTGCCAGATAGCGCCCAATTCTTGAGGCGAACTCGATCGCGTGCACTCCAGAACAGGGAATGGAAATCCCGCGTGACTTCAGAGGTCATAGGTCTGCTCTCCCTCAATCATTCGCTCAATCTCCAGACGATGACCCAGCCGCTGGCAATCCAGCAGAACAACGCAAGAAAGGCTTGAAAGCAAACAAGGGAAAATAGTCCTGCCAGATCGCGCAGGCCGTTCTGACCAGGCCAATAATCAAAGCAGTGATAGAAACGCGACAGGGCAGCGAGCCACTTGTCAGCATCAAACAGTCGCCCTGACACCACCCGGCTCATGCTGCACACTCATTGTCAGCGCCAGTTGCAAACTTCTGACTGGTACAAGGGCCGTGTCGTCTGCTATCGTAAATTCGATGAGACGTTGCAGATTTGGGGTAACGATCAGGCCACAGCTCTTTGGCAGGCACACCAATTGCCCACGAAATGGCTTTCTCGCCAGTGGCATTGGGTCGGTCGAGAGCAACGCTGATATTGGTTCGGTGACATCCGAACCGTTTGCCAAGGGCGGTAAAGGTCCACCCCTGGCGATGAAGCTCGGCCTTGATTGCATACTTGTCCCACTTACGCTTCGGCATAATGTCTCCTCATGAAAAGCGGGCTGCTGTAACAGGCCGCTTTTTTCTGAACCTTGCAGTTAGCCTTTGTGGCTGCCTGCTGTGATTAACTGATGTGGATACAATAATTCGTATTACGGATCATTTCAATTCCTAAATACGAATTTCGAAGTTCTGAAAACGGATACTCATACCGGTGAAGGTTAAAATATTGATCCTTTTGCAGAATTCATAACTTCGAAATATGGGGAAACGTCGAATTGTAATTCGGTCTTGTCAAAATGAACTCCGAAATCGAAAACGGCTTCCGAGCACGCCTCGTCGAATTGGTTGAGAAATCCAATATGGAGCCATTTGCTTGGGCAAAGGCAGTTGGAATTCCAGGCGCAACATTCAATCGAATCTGGAATGAGGGAAGTATTCCCAAATCGGAACACTTGATTCGCATTTCAGAGTATTCAAATATTTCAATTGATTGGCTATTGACGGGAAAAGGCGTAAGCGAACAGACGCCGAATGAGTTTATCGGTATTCCACGCTACGATGCGTCTTTGTCAGCAGGTAATGGATTCTGGAATATCGAGAAAGCTAACGTTCTCGATCATATTCCGTTTACAGCCGAATTCCTTAGAAGGCGCTTGGGACGCAGTAATCCTGACGACTTGATTATCTTGACTGCAAATGGCGACAGCATGGAACCATTGATAGGAGACGGTGATCTGGTAATGGTCGACCAAAAGAAAAACGAACTTACCGATGGAATCTTTGCTTTTGTCCTCAATGGTATGGCGAGGGTAAAGCGCCTAAATCAGACTTTATCAGGAGATCTGGAAGTTATGAGTGAAAATGCACTCTACCGCACGGAGATCCTAAAGAAAGAGGACTTGGCAAATTTCCAGTTAGTCGGCAAAGTCGTCTGGTGCGGCCACCATTTCGCCCGATAAACCGACACATCGCGATTCTTTTGATCGTCGGCTGAACATTTCCGAACGGTTGTGCAAAGAAAATGGTCGTTCTCACGATCATTCGTTCATTCTTGTGCAAAGACACGATTTTCACAAAATTCTAAATTCTCAATAAAATTCAAACATTTGTCGTTGTGATAATGGATTTGGGTCTGTGCAATATGACAGGTCCCCCCACAATTATAGGATTTTTAGGTCTCAGATTTCTCGGAGTGTGTCAGGCGATTTCACCAGATCCGACCCGTCTGGGGTCATGTTGGGTGCCATATTTGGGGCCAAGATTTTTCATGAATTCATTGATGGCCCCAATTTTAGGGTTTCATGCCACCTGATCGCTCCTGAACCAGGGAGAATTGCTGTGGCACTGACAGATCTTCAAATTCGACAACTTCGCCCCAGAGACAAGGCCAAGGCCTAGGGCAGTGTTATCAAAAGATCGCAGACCCGCCTTTACAGCGCGAAGCAAATTAGTTGGGCTTTGCCATCAAGGCCCTCGCAAGAGGCTTGGGCTGCCAGACTGGTGGTCCTGTAGGCATTCGTCACCGTGAAGGCCACGATGGTTGCGGTCATCTCGATGGAGAGCCCCATGAATGCTTCCGATGACATCACCTCAGAAACCATCTCATCGCCATCCGATCATATCGTCCAACAACTCCAGCTCTACGGCTATCACCCATCTGTAGGAGAGGTTGATCCGCGCGACCCACCGAAGGACCATAACATCGAAGGTGCTGTCGCTGATATCTTTGACGCCCTTGTCGCCACCATGTCAGACGCCAGCCTTGATCCCGACCTCCCTGAAATCCTCTGGTCCATGGTCAATATTTTCCATCGCGCGTTGAACAGGCTCGAGCGTAAGCTCGACGATAACGAGCAAGCGCCTAAGCGCCATCCACCTAATTCAGGCGATCATCCGCAAAGTCGCTCTTGAGAAACTCAAGGCTGAGTGCAGGGAAAGCGCAAATGGCCTGAGCCACATCCGGGCGCATGTGAATATGCCATGTCTGATGGGCTATCGGCTCTGGAGATGCGAAAGCAACAGGATCAAGCACCGCCAGATTGGCTCCTGCTCGCGGATCACGGACCGATTGATACCGAACGATCTCCGCTTGCGCTTCTCTTGCCTTGTCTGAAAGATCAAGACAGGCATCGTAGTTCTGCTTGTTCGTCCAGAGTTCGACATCCTGTGCCAAAGGATCAGACATCAGATCCAGCATTTTCGCTGTTTTGAGAGCCACAGCAAAAGCGGTGTGGATCAAGGCATTGGTGGGGAAGGGCGTGTCTGGCGACTCTGAGAAAAAGAGATAGCGATAGAAGACCGTCTCAGCCATCGCCGTCTCAACCTGTTCCGATGCATAGAAGACGCCGGGTGTCATGCCAGCTCGCCGAAAACGGGACGCATGCGGATAGGGCTTATAGCGAAATGGCGTGAACAACAGAAAATGAAGATGCGCACAAGCCTCAGGTACTTGCGGTTTTACCTCGTCGAGCATTTCTTCGAGTAGCTGCTGTTCATCAAGCGTATCGACCAGCTTTTGGGTAGATATCTGGTGTTGTGCCTCTACCACCCGCCAGCCAGTGCCATCATACGGAGCAAGCTCAGATGATAGCGCGTCGACTGTCCAGATAGTTTGAGACATTCAAAAGCCCTGCAACACTCATGATGGCATCAAGAGGCGTAGCCTCCAGCGCCTTGTTTCTGTTCTTCATCCATTGACGGGCAACCACTTCGTCTCCGCCCGTGATCGCGTCCAGCGAACGGAAAACCCGCACAAGATGCAAGGCCAGCTCAAATTCCTTGGAGCCCTCATCGAGCACGTAGCCACCCTTCTTCATGCGAGAAACAGTCGGAGGCGAGAGGCCGATCACACCAGCCAATTGGCCTGCTGTTAGCCCAAGACGCTCAGCGGCACCAAGTACGGCTTTGGTAGCCACTTGACCACGTGATGCATTCGCTTTTGCCGCGTTTAGAACCTGTCGCATGTTCTTCTCCATAATTTCTATAGAAAATATAGCATGGAAAAGTTTCGGATGAAAGATGGCGGAAGCGCATTGTAATCGAATGAATGGTGATACCCTGCAGGTGTATGGGCAGAACTTTGTTAAAAGGATGGATAGTTGCTATTCCCAGCGGGTGCGGGATTCTAGTTGCCGGCGGCCCACCGGCCCCTTCGGGCACCGTCCAAGTGATGTTGCCGTTCGGATCCTTGATGTCACAGGTCTTGCAGTGGACGCAGTTGGCAGCGTTGATGACGTAAGCTGGCGTCTCGCCGCTTTCGTCCCATTCATAGACACCAGCCGGACAGAAGCGCTGCGACAGGCCGCCATAGACATCATGCTCGGAGCTCTTCTGCAGGGAGAGGTCCTTGACCACCAGATGACAGGGCTGATCTTCCTCGTGGTTCGCCCCGGAGAGGAACACGGAGGAGAGCTTGTCAAAAGTGATTTTGTTGTCAGGCTTGGGATAGTCGATTGGCTTGCACTGGCTGGCGGGCAGGGTGCTCTGCGCATCGGTCTTGCCATGCTTGACGGTGCCGAACGGCGAGAAGCCGAACAGGCTGTTGAGCCACATGTCGAGGCCGCCGAGCGTGACGCCAATGGTCAGACCGAATTTGGCCCACAGCGGTTTCACGTTGCGGACCTTGAACAGATCCTTGCCGATCGGGCCCTTGCGCCAGCCTTCCTCATACGCGGCGAGTTCGTCGTTGGCACGACCTTCCGCCAAAGCTGTCATCAGGACATCGGCCACCTGCATCCCCGAATCCATGGCGTTGTGAATGCCCTTGATGCGTGGCACGTTGACGAAGCCAGCCGAGCAACCGATGAGTGCTCCGCCCGGGAAGGTCAGGCGCGGAACTGACTGATAGCCACCCTCGGCAATGCAGCGTGCGCCATAGGAGATGCGCTTGCCACCCTCAAGGGTAGGCTGCACCGTCGGATGCAGCTTGAAGCGCTGGAATTCCTCGAACGGTGAGAGATAGGGGTTCTTGTAATTGAGATAGACCACAAAGCCCACTGCGACCTGATTGTCTTCCATATGATAGAGGAAGGACCCGCCACCGGTCTTCTCGTCAAGCGGCCAGCCAAAGCTGTGTTCGACCAGACCTTCATTGTGCTTCGCGGGGTCGATCTCCCAGATTTCCTTGATGCCGATGCCGAACTTCGGCACGTCGCAATCCTTGTCGAGCGCATATTTGGCAATCAGCTGCTTGGTGAGCGAGCCGCGCACACCTTCGCCGATCAGCGTGTATTTGCCAAGCAGTTCCATGCCGCGCATGTAGGTGTCTTTTGGCTCGCCATCCTTGCCGACGCCCATATCGCCGGTGGCAACACCGCGCAGGGCGCCATTCTCGTCATAGAGCAGCTCGGCAGCGGCGAAGCCGGGATAGATCTCGACACCCATCGCTTCGGCTTTCTCTGCAAGCCAGCGGCAGAGGTTGCCAAGGGAAATGATGTAGTTGCCATGGTTGCTCATCAGCGGCGGCATGGCGAAATTGGGAAGCGGGATTGCCCCGGCTGGCCCGAGCAGACGGAACCGGTCCTTCTTGACCGCAACTTTAACCGGGCAGCTGTCGTCCTCTTTCCAGTCGGGGATGAGGCGGGTCAGGGCAACGGGGTCAATCACGGCACCTGAGAGGATATGCGCTCCGACTTCGGAGCCTTTCTCCAGCACGACGACTGAAATGTCCTCGCCTTTTTCTTCGGCGAGTTGCTTGATTCGAATGGCCGCCGACAGGCCGGACGGGCCCGCGCCGACGATCACGACGTCGAATTCCATGCTTTCGCGTTCGGGAAGCTCGCACACCTCTGTCATGTACAGATCCTTTTCATCATCCGGTCGACAGGTCGATGAAGTTTGTTTTCAAAATTGGCTGAGGGTTTGATGTCGGGTGTTTCAAATAAAGAATACCGGGCCCTTTTCTATCTCGAGAAGTGGAGCCCGGTATTTCTGTTTGTGATTAAGGGAGTAAGATGCGCGGGTTCATGAGATTGTCAGGATCCAGAGCCGTTTTGATCCGCTGCATTACATCAAGGCGGACGGGGTCAATCAGTCGGGCCATTTCATCGGTCAGTTTGCGGCCGATGCCATGTTCGGCAGAGAAAGTGCCACCAACCGCCTGAGCGACATCATGGATGGCTTCTTCCACTTCAAGTTCCTTGGCCACTTTATCCGAGTAGGTGTTCCAGACTGCGCGGGGAAACATGACAATATAGTGGACGTTGCCATCGGCCAAGTGGGCTACAATCTGTCGCGTTGCCTGCGGAAATTTTTCTGCGGTGACGATATCTGCCCTTCGCACAAATTCCGCCACGGCCGACGGTCGTACTGACGTGTCAAGTACAACGCCGACGCCATTGAGCTGGTTGGATTCTGTCACTGAATGGCGAAAATGCCAGATTTCGGCTGCCTGGGTTTCATTTTGGGCAATCACTGCATCGCTGATCAGCCCTTCCTCCATTGGAGGAACAAGAACCTCTTCCAATTGCTCATTGAGATTGTCCGCCGGGCGCGGCGTAGCGATCTCGATGATCAGCGAATAGGCCGGTACTTCGGAGAGGGGCATGCGAACTTCAGTCATGTTCCGAAGCACACAGTTGATCTCGCCGTCATCGACCAGTTCCAACGCTTCAACATCGGCACCAAACGTGGATCGAACCAGACTGGCTACTTGCAGGGCAGAATTTATATCATCGAAGCCGAGCCATGCTACGGCCTTGCTGGTCATGCGAGGGGCGAGGCGGAGCACCGCACCGGTGACGATGCCAAGAGTTCCTTCTGCACCGGCAACAAGCTGAGTGATGTTGTAGCCGGTGTTGTTTTTGCGAAGGCCCAGCAACTCGCTCAAAATGCTACCATCGGCTAGAACAACTTCCACGCCTGCGGTCAGATCGCGCATGGAGCCATAGCGCAAAACGCCAGTTCCTCCTGCGTTGGTTGAAATGAGGCCACCAATCTGGGCCGTTCCATCTGCTCCCAGATAGAGAGGAAATTGCATGTTGAGCTTCTCGGCTTCCTGATGCACCTCGGCAAGAGTGAGGCCGGCATCAACGGTCAGAAGGCCAGAAAGCTGATCCACTTCCCTCAGCTTCCGCATGCGCTTGAGGCAAATAACCACGCCCCTGTCAGGAACAGCGCCATAGCAAAGGCCGGTGTTACCCCCTTGCGGGTAGACGGGAACACCATATTTCGTGACCAATTTTACAGCCTTGCTGACTTCCTCAGTTGATGCCGGAAGCAGAACAGCGACTGCGCTGCCAATACGGCGATGACGGTAGTCCGTAACATAGGGCTCCATTTCCTCAGGAGCCGTCAGAATGCCTTTCGGTCCCAGCAGGTTGGACAATTTGCCTAGTAATTCAGAATTTTCCATCTTTAAGCCGCCAAATTTCCATCAAATTCTGCAAGGGCTTCCTTCAATTTTCCAAGAGTGAGGACGCTCGGCTCAGAGAGTGGCAGGCGAACGCCGCCCATATCTAGGCCAGCCATTCCCATGTATTTCTTGAGCGGGCCCGGGTTGGTTTCAGCATAAATCGCATCGAGAACTGGGTCGATCCTATACTGCAGGGCGAGAGCTGACTTAAGATCACCAGCTGAGGCCAGCTTGAAGATTTTCAGCCAGTATTCCGGATAGATGGATGCTGAGGCTAGAACGCCACCAACTGCGCCCTGTGCAATATGGGTCGCAAAGAGAGGTTCTTCGCCGGATAAAACGGCCAGTTTGCCACCAGCCTCTCGGATTGAGGCCAGAAATTGTGGCATGTCATAATTGGAATATTTCATGCCGATAATAGCACCATCATCAGCAAGGGCACTATAGGTTTCCGGGGCAAGAGCCGCCCCCGTACGGCGAGGAATCTCATAAGCCAAGAGCGGTAGATCGATGGCTTCACGGTAATTATTAAAATAGCGGCGCATACCATCCTGTGATCCGACAGCATAATAGGGGGTCACGAGCATCAGGCCGCTAGCCCCTGCTGCCTTGAAATCGCGCCCGGCATCAAGGGAGTCGTGGTATCCAGTGGAAAGAACGCCCGGCATGACCAGGGCGCCATCAGCAGCCTCTACGCATGCTGCCACGATTTCCGCCCGCTCGGTGCGGGACAGCGCCGGATATTCGCCCGTGCCGCCGATTGGAACAACTCCGGTAGCCCCTGCTGCAATTTGCCGTTTTACAAGAGCTTTGAGAGCGTCGAAGTTGACCGACTTGTCTTCGTTGAATGGCGTGACGATGGCAGTGAACAGGCCGGCGATATCTGATTTTGAAAGAGACATGGAATTTATCCTTATTGACTTAAATTAGTTGAACCCAAAAAGCCGAGGCAGGGTCAGAGACAGCGCGGGGACGTATGTTACAAGACCGAGGACGATCAGATTTGACGCGAGGAACGGCAATGCCGCCGTGACGATCTTGGCCAGCGAAACGCCCGAAATGGATGAGCCCAGATACAGAGCTAGCCCATAGGGAGGCGTCATGAGACCAATCATGACGTTTAGCACCATGACCACACCGAAATGAACGGGATCGACTCCCATTGAAGCGAGAATGGGTGTAAAGAGCGGCGCGAATAAAAGGAGCTGCACGGAGTCACCGATCCAGAGACCGTTGATCAGGAAGAAGATGTTCAGGACCAACAAAAGGACCCAAGGCTGAAGGTCATAACTGACAACAAGCTCGCGCAACTGAAAGGGGAGACGTTCGTTGGCCAGAATCCAGGAGATGACGGATGCAAACCCAACAATCAGATAAACTGATGCCGAGGTTCGTATCGATCGGTCAAGGATGGCCCATAGAGCTTTAAAAGACAGATTCCTGTATGCCAGAACTCCCACTAACAGGGCATAGAAAACTGCGATGGCTGCTGCTTCTGTTGCAGTAAACACTCCCGAGAGAATACCTCCCAAAATGATCAGCGGCATAAAAATCGCAAAGAAGGCGTTGTAAATGATGTGCAGTGCCAAAGCCAGTGTCAGGCCTGCAATCGGATTTGCCTTGAAGCCTCGGCGACGTGCCAGATAGAAGATTACAAGCATCTGACCCAACCCCAGCATCAGCCCGGGAATGGCTCCGGCTAGGAAGAGAGCCGCAATGGAAACGTTGGTGAGGGCCGCAAACATGATGAGCGGGATCGACGGCGGGATGATCGGTCCCTGAATCGCTGAACTGACGGTGAGGGCTGCGGAAAAGTCCTTCGGATATCCATCCTTCTCCATCATCTTGATTTCGATCGGTCCGAGTGCCGAAATGTCTGCCAAAGCCGATCCTGAGACGCCAGAAAACAACATGGATCCGACGACGTTCACATAGGCAAGCCCACCACGAAGACGGCCGACAAGCAGTCTTGAAAGTGTGACAAGGCGTTCGGTCATGCCTATCGAACTCATGATTTCGCCTGCGATGATGAACAGCGGGATCGAAAGCCAGATGAACACATCCATGCCCGTGAAGAATTTGTGAGCGTAAATATGTAGGAGAGGCATCATGCCCGGTTTGACGAAGAAATAGGCAAGACCTGCAAAGCCGATGGCGAAGATGACAGGACTTCCCAGCAGCATGAGGAGCAGCAGAAGTCCGATAATTGCAAAAAGCGGTTGTTCCACGATTACAGCTCCGATTTTAGAATGGACGGGCCACTGGAGGCTGGTCCCTTGAGGACTTCCTTAATCGCCAGAGCAAGCATTTGAATCATCATCAAAACCGCGCCAACTGGTACGGATAAGTAGATCCAGAAAAAGGAAATGCCGATGGTCACAGACTGACGTCTCATGCCGAACATGGCATTTTCCATGCCCTTCCAGGCGAGCAAGGCCAACAGGACCACAAGAAGCAACCGAAAGAAGGTATTGCGATATTTGAGCCAGCCTCTTGGCCAGAGGGCATCGAAAAAGTCGACACGAACCAGCTGTTCGTCCTTCACCAGTAGACTACCTGCCAGCATGACCACCCAGATCATCAGATAACGGGAGGCTTCTTCAGGCCAAGGCAGGGAGGATGAAAAGCCATAGCGAAGGACGACCTGAACAAAGAGCATGGCAGCAATTGCCATCAACAAAACACGTGCGCACGCTGAAGCAACGGTCGCCAGTAGCGACGAGACAGTTTCAAGAAAATTGAACATGGGACCCCTATCGAAATGAAACTAAGAGCAGGCCATCAGATGGCCTGCAATTAACTTGTGGGATCTTGCCGTTACTCGGCCTGGGCTTTTGCTACAGCTGCCTTGAGTTCTTCGATGATTTCGGAACCAATTTCCTTGGAAAGGATTGCAGCTACAGGGCTTTGGGCCGCATCGACGAACTGTTTGAATTCTACGGCGTTTGGCTGATAGATCTCGACACCAGCAGCGCGAATTTTGGCCAGGTCCTGAGATTCCTTTGCGGCGATGACGCCCAACATGGCAAATGTTGCTTCAGCGGATGCGGTCTCGAATGCTTTTTTGTCTTCAGCCGGAAGAGACTTCCAATAGTCCTCATTGATGGTGATCAGTGGCATGTTTACCAGGTGATGATCCAGCGTATAGTATTTCTGCACTTCCTGCAGGTTTGCCATCAACATCGTATACGGGGCGTTTTCCTGTCCATCGACCACGCCAGTCTGCAGGGCGCTGTAGAGTTCTGCCCAGGCAATCGGAGTTGGGGAGGCACCCAGTGACTTAACCATTTCAACATGGATCGGAATCTGCTGCGTACGCATTTTCATGCCAACCATGTCAGCCGGGGTCTTGATCATCTTGGTCGAGCTGGAGAAGTTGCGGAATGCTGAAGGCAGGTAGGACAGAATGCGAATACCTGATGTTTCAGCGATCTTGTCAGACAGGCTCTTGCCGAAGTCGCCGTCTAGAACCTTGCGTGCGATTGCCGTTGACGGGAATGAATAGGGCAGCTCAAGCACAGAAGCGATTGGTGCATAAGACGCGATATGGCCAGCATTCAATCCACCAACCATCTGCAGTGTACCACGGGCATTCTGTTCTGCCAGGGATTCAAGATCGCCCATTTGGCCATTTGGATAGACTTCAACGTTGTATTTTCCTGCTGTCTGAGCGTTCAGGCTGGATGAAAATACCTCGGTCCATGTCCAGTATGTATTTTGCAAAAGATCGCCTTCGCCATCTACGTGGGCGAATTTCACGGTTTCAGCCTGAACCGAGAGCGTTGCTGCGACCAATGTGGCGGAGACAAGTGCGCCGACGCGGATCTTACCTATAAAACTCATGTGTGTTCCCTTTTGATTAAGGCTAGTTTTTGGAAGGTTTATTTGTGTTTATACCTTGAGTTTTGCAGGGAGTTCTACTTTAGTCAACAAAATTTTCGTATACGAAAAATATTCCCCCATTGATTGAAAATTTTTTGAAATTCAGCTACTAATGAAAGCAAGAGTTCAGATGAGAGCGAAATTATATTCAATATTCATCACATAATTCAGATAGATAGAAGAAAAAGTTATCGCAAAAGTAGTGAAAAAGAGAAATCAAATGATGGAAAAATTTTCCCATATGACGATAATGACGTTTGGGGAAAAGTCAAACATAGCTTCATTTGAAGGAGGGGGCCGAGAAATGGCGCGACAATACGCTACCAAAGACAGCGCCGAAGACGAGAGCGAAAGCGTGCTCGTTGCGAAGCGGATTGTTACCATCCGCAAAGACCTCAAGATGACGCTTCAGGAATGCTCCAAGCGGTCTGGAGTAGCTGTGTCTACCTTGTCAAAGATTGAGCGATGTGAATTGTCGCCAACCATCTCGACGCTCCAGAAGATTGCCGCTGGTTTCTCGATGGAGCTGACAGAACTACTAACGCCGTCCCGTTCAGTCTATGCGCCGGGCAGACGTGCTGTTAGCCGGAATGGCTTTGGTCGCTCGCACTCGTCTAATTCGTGCGCGAATACGTTGCTCTGTAGTGAGTTAAAGAATAAGCGGATGATACCGATCCGTACTAAGGTCACTGCTCGCAGTACGGTCGAATACAAGGATTGGCCCAAAAGTGATACTGAGATCTATCTGTTTGTCCTATCCGGCACCTGTGTCGTCCACTCCCGTGATTACGAACCGTTGGTGCTGGAGCCGGGTGACTCAGTCTATTACGATGCCAGCAGCGATCATTGCTGGACATCAGTCGGGGACAAAGACGCAGAAGTCGTGTGGATCATGAGTGCCTAGCCCATGTCCTTTCTCAGCTATGATGACGCTCGAGAGATAGCCCAGAGGAAATTGCCAAAGGGATTATTCGACTATATTGATCGTGGTGTTGGTGAAGAGGCGTCGCTCAGAAGGTTGCGTGCGGCTCTTGATGAAGTTGAGATCACGCCGCGGATCCTTTCTGGCCTGATAGAGCCTGATTTAAGAACAGAGCTCTTCGGAAAATTGCATACAGCTCCCTTCGTTATTGCGCCCACAGCGATGGCAGGTCTTGTTCATCAGGGCGGGGAAGTCGCTCTCGCAAAAGCGGCTCAAAAATATGGAGTACCCTTTTGTCTTTCCACCCAATCGCTTAGCAGTGTAGATGAGATTGTTGCGGCTGTGCCTGAATTGGACATGTGGATGCAGATCTATCTGTGGCAGGATCGGGCTTATTCCGAAGAGATGCTGAAACGGGCGTGGGATGCGGGTGTACGGGTCGCTGTGATGACTGTCGATACGCCCAAAGGATCCCGAAAGGAATGGAATATACGGAGTGGCTTTGACATGCCCTTTCGAATTTCTCCGCGTAGTGTTTCAGATCTTGCGCTGCGACCGGGCTGGCTCTTGCGGGTAATCCTGCCCCATTTGCTGCGGAGCGGCATACCGGCGATGAACAATTATCCCGAGGGCATGCGCCCCAAGCTGCTTGGTCGCAAAGTGCACCCGGGGTTGGCGTTGAAACAGGGTTTGTCCTGGGATGATGTTTCCTGGCTGAGGGAGAGATGGACAGGGCCTCTAGTCCTGAAGGGCGTTCTGTCGCCCGAAGATGCCGATAAGGCGATTTCTATGGGAGCTGATGGCATCGTTGTTTCCTCCCATGGTGCGCGTAACTTTGATGCCTCCCCCGCACCAATCAACGTGCTCCAAGAAATAGCATCTGTTTGTGCTGGACGCGTAACCGTTATGGCTGACAGCGGAATTCGAAGGGGACTCGATGTTTTACGCTACAAGGAAAATGGAGCAAAGGCCGTCATGCTCGGTAGGCTGCCAATTTACGCTTTGGCATCGGAGGGCACGATTGGTGTCACTAGGGCTCTTGAAATCTTGGGCGAAGAACTGTCCGAAGCACTTCGGTACAGGTAATAACGAGGTTCTTTTGTCGGAGTGAATGGAAAGATTACATGGAGAGGATGCAGTTACAAATTTCGAGCGTCTCTAATTCTTGCCAGGGATTGCCCATTGCTCCGGAGGGCCGTGGCCGTCAAATTGTTCCGTCTCAGCACTATAGGTCAGATTGGGTTGAATTGGCATTGCTGTATTAAGAACATACGACCGCGCACTAGATCAAAGGGTGTCCGTCGTCGAATGCTTTGGGATTGATGTTGGCGGTTCTGGTCGGAGGGTTCAGCTCATCAGTGTCTGCGATTTGAACGCTTGTGATTGATGTTGCAAGCGGCGTCGTTTGATTGTCTTGTGTTTGATCCTTTGCCTTTGTTCCAGAATTGCCTGTCCTTTTCCGAAGTAGACATCGGCCGGTTTGAGGTTTCCTAGGCTTTCATGGTACCGGTGATGATTATAATGGTCGATGAATGCCGCGATCTCATTTTCCAGATCGGTGGGGAAGAAGTAGTTTTCCAGCAGGATCCGGTTCTTGAGTGTCTGATGCCAACGTCTCCGCTGCCCGACAAGCGTTTGTATCGCTGAGAGAAGCATCTCGTTGGGGCGGGTTGTCTTATCACGGAACTCATTATCAGCTTTCATGACGATGAAGGCCGGAGACGTGATCAAGTCATGAGCTTTCAGATGTCGATAGACCGAAGCCTCTGACACAAAATAGTTTTCCTTGTCTGTGAAGGTCACCGCCAGTTCCCGGGGAGACAATTCGGTTTCCTTCAGAGCCAGCTCGACGATCTTGTCACGAACATCATCCTCAATCCGGTTCCAGACCCGTGAAGGTGCAGAGCTGCGATCTTCCAGCCCTTCAACGCCATCGATCAGGAAACGGTCGTACCAACGATAGAATGTTGATCTAGGGACGCCCAACATCTTCAATGTCCGTGTTACCGGCAGATGGGATTCCTCGACAAGGCGGATGATCTCATGCTTCTCGGATGCGGGATACCTCACTCTTCTTCGCCCCTATCCACTGACCGGCAGTTGATTGCAAAGCAATCAATGAGAGGGATCGATCATACTTTTTTTAAGCAGGCGGAGCTCAAGTGTTTGCTCAGCGACAACTTCCTTAAGATCCCGAGCCTCCTCGCGCAGCAACTTCACTTCATCGCAGGTGGCGGCACGAGCCGTATCTCCCATTGCCTGACAGGCGGTTTCACCGCTGAGAAGGGGCCAGTCGCTTCTTGCCAGCCTCAAGGAATTCCTTCGACCAGGTGTAATAAAGGCTCTCGGAGATACCTTCGCGGCGGCACAGGACGGCGATGCTGTCTTCGCCACGCAAACCGTCCAACACAATGCGGATCTTCTCTTCTGCCGAATACTTCCTTCGGGTCTTTCGGCGGATGTCTTTGATGGTCTTCTCTGCAGATGGCTTTAGATGGCTTCTGCAGACCGGATTTCTGTCTCATCTTCGCTTCCTTTGATAGAGCTACGATGAGCCAAAATCCTCCTTTGTCAAATCAACCCAATCTGTCCCATAGGTGCTGAGACGGAACAGAACGGGGGAAGGAGACTATACTGAAGCTTCAAGCTGGGAAAAGGGCAGGAAAGCTGTAATTTTGAAACTTCGTACGTGGCTTGGAGCCGATCTATTCGGGCCTTGCCTCATTGCCCAATGGATCCTGATTATTCAATGCGTTTAAGCTCGGAAGCTGCTTCGAGTTTTGCCTCTATGCAGTCTTTCGGTGTGAGCATTACGTCACGCATGACGAATCCGTTACAAAACGATACAATAAAGGTACTATATTAGTACCTTTAAATTGGCTAGGGACGTGGCCATATGAGTTTCAGAGCCGCCGAACCAGGAAAACGAACCATGAGCACTTCTTCACGCCAATCCTTTCTTATAAACAGACGCACCTTTATTTTGGGCCTGACGACGGCTGGAGCGTTGGCAACACTGTCGGCTCCTTCCTTCGCCAATGCCATCTCGGTTGAAAGCGCCGAAGCGATTACGAAGGTGTATGGTGACGGGATCCGCTTTGTCGCGGTTGCTGTAACCTATTCCGCATCTATTCCGGCGTCGGCACTATCCGCCGAACAGTTTAGCGTTTCTGGGCGGACAGTAACCGAAGTCTATCCATCAGTTTCAACCGATCCGGCCGATCGATCAGAGGCTGGACGTGTGGTAATTGTTGCCCTGTCAGTTGATGACGCGGACGCTAGCCTTGCGGTCAAGGCACCGCGGGAGGAGCAAAAGCCGGACGAGCCACAGGGCAAGGGGCCCGGTGGACCGGGTAAGGCGGGAGAGGCAAGCATCTCCGACACGATCTGGGCTGAACCGCAAGCGCTTCTCTCGCAAGGAGAAACCCAGTTGAACGGCAAGGGCATTATTGCGGCGACCTCGGTGCAGACCTCTTCTGTTATCAATCTGATTGTCGATGACTTCCAGCAATTGGAATGGCACGATCCTGAGACAGGAGATGTGCTCGCCTATAATCTTTATGTTCCCAAGGCGTATGACCCGTCCAAGTCCTATCCGCTGGTCAACTTCATGCATGATGCAGGGGCAACGAGCAACGACGTGTTTGCCACGCTGAAGCAAGGCCTTGGTGCAATTGTCTGGGCCAGTCCCGAGGATCAGGAAGAACGCCCCTGTTTTGTGTTAGCGCCTCAGTATGCGGAAATCATTGCCGATGATGAGTCCAAGACCTCCAGCATGCTGGACACGACCATCAACTTGATCAAGGCGCTGACAAAGCAATATTCGATCGATAGTTCTCGTCTCTATACCACCGGCCAATCTGGAGGTGGCATGATGTCGATCGCGATGAACATCAAATATCCGGATTTCTTTGCCGCCTCTTTCCTGGTTGCCTGCCAGTGGGATGCCTCTTTGGTTGCGCCAATGGCGGGTAACCGGCTTTTCATTCTCGTCAGTCAGGACGACAGCAAAGCTTTCCCCGGTCAGAACGCTATTACGGAAGCCTTGGAAACCGAGGGAGCGCCTATTGCAAGAGCGGAATGGGATGGTCAGTGGACTGCCGAGCAATTCCGCTTCGCCTTTGATGCTCTGGATGCGCAGGGAGCCCGCATCAACTATGTCACATTTGCTAAGGGCTCAGTGTTCAATGAGGGCGAAAGCACGGAAGGGGCAAGTGGTCACCGCAACACTTGGCGTGTCGCCTATTCGATTGAACCGATTCGTGCGTGGCTTTTCCGCGACGCTTCTTGAGACGATTGACTATTCATGCCGACATAAACAGACACAGCAAGAGTTCCACAATGATCCGCAGACTTTTCCTTTCCATCTGCCTTCTGTTTTCGCTTTTGAGCGTGGCAGAAGCGCAGCTCATGGCTCCGGTTGGTTCAATCATGGCTGAAGCCAAAGCCGCGACTGATGCAAAAGATCTGGCAAGGGCTGTCGAGCTGTATAAAACGGCTTATGTCAATGAAGAGCCCCATGCCGCAGAGCAGTTGGCTCGCATTTATCTCGAAGGAGAAGATGGAGTAGCCGCTGACTTTACGGCAGCCCGCCTCTGGGCACAAAAGTCTGCAAATGCGGGCGAAGCACGAGGATTATTGTATCTGGGCAAGATCTGGATGGAAGGCCTCGGCGTCAGCAAAGATCTAGATAAGGCACTTGGTTATTTTCAACAGGCGGACATGGTTGGAGATATGAAATCCGCTCGTTATATTGGCCTGATTGCTCTTGAAAGGCATGAAAATGCCAAAGCTGTACATTGGTTTGAAAAGGGGGCTAACGCTGGTGACATCACCAGCCAGTATTATCTGGGGCGGGCCTATCAGACCGGAGATGGCATCGCTCAGGACTTCACGACCGCATTGAAGTGGTACACAACTGCAGCAACGCGTGGAGATTTGATCGCATCAGATGGAATGGTCGGACTGGCTTCTCTTTACGAGCAGGGGCAAGGCGTGCCAACGGATCTGGAAAAAGCCAAAGCCTTCTTAACGAAGGCTGCAGTCCTTGGTAACGCCAAGGCGCAAGAAGAGCTTAATCGGATTTCCAAGGTCCAAAGCTGAGCTCCTCTTCAAGGCGCTAGTCTGGTTGATACGTTCTGGATAGTGGGTCTAGTTGGTGTGACTGTCTTCGAATGATTTGGGACTGATGTCGGTGGTTATGATTGAAGGTTTCAGCTCGTCGGTTTTTGCGCTCATTCTCGAATGAGCGCTCCAAGATCTTGAGAATTATCTATGTTGGCACCTTTCATCCCATTTGGGATGAAAGGTACCATCGGAGTGATGATCTGGCGAGAAGCACCCCGAGCGGGATGGTCGGCTTCTTCGGTTTGACAGTCCAACGGGTGGCTGTGGCTGGAATGGAAAATCTTAGCCACGACAGCCGCGAGAATTTTCCCACATGCTGTCATGGCTTGAATGTGCTCTCAAGCAACGTACCACTAATAGGTCACGTCAGAGCCTTTGCTCGACCTCACCAGCCACCGCTTCTGCCGTGATACCAAAATGGCGGAAAAGATCGGGGTAATCCCCCGAAGCGCCAAAGCTCTTCATACCGACAAAGCCGCCCTTCTCGCCGATATAGCGATCCCAGCCGAGCCGCACCGCCGCTTCCACCGCGACCCTTACGGTATCGCGCCCGATGATCTCTTCGCGATAGGCCTCGTCCTGTGCCTCGAACAGCTCCCAGCTCGGCATGGAGACAACCGCCGTCGGCACGCCCTTGGCCTGCAACAGAGCGCGGGCACCCATGGCCACCGCCACTTCCGAGCCTGTGGCAAAGAGAGTGGCGCGCCGCACGCCACCCTCCGCATCAGCGAGGATATAAGCGCCTCTGGCGCTTCGGTTCTCCTCGGATGCATCCGTGCGCAGCAGGCTCAGCGGCTGGCGAGAACAGATGATCGAGGTCGGCCCGTTGCGATGCTCAAGCGCCAACTGCCATGCCTCGGCCATTTCCACCGCATCCGCCGGGCGGATGGTCCACATGTTGGGATAGGCCCTAAGGGATGCCAGTGCCTCGACCGGCTGATGGGTCGGGCCGTTCTTGCCGATGCCGATGGAATCATGACTGAAGATGAAGATGCTCGGAATTTCCATCATCGCGGCCATGCGCAGGGTGTGGCGCATATAGTCCGAGAAAACAAAGAAGGTTGTCCCGGAGGCCACCAGCCCACCATGTACTGTCATTCCGTTCATGATGGCGCCCATGGCATGCTCGCGCACGCCATAATGGATGTAGCGCCCGCCGCGATCCTCATGCGTAAACGGAGCCAGTTGCCGCTTGTGTTGGGTGGCAGCTTCCAGATCCGGTGCACCGCAAATCAGCTCGGGGATCGTATCAGCGAGAGCCGACAACATTTCGCCCGAGGCACGGATGCCAGCCTTGTCTTCGGCTTTGGCGGTGAAGCTCTTTTTCATCTCAAGGATGGTCTGCTGCCAGCCTTCGGGCAGCTTGCCTGCCATCAGGCGATCAAATTCGGCGCGATCCTCGGTGGACAGAGCTTCATAGCGTTCCTGCCAAGCCAAGCGAGACTTTGCCCCACTTTCCCCGGCGAGATGCCATGACGCATAAAGCTCATCGGGGATCTCGAAAGGCGCATGTGTCCAGCCGAGATTCTCGCGGGCAGCATCGGTGTCATCCTTGGTGATCTTGCCGCCGTGGGCGACACGGTCATTCTGGATGCGGGGAATGCCAAAGCCGATCAGGGTGCGGCAGGCAATCATCGAGGGACGATCATCCTCTTTGGCCTTCGCGATGGCGGCAGCCACAGCTTCCGGATCATGACCATCGACCTCTTGCACATGCCAGCCATTGTTCTTGAAGCGGACGACCTGATCCTCGGACACGGCCTGCGTGGTCACGCCGTCATCGGTCATCCGATTGTCGTCCCAAAGAAAGGTTAGCTTGCCAAGCTTGAGATGGCCCGCAAGAGCAATGACTTCCGCTGCGATGCCTTCCATCAGGCAGCCATCGCCGACATAGGCGTAGGTACGGTGATCAACAAGGTCATCGCCAAAACGGTGATTGAGCATGCGTTCAGCAATGGCCATCCCGACCGCATTGCCTATCCCCTGCCCCAGCGGGCCGGTGGTGGTTTCGATCCCGGCCTTGGTGTCAAACTCCGGATGCCCCGGCGTGTTGGAGCCGAGAACACGGAAATTGCGCACCTGATCGATCCCCAGCTCTTCATATCCCGACAGATGCAGGAGAGAATAGATCAGCATAGACCCGTGCCCGGCCGAATGCACGAAACGGTCGCGATCCGGCCAGGTGGGCGTCTTGGGATCAAACTTCAGATGCCGGGTGAACAGCGCCGTGGCGATGTCGGCTCCCCCGAGCGGGGTGCCCGGATGGCCATCGTCGGCCCGCACAATGGCGTCCATGGACAGGAAGCGAACCGCATTGGCCATGGCTTTCATATCGATCGATTTGGTGGCAGTCGTCTGTATGTTCATCTTAAGGTTCCTCGAAAGGGCGTCAGGCCACGATGTTGCTCGGAGCATCGCGCATGAAATTCTCGATATTGTCGATCATCTGGTCGACAAGCGTCTGTTGGGCCTCGTCGCTGGCCCATGCAATGTGCGGTGTCAGGATGAAGTTGGGTTGATCCAATAGCTTCATCAAAGGCGAGTCCGGAGCGGGCGGTTCGCCATCGGTGACGTCAAACCCGGCCCCGGCAATCAGGCCCTCGCGCAGAGCCGTTGCCAGATCCTCCTCGACCACCAGACGACCGCGCGCAGTGTTGACGATGATCGGGTGGCGCGACATCTGGCGGAATTCTGCCATACCAATCATCCACTCGGTCGACGGCATCAGCGGGCAGTGGATGGAGATCACGTCGGCCTGCGCCAGCGCCTCGTCCCACGGGGTGTAGAGCGGTCCGAGACCGGTCGATCCCTTGTGCGCGGCGAACATGATGTTCATGCCGAAGGCCCGTCCGATGGCCGCAACGCTCTGGCCAATCGAGCCCTCTCCCATGATGACGAGGTTGCTGCCTGCCAGATCCCGGATCGGATGATTGAAGAAGCAGAACTGGTCCGCCTTGTTCCACTCGCCGCGCTTCACATCCTCCCGATAGGCCAGAATGCTCCGGCGCAGGGCAAGGATCAGCGAAAAGGCATGCTCGGGGACCGTGTTGATGGCATAGCCGCGGATGTTGCACACCGCGATCCCGAGATCGCGACAGGCCGCAATATCGACGCAGTCATACCCCGTTGCGGCGATTGCGATGAGACGCAAATTCGGCAAAGCTTCGAGGGTCTCGCGGCGCAGTGGCACTTTATTGTTGATCGCGATGGTGGCATCTTTCAGCCGCTCCGCCGCCAATTCAGCGGGCGTGCGATCATATTCGATCCACTCATGATCGAATTTGGGGCGCCGGACATGGATATGCGGCGCGACCGTGTCCCGATCAAGAAAGACAATTTTTTGCATGGGCTCCTCCACTGTCCGGGCTCTTGCGTACCCGAACATCCTTGGCCGCAAGGGTGGGCCAAGAGAGCCGCCGCTTCAATGTCGAAAACTTAATTGCCTGTTTAGCTGTGCTTCACACTTTAAAATTGATGTTTGAAGTAAATCTACATTACTATGTAATTTTTCCTAACAGACACATTTTCGACCGGGTGTTACGGTTGCTTCCGAAAAGGCAATCTGATTGCCGGGAGGAACAAAATGGATTACCCAACACGGGGCGCCGACATGTTCAACATGTCGCTGGCGCAGCGTGCCTGGAACATCCGACGCAAGGCTCTGCTGATGGGCAGGGTTCAGGGGCAGGGCTATATCGGTCAGGCGCTTGGCATCGCGGATGTATTGGCAGCAGCCTATTTTCACGCACTCGAGTTTCGGCCAGAGTATCCCGAATGGGAAGGGCGCGACCGTTTCCTGCTTTCCATCGGTCACTACGCCATCGCCTTCTATGCCGTGCTGATGGAAGCCAATATCCTGCCCGAAGAGGAGCTGGAAACCTACGGCATGGACGATAGTCGCATGCCCATGTCCGGAATGGCCTCCTATACGCCCGGAATGGAAATCACCGGCGGCTCGCTTGGTCAGGGCCTTGGCATCGGTGTCGGCATGGCACTCGGCCTCAAGCGCAAAAAGAGCTCGGCTCTCGTCTACAATCTGATGTCCGACGGTGAGCTCGGCGAAGGCTCAACATGGGAAGCGGCCATGTCCGCCGCCCCACCACAAGCTCGACAATCTCATCTGCCTCGTCGATTTCAACAACCAACAGGCCGACGGAAAATCATCGCAGATGCTCTGCGCCGATCCGCTGGAAGCCAAGTGGCAGGCCTTCGGCTGGCATTGCCAGCGGGTTGACGGCAACGATCTTGACGCCGTGGTCGCCGCTTTCGACGCTGCCCGCGAGCATGATGGACCCGAGCCGCGCGCCATCATTTTCGACACGCGCATGTGCAAGGGCGTTCCCTTCCTCGAAGCGCGCGAATCCGCCCATTTCGTGCGGGTTGAAGAAGACGAATGGCAAAAGGCGCTCGATGTTCTGGAAGAGGGGAAACCGCAATGACACTGGCTTCCATGGCTCGCAAATATGAACCGCGCCGCGTGCCCGTGAGCAGCGACGGCGAAAAGCTGACCACCTCGGCCATGATCGCCTCTCTTGAGGCGGAGGGCTACGACACGGTCGCTGCCCCCTTCGGCCACGCTCTTATCGATCAGGCAAAGAAAAATCCGCAGATCGTCGGCATGAGCGCCGACCTCAGCAAATACACCGATCTGCATGTTTTCGCCGAGGCCATGCCGGACCGCTTCTACCAGATGGGCATGGCCGAGCAAAATCTGTTCATGGCCGCCGCTGGGCTTGCCCGCGAAGGCTTCATCCCCTTCGCCACGACCTATGCGGTGTTTGCCTCGCGCCGGGCCTATGACTTTATCGCCATGGCCATTGCCGAGGAGAATCTCCCCGTCAAGATCGCCTGCGCCCTGCCGGGCCTGACCACAGGCTACGGCCCAAGCCATCAGGCAACCGAGGATCTGGCCATTTTCCGCGGCCTGCCCAACATGACCATCATCGACCCTTGTGATGCCGATGACATCACCGGCATGGTCCCTGCCATGTTGGCCCACGAGGGCCCCGTCTATGCACGCCTGCTGCGCGGCAAGGTGGCCCGCGTGCTGAGCAAACACAAGCCGGACTACAAGTTCGAGCTGGGCAAGGCTCAGCTTATCCGAGACGGCAAAGACGTGTTTGTCATCGCCTCGGGGCTGATGACCATGCGGGCGCTGGACGCCGCCGAGCTGCTCGCCAAAGAGGGCATCGATGTCGCCGTCCTGCACAGCCCGACGATCAAGCCGCTCGACTCAGAAACCATTCTCGCCGAGGCGGGACGTGGCAACCGATTGGTGGTCACCGCAGAAAACCACACGGCCAATGGCGGCCTTGGCGAGGCGGTGGCAAGCACTCTGCTGCTAAACGGGGTCACGCCGACATTTCGCATGATCAGCCTGCCAGACGCATTTCTGGAAGCAGGTGCCCTGCCGACCCTGCACGACATGTATGGCATTTCTGTCAAGAAAGTTACCGAGCAGATCAAGAGCTGGTTGTAGACCGCTCCATAGACTGCAAAATTAGTCAATAGAGAGGAAAATGGACATGGGTCTGTTAGAGGGAAAATTCGCAATCGTCACGGGAGCGGCCTCGCCACGCGGACTGGGTAAGGCAACAGCCAGAATGTTTGCCGAGCAGGGGGCGATTGTCGCAATCACCGACCTTGACGAAGCCGCCGCCAAACAGGCCGCAGCGGATCTCGGGCCACAGCATATCGGCATGGCCTGCAACGTCACCGACAAGGACGCCTGCCTTCGAACCGTCAAGGCACTGGTCGATACATGGGGCCAGGTCGATATTCTCGTCAACAACGCGGGCATCACCCAACCGCTCAAGCTGATGGAAATCGAACCCAAGAACTATGAGGATGTCACCGATGTGAGCCTCCGGGGCACGCTCTACATGAGTCAGGCCGTCATCCCCTACATGCGGTCTCGCAAGACCGGCTCCATCATCAACCTGTCATCGGTCTCTGCCCAGCGCGGCGGCGGCATCTTTGGTGGCCCGCACTATTCTGCCGCCAAGGCTGGCGTGCTCGGCTTGACCAAGGCCATGGCCCGCGAACTGGCGCCGGACAATGTGCGCTCCAACGCCATCTGCCCCGGCTTCATCGCCACAGACATCACGGCTGGCAAACTGACCGATGAAATGCGCGCAACCGTTCTTGCAGGCATCCCGATGGGGCGGGCTGGCACCGCAGACGATGTCGCAGGCTGCGCCGTATTCCTTGCATCAGAGCTTTCGGCCTATTGCACCGGCACGGAAGTTGACGTGAACGGAGGTTCGCTCATTCACTAACTCAAGGCAACACTGAGCATATCACCGGCCTCTGGCCGGTGATCCAAATCTGCATCTTCAGAGGGAGGAAAATATGAAGATGAAATTCTTGGCCATTCTGGCCACTACAACAGTTCTTGCTGGCGGCGTTCAGGCTGCCGAAGTCATCTTCGCCCACGGCTCCAATCCGGGCAACCCGCGCTATATCGCGGCCGAAAAATGGGCTGAGGAATATCAAGCCTGCACCGGCGGGGCCGACACGGTCAACGTGGCTGCATCCGCTACCATGGGCAACGACGTTGAAATGCTGACCTCGGCGACTGCGGGCATCATTCAGATCACGGCAAACTCGCAAGGTGCAATGTCCCAGATCGTGCCCGAAATCGGTCTGCTCGGTCTGCCTTTCTTGTTTGATGACCTGCCGTCTGCATGGAAAGTGCTCGACGGTGATGTCGGAAAGATGCTCGACGAACGTGCCCAGACCGCAGGCCTGAAGATTCTCGGATTCTGGGACAACGGTATCCGCAATATCACCCATGTTTCCAAGGCTGTTCCCAATCCTGCTGATATCAAGGGCATGAAAATCCGCACCCCGCCGGATCAGATGACCGTCGATATCTTCGAGGCTCTTGGCGCAGCTCCTGCTCCTCTTGCCTGGTCGGAACTCCCAAGCGCCCTGCAGGCCGGCGTCTTTGACGGTCAGGAAAACCCGCTGACCAACATCTATTCGGCCAAGCTACACACCATCACGCCGTTCGTCTCGATGAGTGGTCACAAATACGAAACCACGCCGATCGTGGCGGGCCTCGGATGGTGGCAATCTGCCGACGAAACGACCAAGAAATGCGCGGTTGAAGCCACCAAGAAGGCTGGCGAATTGCAGCGCAAGCTGTCACAAGAAGGCGACGAAACCCTGCGTCCGAAAATGGAAGCGGAAGGGGCAACCTTCACCGAAGTTGACAAGAAGGCCTATCAGGAAGCAACGGCATCCGTTTATGACAAATATGCCGAAACCTATCCTGAGCTCGTAAAAGCCCTCAAGGAAGCGGTAGGTCACTGATGAACGCCGCCACCCCAATCGAAACCGGTGGCAGCAGGAGGGAGGGACAGGTGCCCTTCCTCCGGTTTCTCGATACCGTGATCGATCTGCTCGAGGGCACAGGCAAGCTCGTTGCTGCGGCTTGCCTCACCTTCATGTTCGTGGCTCTGCTTGTCAATGTGGTGCTGCGATATGCTTTTGGCTCTGGCATCGCCTGGGCTTATGAAATCCATGCAGTCCTGTTGCCCTGGCTTGTCTCTGGCGGGATCGTCATCGCCTCCGCCCGTGGTCGCCATATCGCGATTTCTCTTGCCTCCGACATGTTGCAGAACACACCTCGCCGTGTGTTGCTCATCGTCATCCAGCTGATCATCCTGATCATCGCCATAGGCGTACTCTGGTCCAGCCAGCCCATTCTGCGAGCCTCCAAGTTCCAGTCTCTCTCGACCCTCGGTATCAAGCAGATATGGGGCTATTCCGCCCTCGTCTATGCCTTCGCGGCCATTGCGATCGTGGCCGCCTGCGAGACTCTGCGCCTGATCGGCGGGGTTGATATCGACCAATCCGCTCCTCAAGACAGCAGCCTCAGCTAACGGAGAAATACAATGTCGATTACCATGATCTGGGGCTTCTTCCTGCTGCTGGCACTGGCTGTTCCTGTTGGCTATGCCATGCTCGGCGGGGTCGGCGCAGCGCTGTTTTTCGAAGGCAAGTCACTGGCCGTCATCATGCAACGGCTCTACACGCCAACACAGAGTTTCCCGATGCTTGCCATCCCCTTCT
Organism: uncultured Cohaesibacter sp.; assembly: GCF_963662805.1. Classification (NCBI taxonomy): domain Bacteria; kingdom Pseudomonadati; phylum Pseudomonadota; class Alphaproteobacteria; order Hyphomicrobiales; family Cohaesibacteraceae; genus Cohaesibacter; species uncultured Cohaesibacter sp. The sequence continues at coordinate 182,837 of NZ_OY759862.1, forward strand.
TCATCATGGCAGGCAGCCTGATGATGTCCGGCAAGTTCGGTGTCTATCTGGTCAACATCGCCCGCCTTCTGGTGGGCAATTTCAAGGGTGGTCTCGGGCAGGTCTCGATCATCGGATCGGTCATGTTTGGCGGCGTTTCTGGCTCAGCAGTGGCTGACGCGACCGCGCTTGGTACCGCTTTGATCCCTGTTCAGCTGCGAGAGGGTTATCCCAAGGGCTTTGCCGCAGCCATCAACTCCGCGTCGTCAACTGTGTCCGTCCTCATCCCGCCGTCCATCCCGCTCATTCTCTACGGCCTCGTCTCCAACGTCTCCATCATCGATCTGTTCATTGCAGGCATCCTCCCCGGTCTGCTTCTGGGCTTCGGCATGTTCATCGCCGTCTGGCTGGTCGCTCGCGCCCGCAATCTGCCCCGCGCACCCCTCGAGGGCGGCTTCAAGGCCTTCAAACACCAGATCATTGTTGCCATGCCCGCTCTCCTGATGCCGGTCTTCGTCATCGGAACCTTGCGCTTTGGCATTGCAACGCCCACCGAAGTCAGTGTCATGGCCGTGGCCTATGCTCTCATCGTCAGTGCCCTGATCTATCATGATCTCAGCTGGAAGACGCTCTGGTCGAGCACAACCCAGACCGCGATGATGACCGGTGCTGTCATGCTGATCATCATGGCCTCCTCGGTCATGCAATGGCTGCTGACCGCTGAGCGTGTGCCGCAGAATCTGGCCTTGTGGGTTACGGCCTACTTCTCCGAACCCTGGATGATCATTCTCGCGATGAATGTGGTGATGCTGATCGTCGGGGCCTTTCTTGACCTGCCTGCTGCCGTGCTGCTGCTCGGCCCGCTGTTCGTGGTCATCGGCGGCGCCATCGGGCTTGATCCGGTGCAACTTGGACTGATGATGGTGGTCAACCTGTCCATCGGACTCTACACTCCGCCGGTCGGCACGACCCTGTTCATCTCGGCGGCCATCGCCCGAACGGGCATCGGCTCGGTCATCCGGTCCCTGATGCCCTTCTATCTTGTCGCACTCGCTGTCCTGATGCTGATATCCTATGTCCCGGCGCTGACGATCTACTGATCGTCGGTTTGCCCGGCGCGGATCAGGCCCTTGCCGGTCTCCAGCCGGAAATCCAACCCGATCCTCTCCAGAAAGCCGCGGGTCATGTCTTCATGCTCGCGGCATTCCTTTGTCAGCCACTCGGCAAAGCGATTGACGATCCGACGGTTGAAATGGCGTGGTGGGCAGACGAACCAATAGGCGGGAAACTCGACAACCGGAAAATCAAGGCAGAAGGGCACCAGCAGGCCGCTTTCCAGATCCGGCAGGCACAGGGTTACACTTTCCAGTGCCAGCCCACCGCCCTGCTTGGCCATCTCGATCGACATCGACGAACGATCAAAGCGCAACTGGTAATGCAGCTCGGGAATGTCGATGCTGTTCGACGCAAGCCATAGATCCCAGCGAAACAGGGTTTTGGCACTGTCGATCATGCGGGCGTGGTGAAGCTGTTCAATCGGATCGGGTGAGATCGCCTTCAATTCTTCCAGATACTCGGGACTGCACATAGGCAGCACCAGATCGCTCATCACGCAGCGCTCTGCCAATCCGGCCCAGCCGCCGAGTCCGTAGCGGATGTCAAAGTCCACCGCTTCGGTCTCAAACGAAGTGAAATCGGGCGCAGCGTCGACCCGCAGGCTCCATTCCGGATTCTGCGACAGGAAGCTGTAGATCCGTGGCCCGAGCAGACGCACGCCGAAACTTGGGCTGGTCCGCAGGATAAGTCCGCGCAGATCCCGCTGACGGGCGATGGCATTCCGGGCATTTCGAATGGCGCTGAAAGCCTGGGTCGTGGTCTGGAACAGACGGTCCCCGTCTTCGGTGAGCATGAGTTTGCGCTTTTCACGTCGAAACAGCTGTACGCCGAACTGGGTTTCAAGCAGGCGAACCTGCTGGGATACGGCCGAGGGAGATACCCCCAGCTCCTCTGCGGCTTTGGTCACCGAGCCGAGCCGAGCAACCGCCTCAAAATATTCCGTCGCCTTGATGTTGATGTCACGCATGGGTTGATTGAAGAGGAAGCCGAAGGGCTTTGCAAGACCTCCCTGCAGGCATTTGCCTGCCGAAAGCAGTTCTCCTCGTATTCTTGATGTCAGATCCTCGCTATGCGGATGACCTGAGGCGTGTCCACAATGTGCCCATCCTGCTTGATCGCTTCGATGGCGTTGTGAATCCTGTTTTCAGTGGTTTCGTAGGTGATCAGGATGATGTCCTGATGTTTACCCGTCCCCTTGAGTTCAGCATCCACTTTGAGCTTGGATCTCTTTTTGTGTTGGACAATGCTTTCCAGCGAGATTTCCTGCTCTGCCATCCGGGTTGCAATCGAGGCGAAAACGCCATGCAGATCGTTGACCCTCAGCCGAATATAATAGCCGCCTTTGTGGGCATAGATTTCCGACTTCTTGAAAGGATCAAGAGCTTCCACGGGGCGTCCGAGCGGCTTGACTTCCAGACCACGCGCCAGATCAATGATGTCGGCGATGACGGCAGAAGCGGTCGCGTCACCCCCGGCCCCTGGCCCGGCCAGAGTGACAGATCCGATCGCATCACCATCGATGACAACGGCGTTCGTCACACCGGAAATCTGTGCGATAGAGGAATCCTTGGGCACCATGGTCGGGTGAACCCGCTGTTCAATCCCGGTCTGGGTCTTCTTGGCAACGCCGAGGAGCTTCACTCGATACCCCAATTCACTGGCTGCCGAGATGTCCGCCGACGTGATATTGGTGATGCCTTCGATCGTGACGGACTCGCTGTCGATCTCCGTGCCGAACGCCAGACTGGTCAGAATGGTCAGCTTATGTGCCGTATCATTGCCTTCCACATCGAAGGTCGGGTCCGCTTCCGCATAGCCGAGACGCTGTGCATCCTTCAGACACTCGTCAAATGAGAGACCTTCCTCTTCCATGCGTGTGAGGATGTAATTGCAGGTCCCGTTCATGATCCCGTAGATGCGGCTGATGGAATTGGCGGTCATGCTCTCGCGCACGGCCTTGATAACCGGTATGCCGCCAGCAACCGCTGCTTCAAAATTCAGGGCGACGCCGTTCGCTTCGGCCCGCCGGGCCAGTGCATTGCCATGCTTGGCAATCAGGGCCTTGTTCGCGGTGACCACATGTTTGCCCGCTTCGATGGCTGCGCGCACCGAGGCTTCGGCTGAGCCGCTATCCCCGCCGATCAATTCGACGAACACGTCGATATCGTCACTTTTTGCCAGAGCGACCGGGTCGTCATACCAATGAAAATTGGACAGATCGATTCCGCGATCCTTGGTCCTGCTGCGCGCCGAAATAGCGCGAACGTCAATGGCGAGGCCCGCTTTCTCTGCGATATTTGTTTGCATGGAAACGAGGCGTTTCAAGGCTGAAATACCTACGGTACCAAGACCGGCAAGGCCAATTTTCAACGTATGGCTCATTGATTTGAATGTCCGCTCTATTTTCAAGTCGTGGTTGCGAGAAGCTTTGAATAGTTCGCATGCAAATGCATGACAATCTCTATGCAGCAGGGCTTCCGTGCTGAGCAATACGGGACAACAGGCCCCTTCACAAGAGAGATCTTCATTTTGTTTTGTCACTTACAAAACAACACCCATTCAATATTTGAGAATTTGTATTTCCGGCAATAAGGACTTGCGGGTCGTTCATAACGAAGTCTGGTGCCAACTTCCTCTGGTCTTGTTTTCCACAAAGTTGCTTGGCCGAATAATCTTGGTTCCGATCGGTCGACCGCGCCAGTCGCCTTGGTGTTGTAACTGTGCCCCCTAAATTTGCATGTAACAGATGACCCGGCTGCGTTAGAGTTTTATCGACAAACAGACACGATCAACTCTCTCATTCTTGTTCTCAATCGCAGTTGCTCAAATGCAGTGCGTCTGGTGATCCCCTTGAAACATTCAGAGGCCAAGTCACGGACATCCGGCAATCGGATCGAGCATGACTCTCTTGGCGAATTGGAAATTCCCTTCGACGCCTTGTATGGCATCCATGCCGTACGGGCACGCCAAAATTTCCGCATTTCAGATGTTCCGGTTTCTGACTTCCCCGAACTCATCCGTGCATTGGCAATGGTCAAGAAGGCGGCGGCTTTCACAAACCAGAGGCTTGGCGTTCTGCCTGCCGACAAGGCGGACGCAATTGCGGCTGCCTGTGAAGACCTGATCGAGGGTCAACACCACGATCATTTCATCGTGGACATGATACAGGGCGGCGCTGGCACCTCGACCAACATGAATGCCAACGAGGTCATCGCCAATCTTGCCCTCAAGCGGCTCGGGAGAGATCTCGGAGACTATGGCAATTTGCATCCCAACGACGACGTGAACAAGTCGCAATCGACAAATGATGTCTATCCCACGGCCCTGCGCCTCGCGATCCTGCTGAACATGGAGGTCTTCTCGTTCGAGCATCGGCGTCTGGCTGAGGCATTCGAGGGCAAGGCCATCGCGTTTGATGCCATCAGCAAGATCGGTCGCACCCAGCTTCAGGATGCCGTGCCCATGACCTTGGGGCAGGAATTCAGATCCTTTTCCAGGACAATAGAAGAGGATGTGGAACGGTTGAAGGACGTGTCCCGCCTGTTGCTTGAGGTCAATCTGGGTGGCACAGCCATCGGGACCAGCGTCAATGTGCCTGATCAATATACGGCGATGGCGGTCGCTCAACTGGCGCAGATTTCGGGCTTCCCCTTTGTCTCTGCCAGCAATCTGGTCGAGGCATCATCCGATCTGGGTGCGTTCGTCGCCTTTTCGGGAATCCTGAAAAGAATTGCCGTCAAACTGTCGAAAATCTGCAACGATCTGCGCCTGCTGAGCTCCGGCCCTCGCTCCGGGATTGGAGAGATCCGTCTTCCTGCCGTTCAGGCCGGCTCTTCGATCATGCCGGGCAAGGTAAACCCCGTCATTCCCGAGGTCGTCAACCAGGTTGCCTATCAGGTGATCGGCAACGATTTGTCGGTCACTCTGGCAGCAGAAGCCGGGCAATTGCAGCTCAATGCAATGGAGCCGGTGGCCATCTACAATATCCTGCAGTCGATGCGGCTGCTCAAACGCGCCATGGCCACGCTGACGGACCGGTGTGTTCTGGGTATTGAAGCCGATCAGCAGCGATGTCAGGCCCTGCTCGAAAACAGTCTTGCCATGGCAGCAGCCCTTGTCCCGCGGCTTGGCTATGACATGTCGGCAGAAGCTGCGAAATACGCCTTGAAGGAAAATATTTCGCTTCTGGAAGCCCTTGTCGCGCTGGGCGTCGATCCCAAGTCCTATGACGGGATCCTGTTGCAGCCTCATCAATAGAAAGAAAGACCTGAGGCATTATTGACCCTTCGGTCTTTCAGCATAGTCATTGGAGCGCGGCAGTAACGCACTTCTTAGGTTCTTTCGCAGTCCGTCAATCAGACCGAGCGGGTGATGCCGCCGTCGACACGGAGATTCTGCCCCGTGATATAGGCCGCTCCGTCTGAGGCGAGAAAGGCGATGGTTGCGGCAATTTCCTCGACAGTTCCATATCTCCCCATGGGGATGCGTGTCCGACGATCTTCCTTTTCCGGCAGGCTGTCGATAAAGCCCGGAAGCACATTGTTCATACGCAGATTGTCTGCAGCATAGCGGTCGGCAAACAGCTTGGTGAAGGCAGCCAGCCCGGAACGGAACACGCCGGAGGTTGGAAACAGCGGATCCGGCTCAAAGGCAGCATAGGTGGAAATATTGATGATCGCTCCGGATTTCTGGGCCTGCATGATCGGCGTCACCAGACGCGTTGGGCGGATGACGTTCATCAGATAGACTTCCATGCCCATGGCCCAGTCTTCATCCGAAATGTCCAGCAAGGCTCCCTTGGGTCCGTGACCAGCGCTGTTCACGAGCACATCGATACGGCCCCAGGTCTGCATGGTGGTGTTCACGAGCGTCTCAAGGTCGGCTCCATTCCGGTTCGATCCGGTGACCCCGATCCCGCCGAGCTCCTGTGCCAGTGCTTCACCCTTGCCCGATGAGGACAGGATGGCCACCTTGCAGCCGTCACTGGCCAGTTTCCTTGCTGCTGCGGCTCCCATGCCGCTGCCAGCGGCCGTAATGATTGCAACTTTATCCATGGGACATACTTTCGTTGGTTCAATTATATCTTTGAAAGATTGTTACTAGCGCTGGGCCCGCGCCTCACCCTTTACACATCTTGCGCTGAATCGAGACGACTGCCGATCTGATCCCTGCAAATGGCGTTGAAGACCGCGAGATGATCATTGTCCGCCAGAAACGCCGAATAACCCAGATAGACCTTCATTTTCTTGAGAGACTCGATCTGCACCTTCCCGATGATCGGATCGTCGTCCGGAACCAGCCAGTTAGGTACGATGGCAAATCCGAGCCCTTCGGAGACCATCGCCTTGAGACTTGTTGACCCCGAGGAGGTCGCGAGGATCTTGGGGTCCGCTCCAAGTCTGGCCTTCAAAAAGTCGACCGCCCGCGACCGGATCGTCTGACCCGGCTCGTATGTGATGAAGGGGGCTTCCAGCAAGATCTTGAAATTGTCCTGATTGATTTCGCCATAGCTCCAATCTCTCGGATAGATCAAGCTAAGCGGATATTCACCCAGAAGAACCTGAGAAATTGCCGCTTCGCCGAAATAACGTTCGGAGACACAGGCATCAAGCTCGCCATTGAGCATCATGTCTTCCAACTGGGTGTCCCTCTCGAAAAAATCCAGAGAAATGCCCGGCTCCTGCTCCTTGAATAGGGATATGATGCGGGGAAGGAAATGATGGAAGATGGCTTGCGGCACGCCGATGCGCAGCACGGATCGCTCTTCTTGCATCAGAACGGAAATCCGCGCGAAAATGGTTTCCAGCTCCGTGCCGAAAATGGCATAGAGCGCTTTTCCCTGCGGCGTCAGCTTGACTGATCGCGATCCCTTTTCTGCTTCCACCAGCCGAGCGCCATACATGCTCTCCAGCCGCCGCACATGGTTTGCTGCGGATTGATAGGAAATGTTGAGCTTTCGGGAGGCAGACGAAAAGGAGCCATGCTGAGCAACAAGGTAGAATGTCTGCAGCAGGGATAGTTCGAATTTGGGTTTTGATTTTCCTGTTTGGTTCGTCATGTCGCGAGAGACTTTTTCACTTCCTTCTCGGCCTGAAACATCTCAAAAAAGGAACTTTCAGACAACAGATCAAGCGGCAGATCGCCTGCTACGGTTACTTCGCCGGGAGAGAGGTCTCCGGCAAAGATGAGATCCAGAACACAACAGGCATGGGCAACCGTCAGTCTGGTTGAAGCCGCTTCGACTTCATCGCCCTCGAAGACCCGCAGGACGGGGCGGCCCTTCTTGCTGTTCCGTGTCGTTTCAATGGCGATCAGGACACGATCAGAACTTGTGGCGGACAATGCGTTGAGCATCAGGTTCGAAAGGGAACTCGGTCGTTTCCTGAATTGCAGATCATCAAGCAGGAAAAGCATATAATCAAGGTGCTTGGGATAACGCAGGGTCTTGAAGACCAGATTCTTGACTTTGCCTTGATAGCGGGAGACAAGATGGTCAAGGCTTCCCGAGGTTGTGAAGGCTTCATAGGATTGACGGCCAACCGTCACGGATTCAAACTGGGACAGAGGGGCAATGGCCGTAACTTTGCCATCCTGAAGGGCAAGGCATTCATTGAAATATTCATCCACCAGACCGGACACGCCCCAGATGTTGCAATATCCAAGCCGGTTGGTCCGCCTCTGAGGCAACACGCCCACAAACACCGTAATCTCGTCATCCCGATCACAGCGACTGATGACATCCTCCGCCAACGCTCCGACATAGCCCGGGGCCAATCCACAACCCGAAGCAATGGAAAGCGAGCAGTCTTGATGCCTCCCCTTGAGCAGAGAGCCAATTTGCTGGCGGATTTCAATTTTTTCCGAGAAGTCGAGAAAATGGCAGCCATACAGCAGGCCCATTTCGGCAAGTCGGGGCACCAGATCAGAGGTGACGGCGGCAACAAGCCCATCGGCTTCGGCCAACAGATGGGCCATGACAGTCTGATTGAGGCAATCACCCTCCACGACCGGCAAACCCCATTCCTTGAGCTGGTTGACCCTTTGATGACTGACTTCGACAATCCGGGGTTCATAGTCACCGGACGCGGCGAGCAGGCGTGCCAGAGCACTGCCTATTCTCCCGCCCCCTGCAATGACAATCTTTTTTGCCATGTCACTGCCATCCTTCACTGTTGATTAAAGCGCGAGAGGAAGCACTGCAGTCGTTCCGACGCGGGATTGCGGATGATCTCGTCCGGTGAGCCTTGCTCGGCGATCACGCCGCCATCAAGGAAAATCACGCGATCGGACACTTCCGCCGCAAAGGCCATTTCATGGGTAACCAGCGCCATGGTCATGCCGCCCAGTGCCAGATCTTTGACCACTGTCAGCACTTCGCCGACCAGTTCGGGATCGAGAGCAGATGTGACCTCGTCCAGCAGCAGCATGTCTGGTCGCATGGCAAGGGCACGCGCGATGGCAACTCGCTGTTTCTGTCCGCCCGAAAGCCGCGAGGGATAGTTGTCAGCCTTGTCCGAGAGCCCCACCCGGTCGAGGAGTTCCATTGCATAAGCGTCGGCATCCTGTTTTTTTTCACCCAGCACAACGATCGGGCCCTTGGTGATGTTTTCGAGCGCCGTCAGATGGGGGAACAGGTTGAAATGCTGAAACACCATGCCGACGTGACGGCGCAGGGTGCCGATGCCGATCTTCGTCCCGTCATCCTTGAACTTGTCCGAAACCAGTTTGCCGCGATAGCGGATTGTCCCGTCGCTCGCTTCTTCCATCAGATTGAGGCAGCGGATGAATGTCGACTTGCCCGAGCCGGACGGGCCGATGATGCCAACCACTTCGCCCTCGTTGATGTCCAGATCGATGCCGTTCAAAACTGTGTTGTCTCCATACCGCTTGAACAGGCTGCGAATGGACATGACTGTATTCACTTCGGATTCCATTGCTTCATACCTCGTGGAGATTAGTCGGAGCGGCGCATGCGGCGTTCGAAACGATCTGCGATCTGAGTGAGTGGGAACAGCATGACGAAATACATGACAGCAGCGATCGTGTAGCTTTCCATCGGTCGGTAGGTTTCCGAGTTGACGACAGCGGTCATATAGGTCAGCTCGGCCACGGAAATCGCGTAGAGCAGGGAGGTGTTTTTCACCTGAATGACCGACTGGTTGATGAAGGCGGGCAACATGTTCTTGATGGCCTGCGGCATGATGATATGACGCATGATCTGGGCACTGTTCATGCCAATGGCAGACGCTGCTTCCCGCTGGCCCCGGTCAACGGCAGCAATACCGCCGCGGAAGGTTTCCGCGTAAAAAGAGCCGACATACAACGACAATGTCGCCAAGCCTGCCACCGAGTTCGGAATGGAGATGCCCAGCAGCATGGGAAGGGCATAATAGGCCCACATGATCTGGACGAGCAGGGGCGTGCAACGGAAAATCTCCTGATAGGTTCTGGAGATGACACTCAACACGGGATTCCCTGAAATTCGGGCAAAACAGGCCAGAAGTCCGATTACGATACCAATCGCAATAGAACCGACTGTGTAGAGAAAGGTCGTCACCAATCCATCGATGAAGAGATCGAAGGACTGCATGACCATGGAAAAGTCCCAGGTATACATTCAGGTCCTCATTTCAAGTCGGAAGGCCAACTCGAATAAACAATTCGGAATTTGCTCTGCAAAAAGACAGTGCCGGGACGAGGCCCGGCACCAGTCAGAGGGAAATGTTAGCCGCCGATATCGAAACCTTCGGGCAGGTCATCCAGAGTGATGCCGAACGGCTCGAGGCCCTTCACGATCCAGGTCTGGTTGTTGCCGACGCGACGATTATAGTCTGCCCATGCGGAAATGAACTTCTTCCAGGTTTCATCCGAATTGTAGTTGAGGCCGATAACGGACGGTGAGGAGAGAATTGGTTTTGGGACGAAAACCGTACCGAATGCGGGGTTCTTCTTCACCATGACCATTGCGTTGAGCACGGTGTTGATCACGGCATCGGCTTTGCCCGAAGAGAGCGCCATCAGAGCTTCGTCCCGGGTCTTGAAACGGAGGATTTCTGCTTTCTTCAGATACTGGGTCGCGATCTGATCCTGCGCCGAGCCGAGGTCTACTGCGATCGTGATATTCATGTCGTTGATTTCAGACCAGGTCTTGTCCGCCAAATCCTTTTTCGGCGAAATCAGAACGAAACTGTTATAGTAGGTCGGTGAAGAAAAATAGATCGACATGGCGCGTTTGGGCATGGCGGTCAGCGCCAGCGCAAGGTCAACCTTGTTGGACTGTACATCGAGGATCGAGTTTGCCCAGCTGGACTCGACCACTTCGAGTTCCACGCCGATTGTCTTGGCAATATCGCGTGCCATTTCAACGGCAAATCCGCGCCATTCCTGGGTCCGCGGATCCTTTGCGAAATAGGGATCCTCATTCAGAATGCCGGCCATGCGCAATGTGCCCCGGCTACGGATTTCATCGAGTTTGCTCTGTGCCTGTGCAGCTGGCGCCATGGCGATGGCGGCAGCCGCAATTAAAATGGCTCCAATAGTTTTCTTAAACACTGATATAGCTCCTGGTGGTGATTGACTGCTGGATACTCCCCGCAGTTCTTATTTTCGGCCGCCCTTTGCTTGGAAATTTCTTAGGGAGGTCTTATTGCAAGCCAACTCTGATCCGGACAGATTTGCAATACAACATTGCGTGCCCAAAATACAAAAATATTTATACGTACGTATTTTGCATCGCAGGTATTTGCCGATTTTTCGCCATTACGTCTCGAAAATGTAATTTTCTTTACAGCTTAACCTATAAATTTTGGATCGTAATTAGCTGCTCTTCTCCGTAGGCTTGCCACAGAAAGACAGGAGCAGCCATGAAGAGCGCGCTAAATTTTGATGTAATTGTTGTTGGTGCCGGAATAATCGGCGCCTCTATCGCTTGGCATCTTTCCCAAAAAGGCAAGACGGTCTGTGTGCTAGACAGCAAAGGTCCGGCGGCAGCGGCCTCCGGAGCGTCAGACGGTGCTGTGTCGGTCTGTTCAAAGCGCCCCGGCCTGATGGCCACGCTGGCCCATGAATCCCTTGGCATCACCAAGGAGCTTGCAAGGGACGGCGGTCCCTTGAATACCGTCTTCAAAGAGCGCCCATCTTTCATTTTTGCCAGAGGCGAGGAAGAGGATACCGTAGTCGGAGATCTCGCCAACCGCCTCGAAAAGGCAAAAGGCGCGACGCGGGTCTACAAGGATCATCAGCTGCCGAGCGACGCGATCAACGGCCTGTCAGCCTCAATCACCCGTTTGCTGGAAGTGCATGGCGAAGGCCATATGCTTGGCTATGACGCGACCTTCAATTATCTGACGGACGAGCACGTCAAAAAGATCTACCCAGCCAATCTTCTGTCATGGGAACAAAGACCGTCCGGAGCCATCCGGGTCACCACGTCATCTTGCGAGATTGAGTGCGACCAGCTTGTTCTTGCGACCGGGCTGGGAACATCCAGCTTTTTCCCCGATCTGCCGATCTATTCCCATGTCGGCCAGATTATCGTGACCGACCGGGGCGGAGGAGAGGGGGCGGAGCTGCCGGGTGCGCTGACCTCTGCGGCCTATCTGATGAGCAAAATCAGAGCCGATAGCCAGAAAGCCCATATTCCGGTCGTGCTGGATCCTGTCGACACCGGCCAATTGTTGATCGGCTCGTCTCGAGAGCGTGGCCGGACGACACGACACACCGATTTCTCCACCGTCAAACGCTTGCTGATATCCGCGACGGAAGCCTATCCACCGCTGGCTTTGCGCCGGGTCATTCGCGTTTTTGCCGGTGCCCGGTCGGCTGTCGAAGACGGGCTTCCCATTGTCGGTGCGGTGCCGGACATGCCGAATGTACACATCGTCACCGGTTTTGAGGGGGATGGTATCTGCCTGTCCGCCCTCATGGGTAGGGAAGTCTCGAAGAGCCTGTGTGGTGGCACTCTGGATTCCAGTCTTGCAGCCCTCTCTCCCGCCCGTTTTCTGAGTTCGGCTACCCTCCCATGCGCGGCATCGGCCAACACTTCTCCGGCGGCGCACAAAGGCTTTATCGCATGACAAATTCCATTCTCTGGGACGGCGTGGCTGTTCCCTTCAAACCCGGCGAAAGCATTTCCGATGCCTTGCGGCGCCACGGCCTGTTGTCTGCCGCTCCGATCTTCTGCGGCATTGGCCAGTGCCAGAATTGTCTGGTGTTGATCGAAGGCAGAGGGGTCAGAGAAGCCTGTCTTTCAAAATGCGAACCGGATCTGAAAGTCAGCGCCCTCAAGGGGAAAGCCGCCGAAGCCTTGCGGCAATCTGCCTCCAAAGGAGACCATCATGGCCTGTGAGTCTCGAATTGTTGTTGTCGGCGCGGGGCCTGCCGGTCTCTCTGCTGCTGTTACGCTTGCCCGTCATGATCTTCCGGTCACTCTCATCGACAGAGCTCAAACGATTGGCGGCGCGATCTATCGGCAAAACCAGCTCGGCGACAGGAAATTGCGGCTGACCCGCGCCCATGAGAAGCGGTGGGCACGACTGAAGGCCGGGTTTGAAACCTGTGGCACCATGATCGATTTTCGGTCCCAGACCCGCTTTGCCGGAGCTGACTGGCGCGGCGCTGTCTTTCTGGCCTCTGATGTCAGTGGGGCGTCTGAGATCACGATCCCCGCCGGGCTGATCGTGGCCACCGGTGCGCGTGAGTTGGCCCGTCCACGGATCGGCTGGACGGAAGCGGGGGTGACGACGGTCGGGGCCCTGCAGATCGGAATGAAATCGACAGGATTTGCACCTGAGGGCAGGATCGTTCTCGCAGGCTCAGGGCCGCTGCTTCTCGTTGCTGCAGCCCAACTGGCGCGATTGGGCAATCCTCCGGCCGCCGTGATCGAGGCAGGCCGTCCATTTTCCAACCTGGTCGAAGGGCTAAAGCTGCCGCTTTCCTACAAGCTGGAAGCCATGGAGCTGATTGCCACCCTTCTCAAGCATCGGGTTCCGATCATGACAGGTGCCAACCTCATATCGATTGAGAAAGAACAGGATGGCTCCTTCCGCCTGACGATGGAAACGGACAAGGGCGCAAGGAAAAGTATTTCAGCGGATCATGTCGGCCTGCACGATGGCATTGTGACCAACGCCGGTGGCGTGGGTGACCTTAGCGCCATCCCGACAGAGAAGGCGGGTGATTGTTCTCATGTGCTCGGTGCTGCTGCGTCCGAGGCAGACGGCATTCTTGCTGCCTGCAAGCTGATGAAAAAGCTCGGCCACCATATCACCCTGCCGCAGGACATCGTTGCACAGCATGAGAAGGAGCGGAGGGCACAGGCCCTGATCAAGACGCTCTACACGCCACGCAAGGTGCCTGACATCCACGATCTTCCGGACCAGACAGTCCTCTGCCGTTGCGAGAACCGCACGGTTGGTGATCTTCGCCAACTGCAGGACAAGGACGGCGATAGCGTGAGGGCGCTGCGCCTTCGTGGACGCTTTGGTATGGGGCCCTGTCAGGGGCGTTTCTGCCTCCGTTGGGTCTCGGACTATGCGTCCGGCACGCCTGAAGAAGCCGATCTCTCCGGAGAGAGATGGCCCACCATTCCCATTTCGGTCTCCGCCTTCACTGACGCCACTGACCAGACAGCAAATATCTAACCAATCAGTTCAAATCATTCAGATAGATCGCACCCGAGTGCGACAAGGAAATAGCATGACATCACTTGCCACCCCATCCCTCATGACCGCGCCGACCACCTTCAACATCACCAACCCCTATGATGGCAAAACAGTCGGTGAGCTCTTAGCATCGTCTGATGCCGAGGTTCTTCAGGCAATCATTCGGGCAAAGAAGGCCGCTAAAGAGTTTCGTCACTCGATGCCCTTCGAACGCCGGGCCATTCTCAACAAACTGGCCGATCTGATTGCCCTTGAAGCGGAGAGCCTTGCCCAGACTGTTTGTCTGGAAATGGGCAAGACAATCCGGGAGGCCCGCAACGAGATCCGCAGAGCAGGCAATACCCTGCGCCTGTCGGGCGATGCCGCCACGTTCCTCAATGGTGAGACCATGCACTGCGGCATCGTGGAAGGCGGAGCCAACAAGCTCGCCTCAATCACCTATGAGCCAGTGGGTGTCATTGCCGCCATCACGCCCTTTAACTATCCGGTCAACCTGCTCTGCCACAAGCTTGGGCCCGCTCTTGCTGCAGGCAATGCAGTCATTGTCAAGCCGTCTCCCAAGGCTCCGCTCTCCCCGAGCCGCATCGTCGAATTGTGCGAGCTGGCTGGCGCACCAAAGGACCTCGTGCAGGTCGTTCATGGTTTTGCCGAGCCCGCAGTGGCTTTGGCTCGTGGCCCGATTGATCTGTTGTCCTTCACCGGCGGAGCAAAAGCTGGTCTGGCTCTGAAAAATGCCAGTGGGCTTGTGCGCTGTCTGATGGAACTGGGCGGCAATGACCCGCTCTTCGTGATGCCGGATGCCGATCTTGAAGCTGCGGCTGATACCGCAATTGGGCAGAGATTTGAAATCGCAGGCCAGAGCTGTGCGGCGGTCAAGAAACTCTATGTCCACCACGACATCGAAGACAAGTTCACCGAAATGCTGCTTGCGCGCATAGAGGACATCACACTGGGCCATCCGTCGGACGAAAGCACAGTGATGGGGCCGGTGATCGATGAAGCCGCCGCAATCGAGGTGAACAAACGCGTCAAGCAAGCCGTTGATGCCGGAGCAACACTCAGAACCGGCGGCTGGATCGAAAAGTCACAATTCGCACCGACGCTGCTGACCGGCATGTCCAACGACATGCAGATCTATCAGGAAGAAACCTTCGGTCCGATCCTTGCCATGCGCAGTTTCTTTGACATTGAAGACGCGGTCGCCGAAGTGAATGCCTCCTCCTATGGCCTTCAGGCTGGCATCTACACGAACGACCACGTCACGATCAAGAACGTATCCCGCCTGATCAAGGTGGGCGGCGTGATGGTCAACGAGGGCCCCGATTTCCGCGCCGAACATGTGCCCTTTGGCGGCATCAAGATGTCGGGCCTTGGTCGTGAGGGCATCCGCATCACCGTTCGCGAAATGAGCGAAACCAAAGTTGTTATTGACTGATCCCATACACCTCAAACTGTTTTACCGGAGATAATCATGAGCAAATCAACGCAGTATGACGGTGTCATCACCGCTCTTATCACCCCCTTTACCGAAACCGGCGCCATCGACTGGCCTGCCTATGAGCGCCTGATCGATCGGCAACTTGAAGCCGGTGTGAGCGGATTGCTCACCGTCGGTACCACCGGCGAAGCATCAACCCTGAATGACGAAGAATATGAGCAGGTCGTCAAGAAAACCGTCGAACGGGCAAAAGGCAAGGCCGTCATTCTTGCTGGCAGCGGCACCAATGTAACCTCGAAGACTGTTGAGCGGACCAAGCAGATTGAAGACTGGGGCGTAGATTGTGCGTTGGTCGTGACCCCCTATTACAACAAGCCCTCTCAGAGCGGCCTGATCAAACATTATGAAGCGATTGCCGATGCGGTTTCCATCGACATCATGCTCTATTCTGTGCCGGGCCGTACGGGCATCGAAATCTCCCCGCAGACGGCGGCAGCCCTTTGCCATTCCAACAAGAATATCGTGGCCATCAAGGAAGCTGGCGGGCATGCCGAGCGCGTTTCCGATCTCCGGGCCCATTGTTGCGAGGATTTTGTCATTCACTGTGGGGATGATGGCCTTGCCTTGGCTTTCTATGCTCTGGGGGCTAGTGGCTTGACGTCCGTGCTGGCCAACTATGATCCGGAAATCTGTGTCGCCTGTTACAATGCTTGGGCTGCGGGGGACTATCAGACGGCCCTGCGTCTTCATGATACCCTGCGTCCTTTCGCCGAGGCCCTGTTTATTGAGAACAGCCCAGCTCCGGTCAAAGCCGTTCTTGGGATGCAGAACTCGGTTCTTGAATATGTCCGTGGTCCGTTGGCTCCGGTTTCTCCCGAAGCGCGCAAGAAATTGATGGAAATCTTTACGGTCTACACGCAAAATCGTAAAACCATTCTGAGCTGACGGTCTTTCAGGATTCGCCAGCAATAAACTGGGGGACTGCCCGATTTCTGGGCGGATCCTGTCAGCTTTTCACTATCGTGCCAGCAAGCATGGATATTTTTGATGCCCAATTCTGGCAGCCCAAATCCTTCTGAGCCACTCAACGCCGATGAAACGCGCCAAATGGCGAAAATCGGTGTCCTGATGCTCGATACGCACTTCAACCGAATTCCCGGCGATGTTGGCAACAGCCATAGCTGGTCAACGCCTGTGCTCTTCAAGACTGTGAAGGGAGCAAATCCTGCAAATGTGGTGTTTGGTGGCGCAGAAGGTTTGCTGGATCCCTTCATCAAAAGCGCGTTGGAATTGGTCGATGAAGGGGCGCGAGCCATAACGACCAGCTGCGGGTTCCTCGCCATTTATCAAAAAGAGCTGGCCGCAGCTCTGCCGGTGCCGATCTTTGCCAGCAGTCTCATGCAGGCTCCCCTCATCAAGGCGATCCTGCCCGCCGACAAACAAGTCGGTATTCTGACCTTTTCGGCTCAATCTCTGACCGAGAGACATCTGGTCGGAGCGGGAGCCGATCCCGAAACGCCCATACAGGGTGTGAAGCCGGACAGCAAGTTTGCACATTACTATGGCAACAGACCGGATGCTGAACTGGACTTCGCACAGTTTGAAACAGATGTGCTGGAAGCCGCAGAAACGCTCGTAAAAGCCCATCCCAACACCGGGGCCATCCTTTGCGAATGCACCAACCTGCCGCCTCATTCTAGAGCGATTGCCGAGCATACAGGATTGCCGGTCTATGACATCATGGGATTTGTCGACTGGATGGCAAGAAGTCTTCGCCCGACACGATACTAGGTTTGGTTTGGCAGACATGAAGATGGTGTTGCGGGATCGCGCAACAAACCCGCTGCCGTGCGCCTTTGCAACTCAATCGACCCAAATCTGAAAAGTGGTATCAGGTTAAAATCAAAACCGGAGGGGAGGGCAGCCCAGCATTGCCTTTTTTCTCAAATTTGTGCATTGATGCGCAAAAATCACTATTGAATGTCGTCAATTTAAAGTACAACAACCTTTAATTGCGTTCTTAATTGCAGCTAGTATATGAGTAAGAAGTCATTGTTTAAAATACCAGAATTCAAATTGCCCGATGGTTTGCAAGATCGATTGCATATAGCCAGTCTCCAGAGACGCGCCCGAAAGACCGCCCAGAAAAGCGCAGCCCTGAATGGCGAAGCGTCATCCGGGATTGCGCATGGCCTCTACTTTTTTCACATCTCAAACGACAAGGTGGAGAAGCACTACCAGCGTCTGGTCAGGGAAACGGAAGGGCAGGTGATCTGGCATCGCGTTTTCAATCCGGGTAACCGGGCGAGCCCGAGGACGGAGCTGGACTACCAGCATCCATCGCTCACCATGCCAAGGCGGTATGAACAGATGGAACAGGCCGGCGGCATCGTTCCGGCCGGCCTTGCCGATCTGGCCATTTTCCCCTCTGTTCTTGCCACCGCTGCGCCGTTTGTCTGGGTGCTTGAATTCGACGTCGATTATGCAGGCAACTGGCGGGAGTTCTTTACCCGATTTGAAAACAATCAGGCCGATCTGCTGACAACCAATCTGGCCTCACATCGCGACAATCCCGAATGGGTGCGTTGGAGGAAGGCGAAGCATCCCAAGTCTCTTCATCCTGCGAACCGATTACGTTCGTTCACCCCGTTGATGAGGTTTTCTAATCGGTTTGCTTCAAGCTATGTCAAAGCGCTCAACTCCGGGGAGTGGGGCGGGCATTACGAATTCACCATTCCGACCATTGCATCGATGATGGGGTACACGATCGAGGATCTGGGCAACGTTGGACGGCTTTGCCCGCGCGAACGCCGTGGCAAGATCTACTCCTCCACCACAAACCATCCTGAACTGACGCCGGGAACTTTTGTTTGGCGACCGGCTTTTGATTCCTATTGCGAAGACGAGCCTTCGACCTTCACCCAGAAAGACATGCTCTACCATCCCATCAAGGCGGGTGGGATCGGGCAATATAACTGGCTCGAAGCGGAAAAGGAAATGCGAGCTGCTCAAGCGGCAATTGCCAAGAAGCATTTAAGCACCGCTGTCGTGATGGCAACCTTCAACGGGTCCCGCTATCTGAATGCGCAGCTCAAGACCCTCGTTGAACAGACGCATCTGCCTGACCGGCTCATCGTCAGTGATGACAAGTCCTCCGACGATACGCTTGATCTTGTTCGGGCCTTTGCCCGCACGGCTCCTTTCGCCGTCGAGATCATCGAAAATGCGGAGCATCGGGGATATTCAGGGAATTTCATCGAGGCCGTGAAGCGCGTTGAGGAGGATCTGATCTTTTTCTGCGATCAGGATGACATGTGGTATGAGGACAAGATCCATCTCGTCATTAATGCCGCGAGAGAAAATTCCGAACTCGCTTTCTCCCATGACCTGACAATATTCCATCGCGCAATGACAAAGAAAAAGGGCCGCATTCCCTCCTACTTTGATCATCTTCGCAGGCTGAACCTAAGCGCAAGTATCTGCAGCAAGGGTTGCGGGCTGGCCGTCAGGAAGGAACTGCTCGAGGAGCTGGGCTGGCCTGATCCGGAGGCCGGTATTTCCTATGATGGATGGCTGACCCTTTTGACGACGGCCTTGAACCAGCGGGCGCTCATCGAGGCTCCTTTGGTCAAGCACCGTATCCATGACACCAATGCGTCCGGCTGGATTGTCACGGAAGAAGAGGCCCGGCGCAAAGCAAAAGCTTCGCCGGAGGCCCCCTTTGCCTCCATGCTCGACTTTTACATGATGAACAGCCGCAAGGGATGGATCAAGCCGTTGCAAGAAAAGCTCGAGACCGTGGGCAAGCAGATCAATCCGGAGCAGGCCGACAGGGCCATCGAGCTTTTAGAGCAATATCTCTAGCCCGTCTGGAGACCGGGCTTTGGGACTGTCATCCCTTCCCGGGGACTGTGTGGCAAAGTCTATGCGGCCCCTCGGACAATCCTCAGCGGATTTGGGTTGCCTCGCGCACAGGTCTAGCAGCTCTTTCAAGGTCTCGGAATAATAGACAAGGCTCGCGTGTTGCTCATCACCACGATCAAGCTCGGCTCTGGTGAGCTGTTGCTTGGTGTCTAAGGTTCCTTCTGGCTGCTGCAACACCGGGATACCTGACGCCTCGAGAGCGTCCGTTGTTTCTGTGACAAATTGGTCCACAAGGTCACAGAACAGGCCGGGGTTATCAGGAGCGAAAGGGACGTGTGAAAACGGCCTCGGTGAAGCGACGACAATCACAGTCATCCCGATCTTCTTCATGTCTCTGGCGAGAGCCACCCCAAGGCCGCTGCGGCGCTCGATGAGTTGCGACATCAGCCCCTTGGAAATGAACTGCCGCCCCTTGTCCTCTTGCTTCTTCCTTTTGGGCAAGACATGGATTTTGCGTAGGATAGGAGCGACGTGACGTTCAATTAGTTGCTCCACCCATCCTTGCTGTTTGGGGTGGTGCAGGCATTCTTCCGGGTTGTTCGTCAGGGATGAGAATTCGATCGAGCGCAACATGGGCGTGATGTTAAACGGCAGGCTCAGGACATAAATCGCCGTTCCATCCATGGGATCATTCTCGAGCGGAAGGATCTTTTCCTGCCAGTTGTCTTCCAGCAGCTCGATACGGGAGCCGACCACCCTGTGATGCGGTCTGATCCCCTGCCTCACCGCTCCGAATGTGCGGAACTCAAGCTCCAGCCCCAAGGCCTTGTCGTCAAGCTTGTCCGTTTCGCGGTGGGCCAGCTCAATTTGATAGGCGTGACTGTCGCCAAGGATGAACACTTTTCTCATCACTTCTTTTCCAGAAACAGTTCTTCACAGACCACCGTGTCATCTTCATTCATATCCACCACCGGGTTGGCCTCGGCATGCGATGGGCATTGGTCCGTTTCGCCATCGATCAGAGCGCCAATGAAGTGGCGCATCACAAAGGCCACTCCGTCGGGAGTTACCGAGCGGAGATTTTCCTTAAAGAAGTCACCTTTGAAAGGAAAGGCAGACACGATCTCGTAAGAAGGGAAATAGTCAACGAAAGGAAAGGTCTGTTCCAGATTTCCAGCCACAGCCCGCAGCACAGATTTGGAATAGATTGTGGCTGGCAAGACATGTTGGTCCGAAGCAGTCGCGACAAGAGGAACGGGAGAGACGGTCAGGAGAAAACGGATCCTGGGATTGATCCGGCGGATGAATTCGATCACGAATTTCATATCATCCAGAATGGATGGATAGTCAGCGTTTGAAAAGATGTGCTGCGCCTCGTCAAATGTTCCTGCAGCCGTCCCGGGGCATACAGCATAAACCTCGCCCGTCTCCTTGTGCACCCAGCTTTCGGTCAGGCCCAATGTAAAGACGAACAGGTCTGCTTTCCGAATCGCTTTTCGAATGGCTCTGAGGACAGTTTGCCTCGAGGCTTCCAGCTCAATCAGCGAGCAGAAGCCACCGGGTTCGATTGTTGGCCGAAAGGGATCAAAAAACCTTTCCCCATCGCTCCAATAGCGGTCCTTGATAGTCTCGCCCCGGTCCTCTGCCCAAATGATCCATTGTTTCAGAGCGCTCGCCGTGTAGATATTCGACGTCCTGAAAGAGTAAATGCCGTAATTGAAGGCCTTGGCCTGATCCGGATAGAGATATTTGGGTGCAGGTTCGCAGTTCAGCCATCTGAAACCGGCCTCTCGCATTGCTTTGCTCATATGCTGGGCAAAGCAACTGCCTGCCGTAATTGTCTGGTCTTTCTTTGATATTGTGAACTTTGGCGTCCACAGGCTCGAGATTTCTGCATAGTCGCGAAATCCAACCGACTTGTTCCAATAGTTCTTGTCCGGGAAATTTTTATAAGGATGCTGCATTCGCCAGAGCCTTGACTGAGTTGCGCTCCGGACGCGGCGGAGTAGAACTTGTGCTTTCGGCAACTCACTTGATCGGTTAAACGAAAATGTGATTCGTTTATAACATGCTGGATGTTTCACCTCCAATGGGTCGGTGTTGTTATATGAGATTGCTCGCATAAACGCATCTTGGCACTTCTACTTGGCCATCTTGTACTATATCCGTGCGCTAGAGAATTGATCGGGCGAGTGCCCGCGGCATAAGAAAACCACGGTGCCGGAGTGAGCACCGTGGTTTAGCTTTGAAGGGAGCTGGAGTGCGTCAGCCAAACGCCCAGTTGGGCAGGAACAACACCAGCTCCGGCACGAACAGTAGTAGCAGCACGAGGCAGAGAATGGCCGCAAGGAACGGCAGGCTTTCCTTGGCATAGTCGTCAATGGGCGTGTCGAGCAGGCTGCACACGGTGAACATCGCAACCCCGACCGGAGGGGTCATCGAGCCCAGCGTCACGATGGTCATCATCAGGATCCCGAAGTGAACCGGATCGACACCGATGCTCTTGATCACCGGAACGAAGATTGGTGTGAGCAGCAGCACAAGGATGGTGCTCTCGAAGAACAGGCCCGAGATCAGCAGGAACAGAAGGATGACGCCGACGATCAGGTGGGGCTCGGTGAGGGAATTCAGCATGAAGCCCGCCACGGATTGCGGCACCTGCATGAAGATGATGGCGAAGCCGATCATGCCGCTCATCAGAATGATCAGCATGATCATGCCGATGTCGCTGAGAGCGTGGCCAAAGGCGCGCTTGATTGCTTCGAAGGTCATCACCCGGTGCGCAAAGCGGCCAATGAGGATGGCGTAGACCACTGCAAAGGCACCGACTTCAGACGGCGTAAAGATGCCGCCACGGATCGAGATGATCAGCAGCACGGGGAAGAGCAGGGCCCATTTGGCATCCCATGCCGCCACTCCCACTTCTCTCGACGTCGGACGTTCGGCGGCTTCGATTACATAATTGCGTTTCTTGGCGATGAGGTAGGCTGCAACCATCAGGAATGCCATCATCAACAGGCCGGGGACAATCCCTGCAAGGAATAGACGACCGATGGAAACCTGCCCGACATAGCCATAAAGGATCAGGCCGATGGAGGGAGGAATGGTTGCGGTGATGAGAGAACTTAAGGCAATCACTGCCGCTGTGTAGCCCTTGGTGTAACGGTTGGCGAGCATCTGTGGCCCGAGGACTCGGGCTTCCATGGCGGCATCGGCAACCGCCGAGCCCGACACCCCGCCCATCAGGGTCGACAGGAAAATCGAGACCAGCGCCAGCCCGCCGGACATCCAGCCCAGCGTGACCTTCGAGAAGCGGAACAGACGGTCCGTGATGTCACTCTCGTTCATCAGGTGACCGGCAAGCACGAAGAATGGCACGGCGAGCAGAGGAAAGCTCTGCGAGACCGTTGCGATCTTCTGCACGCCAATTGACACCGGCATGATGTCAGAGGTGAGGAAGAAGACAAAGCCGGAGATCCCGATGGCGAATGCGACCGGTGCACCGAGCACCATCAGCAGGAAAAAGATAAGTGCGATCAGACCCATGGCTCAGTGACCTTTCGCGTCTGCAGCGGGTTCGGCATCAGAGCTTGAGCGTCTGGTGAACACCAATTGTGGTTCATCCCTTGCGGAGCGCCAGGATTGGGCGAGGTTCGACAGGATGGAGATGGACAGAAGGATAGAGCCGATGGGAACAGCGATCGTCACCCACGCGTAGGACAGGCCTGAATCACCGAACACCCGTTGCCAGTTGAGCATGGTCAGCTTGTAGCCCTCATAGGCAAGGATCATCAGAAAGGTCACAAAGAGCAGAGCCATCAGCGTTTCGATGATGCGACGCGGTCCGAACGGAAACAGGCGGACCAGATAGTCGACCCCGAGATGAACGCGTTCTCGCATGGCGCGGGTGGCGCCGATGAAGCACAGCCAGATGAACAAGAGCTGGGCCAGATCCACCGACCAGATCAGGGGATGACCAAAGAAGCGCATGATCGCGGCAATGAAAACGAGGAATGTGATGATTGCAAGCAGGATGACCCCTACCGCGAACTCGATTTTACCCAGAAATCCCGGCATGAATGACCAGCCTTTCCATTTTGCATCGGCAGTATTGATGGTGCCGATGTTTTCAGTTCTTGTTGTTGGGGGCAACTGGATCGTTGCTCCATCGCCAGCATCTTTCGTGAGGATGTCGGCGCGGAATGGATCCGCGCCGACAGTCATATCAGGGAGAAGATACGGCTTTTATTCTGCGGCCATCGCACGCAGTTTGTCGCGAAGATCACCATAACCGAGGTCGTCATAGACCTTGGCGGTTGCCTCCTTGAACGGCGTCACATCGATTTCGCGGATGGAAATGCCCTTGTCCGTCAGTTCTTTCTCGATGCCAGCCAGTGAATCCTGAGTGCCGTAGGATGCAACGTCACCAGCCTTCAGTGCTTCATCGCGCAGGATTTTCTGCAGATCGGCAGGCAGGCTGTCGAACCATTGAGCCGAGGTCACCATGCCGGTGATCAGGTTGATGTGGCCGGTTTTGGTGATGTGGGTGATCACTTCATCGAGTTTTGCACCAACGATGGCCGGGAACTGCGCTTCAGCGCCATCGATGACATTGGCAGAGAGGGCAGAGTAGACCTCACCCCAAGGCATCGGGGTCGGGGTTGCGCCCATGGCAGCGATGGTGCCGGTCCAGACCGGAGCACCCGGCGTGCGCATGCGAATACCGTCAAGGTCTGCCGGGCCGTTGATTTCCTTGTTGGTCAGCAGATGGCGTTCACCCTGCCACCAGTTGAAGCTCAGGATCTGATGGCCGGAGGCATCATGCAGTTTCTTCACCCACTCTTCGAACAGGTCCGAGGTGACAACCTTGCGGATGCCGTCATAACCGGATGCGAGGAACGGAGCACCAAGAACGCCAAGTTCCTTCTGGAAGACCGCAAGACGGCCACCGTCAACAATCACGGCCACGGGAGCACCGGCGCGGGCCTGTTCGAGAACATCTTCGTCCGGGCCAAGCTGGGAGTTGGGGAAGAGTTTGACTTCAAGACGGCCGTCGGAGGCCTCTTTCATGTTTTCCTGAAAGGCTTCAAGGCCTTTGTAAAGCGGATCACTCGTCGCCAGAGCCGTGTTGATGCTCAGGGTGTAATCGGCAGCAAAGGCAGCCGAGCCCATCATGGATGCGAGTGTTCCGGCAAGGACGAGTTTGCCCAATGTATGAAATGTCATGTGATTTCCCTCCCAGTTGAGATCGTTCGGGGTCAGTCCCCGGGTTCGAACAATTCAGGTTTTTCTTTGGCGATTGCGGGCAGATCGATGATGATCTTCCGCAGGTGGGACCGCATGGCTTCGACAGCCCCTGCGGCATCGTGAGCAGCAATGGCCTCGACTATGGCCCGATGCTGCACCAGCAAATTCGATGTGTTGGTTTCCACGAGGCTGAGATAGCGCACCCGATCCATCTGAGCTTTCTGGCTCTGGATCACGTCCCACGCACCGCGTTTCTTGGCAGCCTCGGCCAATGTCTGGTGGAACAGTTCGTCAAGCTGAATGAAGGCGTCAGGATCGCCCGCCTCAACGGCCCTTTGTTGATGCACGATCTGCTCGGCAAGTTCCCGGTCAAGCGCCTCGTCATGCTCGTCCGCAAGCAACCGGGTGATATCGGCCTCGATGGCCTCACGCACGAAGCGGGCATCGAGCACGGCATTGATCGAGATCTTGCGGACAAAGGTGCCTCGGTTGGGCAACACGTCCAGAAGGCCATCGTTGGCCAGCTTGATAAAGGCCTCGCGCACAGGTTGACGGGAAACGGCAAATTCAAGCGCGACCTCGGCTTCGGACATGCGACTGCCCGGCGTCAATAGATTGCAGATGATTTGATGGCGCAGGATATGATGGATCTGTGGCGCCACTGGTTGGCGCAGGTCGATTTCCATCCGTCCTGACTGGTCCGTCAATGTCATGAGTTCCTCCAAACTGAAACCACCATACCGGTCTACTACCATACTTGTCAACCAGCTTAGGCTGTGATAGGGATTGAGCATTCTTCGAATATTCGGCTCGTCTGCACATTCATTCCGCTTTACTTGCCGGTTCCGATGAAGTCTGCGCAACTCTTTTTCGATCAACGGATGTGTGATGCGAGAGAAACGGGGAGCGCCAAGAAGCAGAAAAATCTAAGGAGAACGCGATGCGACAGACCTGGCGATGGTTCGGCCCTGAAGACAGGGTGGCGATTGATGACATGTTGCAGGCGGGGGTTGAGGGTGTTGTCAGCGCCCTCCATCACATCCCGACAGGGGATATCTGGAGCCCTGAGGAAATCGCCAAACGGCAACAGCTGATCGCTCACAAGAAGGACGGCTCTGCCTCTGGTCTCTCGTGGGAAGTGGTTGAAAGTCTTCCTGTTTCAGAAGATATCAAGCAGCAAAAGGGCAACTGGCGCACCCACATTGCGAACTACAAGGAGAGCCTGCACAATCTCGCTGACGCAGGGATTGAGGTGATCTGCTACAACTTCATGCCGGTGCTTGACTGGACCCGTACGAACCTCGTCCATCGCCTGCCGACTGGGGCGACCTGCATGCGGTTTGACTTCATCGATTTTGCTCTGTTCGATCTCCATATTCTCGAACGACAGGGAGCGAGCGAGGACTATCCGGACGATGTTCAGTCAGAGGCTGCACGCCGGTTTGCCGAACTCGATGATGCCGGTAGGGCCCTTTTGGCCGAATCAATCATCTTTGGGCTGCCCGGTGATGCCGAGGCGCCATCCATGGCCAATGTGCGCAACAATCTGGCCCAGTATGACAGGATTTCAACCGATCAACTGAGACGCCATTTCATCGCCTTCCTTGAAGAAGTGGTTCCCGTCGCTCAGACGCTGGGGCTGCGGCTCTGCTGCCACCCGGACGACCCGCCGTTCAACCTTTTGGGTTTGCCGCGGATCATGTCCACCGAAGCCGATTACAAGATTATCATGGACGCGGTCGATCTGCCCGCCAACGGCATTACCCTGTGCACCGGCTCTCTTGGTGCTCGGCCCGACAACGATGCGGTCGGTATGATGGAGCGGATGGGGGATCGCGTGCACTTCCTGCATTTGCGCAATGTCGTACTCGAAGGCTCCGATATCCGTGGTTCCTTCTACGAGGCCGAGCATCTGGGTGGTCACGTCGACATGGTCGGCATGGTAGGAGCTGTGCTCAAGGAAGAAGCAAAACGCAAGGCCGCAGGCCGAAGCGACTGGTCAATCCCCATGCGCCCGGATCATGGGCTTGATATTCTCGATGATCAGAACAGGAAGGCTCAGCCGGGCTATCCGGCCATCGGTCGCTTGAAGGGACTTGCCGAGTTGCGCGGGATCATGTTCGCCTTGTCGCACGCCTAGCATTTTCAGACTGGTCAGGATGCTGGAAACTGAGCTGTTTTCAGCATTTCAGCCGATTGATGGTAGGCCCGCTCCGGGTCCCGGGCGAGGATGGCATCAAGAATGTGCCGGTGATCCTTAAGACCAATCGAGCGAGATGCCAGACTGTGATGAAAAAAGCTGCTGTAGGCGGACTGCAGCAGGTTTGCGAAGGGAATGTAGAAAAGATTGCCCGACGCCTGAAAAATCACACTGTGAAACTGAAGATCGGCCTCATGGCAGGCCGTCGTATCTGACCGTTCGCTTGCCTTGCTCATCTCTTCGATAAGGGTGGTGAGTTGTTGTCTCTGCTCTTCGGTTGCGTTCCGGGCGGCAAGAGCGCAGGCCATCGGCTCGATCGACCGACGCAACTGCAGAAACTGCTCCAGCAGCACGTCTGGGTCGGAGGATGATGTCATCCAGGTCAGAACCTGCGGATCAAGGGCATTCCAATTGCTCCGGGGACGAACCATCGTGCCGACTTTCGGGATACTTTCAAGCAGCCCTTTCGATGTCAGAAGCTTGATTGCTTCCCTGATGGTCGCACGGCTGATACCAAGCTGTTGGCTCAGTTCCTGCTCGCTTGGGATCGCGGAATTCTCCATCAGGTCGCCCGATAGGATGCGTATGGCTATGCCTTCTGTGACCCCTTCCAGAAGGCTCCGCTTTTTTCGGTCCGCGAATTTGAAACTGGTCGCCATGGTGTCCCCCGCCACACTCCGTGTCTTGCTGCTCTGATGTGTTGGATAGCCCGATCCCGGATGTCATGAAACACTCCCAAGCCCCGGTGGGAGGATACCGAAACCTTCGGGCCAGCTCAAATTGGTTGGGGAAATATACCATATAGTACAATAGATTGCATGGCCTTCGTTATCATTTCAACGATTGCTAATATAACGATTTCGGTCAGAAACAATCCGACATCTCACGCGTTTTTGCGAGCTGTCCGTTAGCCTTATTATGGAGCTGGATCAGGCTTTGCAGGTCATGAGATAATTATAGTCAGGAAATTCCTTGGCAACGCGATAGCCGATTGATGAGAGCGCCGCAAACACCGGTTTCTGGCGGGGCTTGAAACATTCGATGAAGATATTCGGCTGATAGCGTTTGAGGGTATCCAGCCCTCCTTCAATAACAAAAATCTCGAACCCTTCCACATCGATCTTGATAAAGTCGATGCGATCGAGATTTTGCGTGCCAGTCCATTCGTCAAGCGCCCGGATCGCGAGCGAGCCTTTACTATCTGCGGCGATTTTCGTGCCGCCGATGTTGCCCTCGTCGAACTGGGCAATGCTGCCGCGTGACGCTTCCTTGCCGAGGCCGAAATTGTGGCAGATCGCCCTACCTTCCAACCCGTTGAGCGCAATGTTCCGCTCAAGGATGGAAAAGGTCTCAGGCACTGGCTCAAACCCGTGAATGGCGTCCGCCTTGCTGTATTTGCCCCAATAGACCGAATGATTGCCGATATTCGCACCAATATCGAGCACGACCCCATGTTCCGGGATGAGACTGGTTAGTTCCTTGAGACTGTCGAACTCCACATAGTTTCTCAGTTTGACCATGTGCCGTTGAATAACGTCCCGATCATGGTTGGGCACATGAAAGAGTGCCCCATCCCGCAAGGAGACGATGTCGCCGCTTTGCAGAGGCGGGATGACCAGATGTTCGAGCAATTCGATCCGCTCACAAAGCTCACGATAGCTTTTTGTCCGCTTGAACAGGCTGTTCGCGGCTTTGTGCGATAGTTTTGCAAGATACTTCATTATTCTTCCCAATCCTCGAATGCCGGGTTTGCCGTTTTGGGGCTTGCGCGCGGACAGGTCATGGCACCTGAAGGATCAAAGCAAATCGACTTGGCGCCAACCTTATCAAGACACCAATAGCTACAATTGGGAACTTAAACTTTTGGGATAGGTGCAACCAATCGGGATGAGTTGTAAAAACCCGTTCAAAAAGTTGTGCACTGGATAAGTGGAGTTTTTCCCATGTGAAGAAGGCTGGGGCCTGTTTCGACGCGAGGTCTGTGCCTATATTCAGGGTCCGTCGAACGACAAATGTCAGATTTTCCCAACAACGAAAGGGTTTGAGCTATGTCTGATCAGAATGGATATGAGCCGCCGAAGGTGTGGGTTTGGGACCAGGAAGGCGCTGGCGCCTGGGCCAAGATCAACCGACCCGTGTCCGGGGCAACCCATGAGAAGGAACTGCCGGTCGGCAAGCACCCGCTGCAGCTCTACTCCCTTGCGACCCCCAATGGCCAGAAGGTTACGATCCTGCTTGAGGAACTGCTGGCGCTGGGTGTGAAAGAGGCTGAATATGACGCTTGGCTGATCAAGATCGGCGATGGCGAGCAGTTTTCTTCCGGGTTTGTCGATGTCAATCCGAACTCCAAGATCCCGGCCCTGTTCGACAAGGATCGCGGCATCCGCGTGTTCGAATCCGGAGCCATCTGCCTCTATCTCGCCGAGAAATTTGGTCACTTCCTGCCAACGGATGTTGCCCATCGCACCGAGGTGCTAAACTGGCTGTTCTGGCTTCAGGGCTCCGCACCCTATCTCGGTGGCGGCTTCGGGCATTTCTACAAATACGCTCCCTTCAAAATCGAATATGCGATTGATCGCTTCACCATGGAAGCAAAGCGCCAGCTCGACGTTCTGGAAAAGGAACTGGCCAAACATCGCTATCTGGGCGGTGACGACTATACCATCGCCGACATGGTCACATGGCCCTGGTATGGCAACCTTGCGCTTGGCAAGCAGTATGACGCCGGTGAGTTCCTGTCGGTCGAGGAGTATGTCAATGTGCGCCGCTGGGCCAACGAGATCCTCGAGCGCCCTGCCGTTCAACGCGGGCGCATGGTCAACCGCGTCAATGGCGAGCTGAGCGAACAACTCCATGAACGCCACGATGCATCCGACTTCGATTTGCGCACAGAAGACAAGCTTCAGTCCAAGTGAGCCGATGAAGGCTTGCTGAATTGAAAAGAGAAATCAGGATACCGATGCCGGGGCAACACTCCGGCATTTTTCTTTTGGGCAAAGCGGTGAGTGATGCTCAGAACAGGCTTCGCTGTTCTTCCACCGGTTCGATCAGCTTTTCGCCGTTCGCCCGGCTGTTGCCGACGGCGCGATCCACGCGATAGGAAATCAGCTCGTGATCCCGGTGCTCCGACAGCAGAGCACGTACGTCATCAAGCCCGGTCCTGCGGCTGAGCCATGCGTCATAGGCCTCCTGTTTGAGAATCACCGGCATGCGATGATGGATATGCTTGATTTCCCTGACCGCAGGAGCCGTGAGGATGGTGCAGCTGAACAGCCCGAGGGTCTCGTTGAAGGCACTGAGCCCGGCAAAGGCAAAGGGCTCGAACTCGGGCAGATGCAGAAGATGGGGATCCTTCTTGCCATCGTTCCGGTTGGTCGTCCACTCATAATAGCCATCGGCCGGAATGAGGCAGCGCCCATATCGGAAGGCCTCGCGGAAGGCGGGCTTGTTGTGAGCCCCCTCCGAACGGGCGTTGAACATGGGATATTCGTTCTGAACGTCCTTGGCCCAATGGGGCACCAGCCACCAGCGCCCTTCAAGCAGGCGTCGCTCGCCATCCACGTCCGAAACATAAAGGACCTCATCTGTCGGGGCGATGTTGTAGCGCGCAGGGACATTGCGATGCGTGTCATCCGGATGGATGAGATTGTACATCTTGTGGATTTCTGCCCAGGATCCCTTGAGGATGAACCGCCCGCACATATCGTCGTCCTTCAGTCGCTGCCTGTGGCAGGATGCCCATGGGAGGGCCCTGTTGTAAGGTGAATCAGGTATGCATCATGCAACGACACCCGTCCGCTTTCAACCTTGTCAAGGACTGGCTGATAAAGTATAAGATGTATGCCGTTTCCGTAAAGGGAAAGTGATGGTCGTGCTCTTGCAGTACACTCCATTGCACCTGACTTGCTGCGGCCAAGAAAGGACGCTTTCACCATGTATCCCGTTGTTCGCCTGACCTCGACAATCCTCAAAGCCAGACGACAGGTCAAGAAGGCACCCCTGCCATTCGAGGGCACAAGCGAGATTTCCTTCATCTGCCGTCCTTGGGATCTCGACATGTTCTTGGAAATGAACAATGGCCGCGTCTTGACCCTCTATGATCTTGGCCGCTTCGACTATGCCATCCGGACCGGCTTCACCGATGCCATGAAAAGGCAGAAATGGGGCCTTGCCGTCGCGGGCAGCACGACGCGCTACCGGCGCAGGGTCCGATTGTTCGACAAGGTTACGATGCGGACGAAAGTGGCCGCCGTCGAAGACCGATGGTTCTATATGTCCCAGTCGATGTGGGTGAGGGGAGAGCCGGTCTCTGCCGCGCTTCTGCGCACCTGTGTCACAAAGAAGGGGCGTTCTCTTTTGGCAAGTGAGGTGATCGCCGCCATTCCGGGAGCGGATGCCGCCGCCATCACGCCCGATTGGGTGTCGGCATGGGCCGAGGCAGACCAAATGCGCCCTTGGCCACCCGAGGAGCAATGAGCCAGAGACGAATGGCCGGACTGACGTAAAAAGAAAATCTTAAAATTGCTTGGGTAGTGTTGCGATCCAACCCTATGCAAATCGGATCAAAGAGGCTAGGGAAGGGGCGAAGGTCGCCATCAACTCAATGCCTGTCTCCAAAGCAGCGCTATGGTTGACGACGAGGCCATCGGTCCTGTCCTCCGTATCCTGATATCAACCTCAGGTGCCGGGACCTATCCACCCGACATTCAGACCACGCAGGACCCGGTCCTGCCCCAACGCTTTACGGATGATCGCCATGGCACAGATGATCGCTCCCGTCGCGTCGCTTCTCTTTTCAGTCGTTCTGCTTCTGCTCGGCCATGGTCTGCAAATGACCATCGTGCCGCTGGCGTCGTTGTCCCTTCAGTTCGAGGGCTTCATGATCGGTCTGGCAGCGTCCGCCTACTTCGTCGGCTTTGTTGCTGGCGCCATCATCACCCCGCATGTGGTGGTGCGAGCCGGGCACATTCGTGGCTTTGCGGTGATGGTCTCATCGATGTCGGCGGCTGCGCTGCTGCATCCTCTGGTCGCCGAGGCCGAGGCCTGGATCCTCTTCCGCTTTATCACAGGGTTCTGTATTTCCGGCCTTTATCTGATCATCGAGAGCTGGCTCAACGAATTCGCCGACAACTCGAACCGTGGCCTCATCATGTCGGTCTATATTGTGGTCAACTATGCCGCCTTCACCTGTGGTCAGTTGATGGCAACCCTGACAGGCCCGGAGAGCTTTCACCTGTTCGCAATTGCCTCAATCATCATTTCCGTTGCCGTGATGCCCGTTGCCATGACGAAGGCCGCGCAACCGGCCCCGATCGCGATCGTCAAACTCGATCTGCGCAAGGTGTTCAAGACCTCTCAGGCGGCCATCATTTCTGCTCTGGTGATCGGCATGGTGGTCGGCTCGCACATCAGTTTTGCGCCCATCTATGCCGTGCAGAAGGGCTATGACGCGATGACACAAGCGCCTGTTTTCGCCGCCATGCTTGGGTTGGGTGGGGTGATAAGCCAATGGCCGCTCGGACGCTTCTCGGACCGGGTTGACCGCCGACTGGTGCTGATGGTGATCAGCATTCTTGGTATCTTCGCGTCGATTTCGATCACGCTTCTTGATCAGGCAGATTTTCTTGTCTTTCTGATCGTCGGTGCGCTGATCGGAGCAGCAACCCAGCCGGCCTACTCACTGGCCGCAGCCCATGGCTATGACCATGCCAGTGAGAATGGCTATGTGCGTATGGCTGCTGGTCTGCTTGTTGCCTTCGGGCTAGGGTCATCCATCGGCCCGGTTGTCACCTCGGTGCTGATGCAATATGTCGACATCGACGCCCTGTTTCTCTTTCCCGCCGTCCTTCTCGCAGTTCTGGTTGTCTATCTGGCAATCAGGGTCATGCACAAGGATGCACCCGTCGCCGAAAACAAGGACAGCTTCGACTTTGCCTCCACATCGGCCACCCTTGGCGGTGTTGTCTCTCCCGAACTCCTGAACGAGGAAGACCGCTACGTGGTAGTCCCAGACAGCTGGGAGCCGTCCGAACCGGAAGAGGATGACACTGAGGAAGCCGCCAGCGTTGAAGCCACAGATGATGCCGATCCAACCTCTGCCGATGAGGCAGTGGCTGAGGATCCTCTCGAAACCAAGGCCAAGGCAAGTGCCTGATCAGAGTGGAAAGCGGGTGGCTCCTCAACTTCAGGCCGCCCGTCCTATTTTGCGTTTCGGGCCAGACGTATCAAATGGCTAGGCTTGCAGCTTGTCCGGATGCATCGGGCGGATAATGAAAAAGGCCCCCCGAATGGGGAGCCTTGATCTGGTTGGTATTTCAATCACAAGAGAGTGCTACCGAAATAGGCCGTTTGAGCGCGGTCCTTGTCCACTTTGCGCGGAGGAGGAGGGGAGAGCAGCCCGATGTTGCGTTTCTCGCGCAACCATTGGGTCATCATGCGGAAGCTTAACGGACGGGACACCAGATATCCCTGCACCGAGCAGTTGGAGATCTGTGAGACGGTGCTGAGCTGCTGATGGGTCTCGATGCCCTCGCAGACGACGCGCAACTTCATCATCTTGGTCATCGACATGACGACCTCGACAATGGCCTGCTGTTTCTCATTGCTCGAAATGTTGCTGACAAAAGAACGGTCGATCTTGATGCCGTCGACCGGCATGGTCGAGAGATGCGACAGGGAAGCATAACCAGTACCGAAATCATCGAGCTCGATATGCACGCCCTTGCTGGCCATCGTTTCGATGAGGCCTGCGATGTCAGGGTGGGAGCCGTCAATCAGGGTGCTTTCGAGCAATTCGACAGCCAACAGATCCGGATTGACCCCGTGCCGCTCGACACTTTCGAAGAAGTCGTTGATCAGTATGTTTCTCTTCAGATGCGACGGCGACAAGTTGATGGCGAGGCGCCCGAATTCGAGTCCTTCATCCATCCATTGCCGCGTGGCGATCATCGCCTTCTCGAAAATCACCCGGCCCAGAGCAGATGCCATACCGTGGCTTTCGACCACTTCCATGAACAGACCCGGTGGCAATTGGCCCTTGTCCGGGTGGTTCCAGCGTAGCAAGGCTTCGACGCCTGTGACGCTTTCATCGATGGTGCTGATCTGCGGCTGGAAATAAAGCTCGAACTGGTCAAGTTCCAGAGCGGCCCTGACATCTGTCTCGATCTTGATGTCGCTGTCGACCTTCTCCTTCATCTCGGCGGCAAAGAACTGATAGCCGTCCCGACCCATTTCCTTGGTCTTGTAGAGCGCGAGGTCCGCATAGATCATCAGGGCTTCAAGATCGGCTGCATCGTCCGGATAGACCGCCACACCAAGGCTCGCCGTCGGCCAGAGCGTGACCTCCTCGGTCTTGACCGGAATGGCAACGAGGTCGGTCAGCTCCTGACACAGATCTTCCAGTTCCGGTATGCTCTCGATCTCGACCGTCGCCACAAATTCATCGCCACCCCATCGATAGGGCTGGAAGCTGTGCACCTTGCTCGACAGGAACATCAGGCGCGCGCCGATTTCCTTGAGCAGATGGTCGCCGACTGCGTGCCCCATGGTGTCGTTGACACGCTTGAACTTGTCGAGGTCGATCTGGACAATCGCAAAGCGGCCGGGGCCATGCTCACTATGGAATTTCTGCTCCAGATCCTGCTGGCAGCGGGCGCGGTTGGGCAACGTGGTCAGCGCGTCGAAATAGGCAATATGCTGCAGGGCATCCCGCGTTCGACGCAGCTCGGCCTCACGGGCCCTGATCGTCGTGACATCGGTATAGGTTGAGAGAATATCACCATTCGTCAGGCGACGGTCGGTGATGACAAGCTGAATGCCACTGGCCAGCGAGACCTCATGCTCGATCTCGTCGCTGGTGAGATGCTCATCGACGCGAGCGTCGATTAGATCCTGTGTTTCTGTCTCATCCAGTTGCCAGACGCCTGCCTCATGAGACAGCGTCAGCAATTCGCGGTAGAGCAGGCCGGGCTTGATCTGTTTTGCAATCGGCGCATTGAAATATTTGAACGCTTCGTTCGCCATGACCAGCCGGTCCTTGCTGTCCCAGATCACGAAGCCGTTCTTCATCGAGTTGATCGAATTGAGCAGATGCACATGTGTCTTGATCTGCTCGCGTTGTGCCGCTGCAAGTTCGCGGGCAGATTGCTCAGCCTCTTCGCGCTGGAGCTTGAGATCGACGATCATCTGGAAACGGTCGGTAACATCGATATGGGAGCTGACGAACCCGCCTCCCTCGACAGGCCAGCCGCTGATTTCCAGCACACGCTGATTGCTCAATTTCTTCTCGAGCTTGTGCGGTTTCATCAGATAATCGCGGTCAAATGCCTTGGCCACAAGTTTGTCGACGTCGCCTTCGCCCAGATCGCTGAGATCACCCCGCTCGGCCAGAATGCGGAACAGATCTTCCATATTACTGCCAATCGGATAGGCTTCCGGGGAGATATCATTCAGCTCATAGAATGAGGGATTGGCAAGGCGCAGGCAGAAATCCTTGTCATAGGCACTGATCGCACCTGGATAATTGTCGAAGGTGGAGCGGAGGATTTGATTGCTTTCCCGCAGCTCTTCTTCTTGATGTTTGAGAGCGGTGATATCTGTGCGGATGGAAATGATCTCTTCGAGCTTGCCCTGCTCGTCATAGATCGGCATCACGGTGGTCGACACCCAGTAGATGCTGCCATCCTTTGCGCGGTTGCGGATCTCTCCAGACCAACTGACGCCAAGGCTGATCTTCTGATACATGTCCCGGAAAAGGGACCGGTCATGATAGCCTGAATTGAGAATGCGGTGGTTCTGCCCGATCAACTCATCGCGCGAATATTTCGAAATCTCGCAGAATTTGTCGTTGGCATAGGTGATAGTGCCGCGGGCATCGGTGAGCGAGACAATGGCATGGGCGTCAAACCCGGCCTTGTAGGAGTTGAACTTGTAAGCAATCCGCCTTGATTCTTCCTCGCGCTCTGCGAGCGCTCTGGAGAGGCGCTTTGAGCGTTTCATCGAAAAATAGAAGGCGATGGTCATACATGTCGCAAGGAGCAGCAGAATATGGCTGACGAAGGCAAGAGCATCACGCGTGACTTGCAGATGGTCAGTGTAGGACAGATAGAACAGAACGCAATCCGCTGCCATGACGGTCAGTAACAGGCCTGCTGCTACCCAATAATCACGATGTCTGCCAGATCCCTCGCCCATTCCGTCTTCCCACACTCGAATTACCCAAATGTTCTGGCAAACAGCCCCATCACGTCTGTGCCGGATGATCGCAACGTCGCCAAAGCTTGCCCCACCGCAGATACCCACTCATTACGGTGAGGAACAGGCTCGCAGAAAAGTGTTGAAATATAGATAAACGCGTATGTCGGGTTGATTTGTTTCGTGCAACTTGAACGGCAAGAAAACGCAATTTTCCGCTTTTTGGCAGGATCCTGATCGGAAGTTTACAGACATCCCGCATCTCTGAGAGAAATGCGGGATGCACGTCAGAAACGTATGGAAAGACGGGACGCCCGGCTTCAGGACCGGATGTCAGGTCCTGTTCAGGCGGCAGTCTCTTTATGCTTTGCCGTCTTTTCCTCTTCCTGATGCGTGCGGATGCCGGACAGGAAGGCAACAATCTGATCTTCCAGTGAATTCATCTGTCCACACAGATCCTGCATGTTGTCCGACATAAGGATGGCGGATTTGCCATTTTCGCTGGCAAGACCACTCAGAACTTCCGCATTGTGCGAGACTTCACGGCTGCCAGCGGCAGCCAGAGAGATACTGCTCGAGATCTCTCCGGTGGCTGTTCCCTGCTCTTCGACGGCGGCAGCGATGGTGCCGGATATGGCGGTCATGTTGTCGATGGTCTTCTTGACCAGCTTGATGGCATCGACGGCTCCGGAGATGTTGGTCTGAATGGCGATGATCTGCCCCGAGATTTCCTCGGTGGCCCGCCCCGTCTGGGACGCCAGATCCTTGACTTCGGCAGCAACGACTGCAAAGCCTTTGCCAGCTTCGCCCGCACGGGCCGCCTCGATGGTTGCGTTGAGTGCGAGCAGGTTGGTCTGCTCGGCGATATCCTGAATGAGACCGACAATCCTGCCAATGGCATCGGAAGCATCAGACAGCGTGGAGACCACATCGGACGCCTTGTTCACTTCGTCGACGGCGGTGTTTGCAACCCCGCGAGATTCCTCGACCTGCATCGCGATTTCCGAAATGGACGCGGTCATTTCCTCGGTCGCGCTGGCAACCGTTTCCACGTTGACGCTCGATTCTTCCATCGCCGAGGAAATCGACGTGACCCGGCTGCTGTTTTCCTTCGCCCGATCGGCGAGAAGGCCCATTTCCTTCTCCAGCATCAGGGCGCCCTGTTTGACCTGAGAGAAGATCGAGCCAACCTGCTTGTCGAAGGTTTCGGCCATCTCCAGCAGCATCTGGCGCTGTTTTGCCTCGGCTTCCGCCTTTTGCGCAGCCTGTTGGGCTTCCAGTGCCACACGTTCCCGGGCATTGTCCCGAAACACCAGCAGAGCCTTGCTCATGTTACCGATCTCGTCGCGGCGGTTCTGATGCGGAACGGAGATGTCGAGTTTGCCATCTGCCAGATCAAGCATCGCGTGAACAATGCTGCTGATTGGCCGCGTGATGCCGAGGGCAAGGATAATCGAGACGATGCCGATCACCGCCAGCATGATCAGGCTGCTGATCAGAAGGCTCTTCAGGTTGCTCCAGTAAAGGGCATCAATATCGTCGATGTAGGAACCGGTGCCGACAATCCAGCCCCAGCTCTCGAAATAGTCGACATAGGCCATCTTCGGTATTGGCTGGCTGCTGCCGGGGCGTGGCCACGAGTAGCGCACGACACCGCCACCATCCTGACGGGCCGTTTTGACGAATTCCTGCATGAAAAGAAGGCCATCGGGATCCTTCTCTTCCCACATGTTCTTGCCCGCAAGTTCCGGGTCTGTGCCATGCATCACGAAGATGCCGTTGCCATCATTGACCCAGAAATAGTCACCGTCGTTATAGCGAAGAATGGAAAGGGCTTCCTTCGCCCGAGCCTTGGCTTCGTCCATGTCGAACTTGCCGGAACGGGCCTGCCGCTCCATCGTCGATATGGTCGAGATCGCGGTTTCAACCAGATGCTCAAGCTCTTGGGCTTTGGATCGTTCAAGGTCCTGTCGACTGAACAGGCTCGCCTGCAGGGACAGGATGCCAATGCCGACGACAGTCAGGAGAACGATGAAGTAGATTTTTGCCGACAGGCCATGGAGCCAAGCTGGCAAAATGGATTTCTTGGAAGGAACCATGTGAGTAGCCTCTTAGGTCGATTTATCGGAGACCGACCTGCGGATCGAATGAAGAAAACAACCTTTGATTGTTTTTGTCAGATTTCTCGAACATGGTTAACAAACGATAAACATAGATGTATTTTACAATATAAATTATATTGGGTTGCGTGATAATACTTAAAATAGGTATTTTAGACTGTGTGGGTCAATATCGAATATCTGGATATTATTAGGTTATCTACTAAATCGTTTTATAAGTATAGGAATATTTTGTGATTTAAATAAGAGAATATCGAAATAGAGATAAATAAAACAAATAAAATATTTACAAATTGGAATTGTAATATTGTTTCGTGCGGGGCTGTATAATTAATTTTGAAATGAGAATAAATCTCTTCGAAACCGGCATTTATGAGGATACACTCATGCATTGCATTTCGAGAGCAAGACTAGTCAAGAGCCGGGTTAGGTGATATGACCGGTCTTCAATTCTTTTTTGCCGGAGCCAGCCACCAGAGCTTCCGGCGCATCCGGCATAGACATGTTTATTCCGTATCTTCGCGCGAGCTGACCTACCGTAAAAAGAGTTGGCGGCTTTGCCTTGTTTTTTTGAGACTCTCGGAGCCTTCAAGTGACCAAACAGACCAAGCTCGATAACCAGCAGCGAGTTCATGCCCCCTCTGGCGCAGCGCATGATCAGTCCCAACCCAATATGCCCTTTGCGGAATTCATCATCTTGATGGCGATGTTGATGTCGCTTCCGGCCCTCAGCACGGATGCGATCCTGCCCTCACTCGAAACCGTCGGGCTGCAACTGGGCCACACTGACGCTCAGGAACTGCAGAAGGTCATCACTGCACTGTTCGCAGGCCTCGCCATTGGCCAGTTGTTTTATGGGCCTCTGTCCGACCAGCTGGGCCGCAAGAAAAGCATTTTCATCGGGCTGGCAATCTTCATTGTCGGCAACATCCTGTCCATGGTCTCCACATCCTTTGAGATGCTTCTGTTCGGACGTTTCATGCAGGGAATCGGCGTTGCCGGCCCCCGCATCGTGTTGATCGCTCTTGTGCGTGACCTGTTTGTCGGGCGAGCAATGGCGCGGGTAATGTCCTTCGTGATGGGGGTCTTTATCTTTGTTCCCGTGATCGCACCCATTCTGGGGCAGGCGGTTTCACATATCGCCGGTTGGCGGTCCCTGTTCATGTTCTTCGTGCTGTTGTCAACCATCGGTGGGGTCTGGCTCCTGATCCGGCAGAACGAAACCCTGCCGCTCTCCCGGCGGATCAAGATCACGCCGTCCACGCTCTGGAGTGGCACACGAACGGTTTTCAGCACTGTAAGCTGCGTTGGTTACATGATCGGCGCAGGCGTCGTCATGGGCCCCTTCATCCTCTACATCAGCATCGCGCAGAATCTGTTCCAGTCCACCTATGGGCTGGGTGAGAATTTCCCCTATTTCTTCGCCGGGCTCGCGATCTCGATCGGCATTGCTTCATTCTCGAACAGTCGGCTGGTCATTCGTTTCGGCATGCGGCGTCTTGCCAAAACCGCCGTGACCGCTCTTGTCATTCTGGCTGCGATAACCCTTGCGATCTCCTTTCCCTATGGCTTTGTACCGCCGCTATGGTTGCTGATCGCCCTGTTCTTCCCGATGTTTTTTTGCATCGGCCTGATGTTCGGGAACCTCAACTCTCTGGCCATGGAAGAAGTGGGCCATGTTGCCGGCATGGCCTCGGCTTGGGTGGGTGCCTTGTCCACCTTCGTCGGCATGGGTATCGCCACCGCTCTTGGCCAGATCTATGACGGAACGATCCTTGCGATGGTCGGAGCATTCGTGATCTGTGGACTGACCACTCTCGGCATCATTGTGTTGACTGAGAAGTATCGTGGGGAGCATGAGGCGTCAGGCGGCATTCATTAAACGGCGCGTCTTGTCGGTGGTCTGATCCGATTGCAAACAAGAGGGTGGCATTGCACACGAAATAGCCGCATTCTGGTAGAATAGCTTCGTCACTCGCACTGCGTGTGAAACCGCAAGAAGGACAGCGATGTCATGACACCAGAAGCCGAGGTGCCCTCGGATCAGAAACGGCTCAACAGCATCTCTCTTGATCGACATCTCCTTGATGAGCTGGCAAGGCGTGGCGTGATCACACCTCAGCTTCGTCAGGCGTCGCTCGATTGGCTGCACCCGCCCCGCGCTTGGGCTCATTGGGCGATGATCCTGTTGCTGGCCTTCGGAACGGGCCTCATCCTGTCGGGGATCGTCTTTTTCTTCGCCTTCAACTGGGCATCCATTCCCGATCTCGCCAAGCTTGGCATGATCGAGGCTGGCGTAATCGCCGCCGCTGTCGGCTCCTGGCTGATGACCCTTGATCGTCTGATCGGGCGGCTCCTGCTGCTCGTCGCCTCGATGCTGGTCGGGGTGTTTCTGGCAACCTTCGGGCAGATCTATCAGAGCGGTGCGGACCCATGGCAATTGTTCGCTCTCTGGGCTTTGCTCATCACACCATGGACCATCCTCAGCCGTCTCTCCGCGCTCTGGCTGATCTGGTTCGGTCTTCTCAACACGGCCATCTATTTGTGGTGGGAGGAAACACTGGGGCTCACCATGGAGCTCGAGCCTTATCTCTATTTCACCCTTGCCTGCCTCAGCACGCTTGCCCTTGCCCTGCGTGAATGGCTCGCGCCTTCCGCTTCCTCAGGCGGGCAGGGAGCCTTTTGCTGGCTGGAACCCTTGTGGATCCGCTGGCTGCTGGTCGCCGCCAGTCTCGCCGGTCTTTTCCCGCTGCTGATCGGCTTTGTCGATGACATCGCATCCGGTGACGATTACAGGTCCAACACGGGGCCGCTATCCTGCATCATTCTCATCGGTTTCTATATCACCTTCCGCTATCTTCGCCGCGATATCCCGGTGCTGGCCATGACGCTGCTCGTCATTTGCCTGCTCGTGGTCATCGGTATCGCCATCTTGCTTGACAGCAACGATGCGGACGCCTTGGTGACAACCTTGCTGACCGGTATTGCCGCCATTGCCAGCTTCGGCTCTGCGGCTGGCTATTTGCGCAAGCTGCTTGGCGCGGACGATGAGACAGACGGGGAGGGTGCCCATGTCTGATACTACAAACAACACGAGCGCCACTTCACTCTCAGTAACCGCATCTGAAAGCTATCGGTTGATCAAGGACGCGCCACGAGTGCCAGCATGGCTCGATTTTGCACGTCGAACCGATGGCCTCACGCCTCGGGACGAGAGCGCCATTAGGGATGAGATTCTCGCCATCAAGGATCGCGAAACGACGGAGTCCCCGCTGTATCTGCGGGCCCTCAGTGGCATCGGTGCCATCGTGTCGGGATTGCTCCTGCTGTACCTCCTCTATCTGTTCGGCCTGTTCAAACTGGGAGACATCAACCTGATCATCAATGGGTTGGTGCTGATGGTCGTCTCGACCCTTCTCTATCGTTCCGGAATGGGCAAGACGGGGATCGGGCAGGACTATCTGGTCCAGACTGCGCTCACCCTGTTGCAGGCGGGCAAGGTGTCGCTCATCACCGGGCTCGCGCAAATGATCGACACGCTCTTTGACCTGTCATGGGCCTGGCCGATGGCGGCCATCCTCGGGATAGTTGCGATCCTGTCGTTTCTGTTGTTTCCGTCTTCGATCGAGCGGTTCGTCTCTGCCATAACCTTCCTGTTGTCGCTCTGGATCTGCCTGCTCATTGACGGGCCCGAGAACGGCAGGGCCTTTGCCTTCACTGTCCTTGTCGCGGCCCATCTAATAGCCCTTGCGTCTTTCCTCGTCTTTCCCGGCGTGCGCCGTGTGCTCACCAGCTTCTTTGATGCACTGATCGTCTCGCTCTGTGTCGGTGTCGGGATCATTTCGACCTTCATCAAGATGCAGGGACTGGGCAAGGTGGATCTTGATGTGGTTGACATGTCAGTCGATCTTGGAGGCATCGCTCAGAAGTGGCCGCTGCAGATCCTGCTCACGCTGGCGCTACTGGCTCTGGTCGTTTGGGTCGCCGGGCGGCATCGTGCCAAACCCACAGAGCCGATGCTGGTTGCCTTTGCGGGCATCTGTCTTCTGGGGCTGGTGGCAGATCCTGCCATCGTGTTGGCACTGGGCCTGATGATTGTCGGCTATGCCACCCATCGTCCAGTGCATTCCATGCTCGGTCTTCTGTTCGCGATCGGATTTGGCTGCCACTATTATTACATCCTCGAGATGACGCTGTTGCAGAAGTCCGCTGTTCTGGTGCTCTCCGGCCTCGTGTTTCTCTTCGGAGCCGCTGTCATCTACTGGCGGGGCTGGCATGAAACCCTCGATGACGCCGACGGCGGGGATATCATGACGGGGAGGGATCACAATGCGTAACCGGCTGGTCCTGATTGTCCTTTTGCCAATCCTTGGGCTTTTCAACTATGCCATCTATGGCAAGGAAACCCTCCGCAACAACGGTGAGCTGATCCTTCTGGAACTGGCCCCCGTCGACCCCCGCTCGCTCATGCAGGGGGACTATATGCGCTTGCAGTTCAAGGTGGCGGAGGTGGCGAGCCGCCAGCTTAGGGAGTTGCGATCCGAAGCAGGCAATCCTTCAGAAGCAGAAGCCGCAGAGCAGGCCAAAAATGTGGTGCTGAGCATTGGCACCGGCGGCACGGCAAAATTCGTCCGCTTCCATCGGCCGGGCGAAACACTGGCGGCAGACGAACGTCTGCTGGCTGTTCAGATAAGGAAAAACAGCTCTTCGCGCCCTGTCTTGATCCAGCCCGACAGCTTCTTCTTTCAGGAAGGACATGCCGATGACTATGCTCAGGCCCGCTATGGCCGAGTTCGAATCAACGGCAGTGGAGAGCATATTTTGGTCGGTCTGGCCAATGCGGTTGGCCTTGAAATCGAGCCTCAACCCTGAATATCAATCGAACTGTTCGAAAAAGCTGTCTAATTTTGAACCCTGATTGTTAGATTTGGTTTCTAAGCGAGCACTTATTAACGACCGGCTAACCATAATTCTTCTAGTCTTTGAGTTGGCGTGCCTTCGCTTCAGGCGAGAAGGCGCTTTCTCGGAAATGAAGAGAAGTGCATGTTGGAACTGGCCCATTTCTTGTTGTCAATGACCGGCTTCGGTCTGCCCTTGGGCATCCTCTTGCTCATGGCGGGGCGAGTGAAAGTACGCAATGAGCTGGACACCATCACGCGCGTCGTCGCCGGCTTCTGCATTGGGCTTGTCTGTTACTGGCTGATCGGTTACTCGCTGTTTCGTGGTGAGAGCGTTTTTGGCCTGTTCGGGCTGGGGGTTGGCATATTCGGCCAGATCGAGATCGACTATCGGGTGCAGGAATTGCCTGTCCTGTTTCTCTATTCGCTGCCGTGTATTCTCGCCACGGTCTCCTTGTCCGAGCGCGGCAGTTTCATTGGTAGCAATGCCCTTGTAGCCGTCACCGCCCTTTTGATCGCGCCGATCGTCATCCATTGGGTCTGGAATGGCGAGAACACCAGCAGCGGCTGGCTCGCGGCCCGCGGCTTCAGCGATCACACGGGCGCGGTTGCGGTGTTTGTTTCGGCGGGGTTTGTCGCACTGGCTGCCAGCGCAACAGTCGGTCCGCGTCACGGGCGCTTTCCATTGCACCCCAGCCGCCCACGCGGGCAGAGCCCGACCTTGCACTCCCTTGGCGTGATTATCATGATTTTCAGCACGGCAGGGCTGAGCCTCACTCAGGTGACCTCGATCGAGGCTATGCCCCATGTGCTGTTCAAGGTTCTCCTCGGGGCCAGCTTTGCGGTCGTATCCGCGATGCTGTTGCTGATTTCCCAACGGACCAAGGGTGCGGCGATGGATGTCATGGCTGCCGCACTTGCGGGCGCGATTGCCCTTGTCGCCTTTGCGCCTTTCATATCCACGGCAAATGCTGCGCTGATCGGTCTTTTTTCCGGCACGGTCTGCATTGGTCTGCGGCGCATTCTGTCAGCCGTCGAGATCGATGATCCGGGTGATCTGATTGCGACCTTCCTTGCTGGTGGCCTTATTGGCGGGCTACTGTCTCCCGTGCTGCTGGCAAGCAAAAGCCAGCAACTGATCGGACAGATGGCCCTGCAAACACTGGGGGTGATCGCAATTGCCCTCTGGTCGTTCGGCATCTCCTACATCGCTGCGCGTCTTCTCCACCGGTATTCGCTTCTGCGGGTCAGCGAGTTTGATGAAGCCCGTGGTTTGTCTCGAACCCACTTCGGACTGCAAAGTGAGATGGATTTCGTCATTGCGCAGTCCCTGCGTCAGAACAATTCTCTACAGGTGGTCAATGAAGACAGCGACAAGTCCTCTCCGCTGGCAGAGGTATTTGGTCAGAGCGTCGTGAAGATGCGGA
Source organism: uncultured Cohaesibacter sp. (assembly GCF_963662805.1). Classification (NCBI taxonomy): domain Bacteria; kingdom Pseudomonadati; phylum Pseudomonadota; class Alphaproteobacteria; order Hyphomicrobiales; family Cohaesibacteraceae; genus Cohaesibacter; species uncultured Cohaesibacter sp. The sequence continues at coordinate 226,980 of NZ_OY759862.1, forward strand.
ACGAGACCCATAGGGCAATCGACCGCATCCAGACCCTGATCGGGGACTCAAAACAGGCCTCGGCCTTAACGTCGCGCATCCGCTTTGCCGAGGATTCCCTCAAGGTCAAGGCCGAAGACATCATTCTGCTTCTCGAAGGCACACTGAACAGCGAGAGCACGACGAGCAACGGGCTTGAATTTCGCGGCTGGCTGGACGAGGCCTTGCAGGTGCTCATGGAACCGACCTTGCAGGATCTGGAGCAGTTTTCACGCCATATGCCACTTCAGGCAGAGTTTGACGAGATCGAGAACCTAGTCGTTGCTGCCACCAACTCAGTCGCGCGGACTGCTCATCAGATCGAGTTGCTGCATGACTTCTCCGACGCTCAGGTCGAGGGCTTCTACTCGCGCGACCATAGCTGCGATCTGGCGAGCCTGCTCAAGGAGCGCTCCTCCTTGTTGAAGACGCTTGCCGAGGTTCGCAACAGCCCGATCCAGATCGATTGTGCAGCCGAAGCCGGTCTTGTGGTCAATGGCGATGCCAATGCCTTCTCCAGGATCATCACCCTGTCTGTCGAAGGCGCTCTGACGCGCCTTCTGGGAGAGGAGGGGCAACCCGTGCGCGTCGAGTTGCGCGAACACAGCTCAGGTCAGCATATCGTCTATGAATGCCTCGATACAGGCACCGCCTTGTCGGCCCGTCAGATCCGGGCTATCACCCATCCTATGGCGACCGAAGCCAACTTGGGCGACGTGGGTCTGCGCCAGATCCTGCCGCTCATGCTGGTCAGCCAGCTGGTTGACGCAATCGGCGGGGAAATGACGCTTTCGAGCGAGCAGGGGCTTGGCACGCTTCTGCACTGCCGCTTCCGCAAGTCGTATGATTCAACCGGCAAACCGCGTTCAAAAGCTGCCTGACAACCGGAGTGCAGGAATAGGGAAATCCCAGTTCGGCATGTCACGGGAGCAATGAAGACAATTCAGCCGGTGAAGACACCGCTGTAATTGTGCCGCTAATGCAGGGTGCCTTCTGAAATCGGAGCCCATTCCGGATTGATCCGGGCGAGAGCCTGTTCAAGCAGACTGCCGACAGAGCAGGACGCATCCAGCTCGATCCAGCGGGTCCAGTCGCGACTGAGATCCACATTGCGCAGGATCGGCAACGCCTTTTCAGAATCGCGGAAGGCCATGTCTTCAGTCCTGAGCTGGCTGGGCCACAATTCAAGATCCCCGAGCATCGTGCCAGTCGCGGCAAAACTTGCACCGTGCCGATGATCCCGTTTGGAATCAAACAGATGGAAGGCCGTCAGCGCGGTAGAGGTCGGAACCTTCTGGTCGAGTTCCGTCAGGATCTCCCGGCTCTCCGGACTGTCGAAGCGTCCTTCAAGGATCACCGAATAGCCGGTCTCAAGCGCAACCAGCGCCTTCTCTGCCATGCGGCGATAGACAAGCCGCCAAACCGACTTGCGATGCGCCGTGCGCGGCAGATCATGTGAGGAACGGGTTTCGTGCAGTGCCAGCATTTCCTGATCGGCTGAGAGATAGACCGCACCGGGCATGCGTCCCGTCACCGGAGCCAACAGACGCGCCAGATTGGACCGATTTGCATGGGTGCTGCCGCCAATCACCACCAGCGACGCCTCGTCCTGCAACAGGCTCTCACGGGCCGTGTTGACATATCCTTTGAGCGCTCTGGGTTTCATGCCGCCATCTGTATCGTGCAGGGGATCGCCGGGGCGCCCCGTCAGGGCAGATTTGAGCAACCGCGAGCGGTCCATCGCACGGATGAAGATGTAAAGATCCAGCACCTTGAGCCCGCTCAGGGACGAGCTGTCAAACTGGCTGTTGCAATAGTGCGAGAAAACCCAGTTGGCCTGACGATGCAGCCCACGCGACCACAATTCGGCAATCAGCGATGCTAGATCATAGAAGGGATCGCCTTGCCACTGCCGCACCTGACTTGATTTCCAGAGCACAAGCGGATGGATCAGCCTCAGGCCCTGATGGGTCTCGAGCACATTGCTCAGACCCAGATTGCCGTGGATCGGGCGAAACTGGCCCTGATGGCAGCGATCCTGAAGGCTGCTTTCGGCACGATCAAGCAGCTCGCTTGCGCGATTGAGACAAGCCCGAAGCGTGGTATTCTTGGCTTCGCGGTCGAGTGTGCGAACCAGCGGCGAGAAGCTGCCAATCATCTCCTCCAGATGCCGCAGCCAAGTGCGTGCGGACTGGCGCTTCTGCCGTCTGGTCTGACTGGGTGAAATCAAATCGGCCAGTCGATGACATTCATCGAAATTGGGTTGATAGATTTCCACCTGCTTGTCGTAGCATTTGGAAAAATCATAACGCTGCATGCGGATCAGCCATTCGACAACCGGGGCCTCGACGTTCGGATCGCTTGTGCGGACGTCGGCGGGGGCTCTGGGCAGGTCGATAAAAAGCTGACCATTCAGTTGGCGGATCGGCACAAGGTCGAGATAGAGATCGGGTGCGAACAGCGTTCCGAGCCGCATCTCCTTCTTGGCCAACTGATGACGTTGCTCGAGCGAGAAGCTGGCTTCCTGCCCGAGAGGCAGGTCGCGTCTGAGCTTGTAGCAATAGTCCCCGGCCATGAAGAGCATGGAGGACATCATGTCGATGCGATCGACCGGTTCGGTTTCGCCATAGCTCATGGGATCACTCAGAAAGGCGACAATGACGCGTTGGGCGTCGCTCACCGACGTGGGCAGATGAGGCTGCCCAGTTGAAAGCTGGTGATCCTGTTCCAGAGTATCAAACGGCTCTGTTGCCGGGATTTGGTAACTGAAGGATTCCATGTGTCCGCTTCCGGAGAAGGTGTGGTGACTATGCTCACCACGCGCGAGCTAGTGGCAGAAACTGTTGATACTGCCTGCGGTCAATCTTGCGCCAACAATGGCGATCAATAGCAATGATTGCATTGAGGAATATCAAGGTAAGTAACCTACCATATGCGACAATCACAACAGGTGATTGGGAGGATTTTTGGTCAATATTTCAGTCTCTTAAGGGAATTGAGGTGAAGTATTTGACCAAAGTTGTAGTTTTGTCGTGTGGCAAGCAAAAGTAATTATGGACGAGTCGTGGCCAACTGCATCGAAGCGCACGCGCTTGCAGTGTTTGTCATTGGTAGAAGAACGAAGAGATCGTGCGTGAAATTGCCACGTCCACCTGCAGGCATGCCGCCAGCAAGAGGATGAACGTGCAGCGCCCAGCGTTCAGATGCAGGGCGGAAGAATTGGGCTTTCAGGGAGGAAACCATGTCCAATATCGTCATGAAAAAAGTGCGGTTGAATATGGCACGCGATGCGGCTCACCCAAATGGCAGCGCACATCACGGTTACGAGTTTGTTGCTCCGCTCGACGGCGATGGCCACATCGACGCCGCGACCTGGAGGGACCGCAGGGCGGACTGCCGTGTGCGCCGTTTCTGGCAGGGTGAGAATGACGAGCATGGTCACCTGATCCACCGCCCCGGTGGCAGCTGGGCTTTCACCTATGACGCTGAGGGAGAGGATGATGTGGAGGCGGGTTATCGCTTCGGGACGCATGCCTTCAAGCCGGGTGAATATGTCTCGATCAAGGATGAAGATGGCGATCTCTATACCTTTCAGGTGGTCACGGTCGATCCACTCTGACCACAGCTGAAGGCTCAGCAACAACCCGCGCTCTTTTGGTCGCTGCTGGCGAGATTCGCATTTGGAATCATGCTAGACTCAAAGGGTATGTCAGGACGCGTCCTGTCTGGTTCCGGTCATTTTCCCGGTCCACTCCGCCAGGACGCAGCCTTGTCGCCGAACGCTTGCTGCCCGAAAGGGCAAAAGTCATCACGGGCACTGACGAACCAGCGACAAGAAACCAGCATCGAGGCGCGGCGGCCTCCTTGCCCCTATGCTCTGACAACAAGGGAGTGCAGGTCCCCCGGTTTGCACTCCCATTTTGTTACCCTGAGCTGTCTGATCGCTCTTTCTAGATCAGTTCTGCAATCTTTCGGCTGATATCAGGCACGCGGAAAACCATGTGCACCAGATCCGGATCATCCGGATCCATGCGGGTTTCAAACCCGAGTGCCTCGCACATCTGCCGCATGGTTTTGTTGGACCTGAGAACCTCGCCCTCGACTTCGCGGAAGCCATCCTTTTCGGCAAATTGCAGGATCAGCTTCATCATGATCCAGCCGAGCCCCAGCCCCTTAAGATCCGAGCGCACCATGACGGCATACTCGCCGGTCTCGTGATTGCCATCCCCCATCAGACGCACCGAGGCGAGCATGTCACCCGTTGCCGGGTCCACCGCAATGAAGGCCATGGATCGGGCATAGTCGATCTGGGTAAGGCGTGCGATGAAGGCATGGGTCATACTGCGCGCTGCCGAGAAGAACCTGAGGCGCATGTCCTCGTCCGTGACATGGTCGAAGAATCCGGGGAACAGCGCTTCATCCTCTGGCATCATCGGGCGGATGAAGACCGTGCGGCCATCTTTCAAGACCCGCTCCTGCTCCCAGTCGTGTGGGTAAGGCTTCACCGCAAACCGTTTATGCGGATGGATGCCTTCGGACACCTTGGTCACTTCGACCCGCGCATCTGCAATGATGAAGCCATTGGAGTCGGCCAGCAGCGGGTTGAAATCCAGCTCGGCAATTTCGGGGAAATCGGCAACCATGCGGCTCATCTTGACGAGGATCTGGGCGAGCGCCTCGCGGTCACAGGCAGGCGTGTCGCGATAGCCTTCAAGGCGTCGATTGACCCGCGTCTTCTCGATCACCCGCATGGCGGAGAGCAGGTCGAGCGGCGGCAGGGCCATGGCCTTGTCGCGGATCACCTCAACGGCGGTCCCGCCCCGGCCGAACACCATCACGGGGCCAAAAACAGGATCAACGGTCATGCCGGCGAACAGCTCGATCGAGTGGGGCTTGCGTACCATTGGATGCACGGTGACGCCGTGGATCTTGGCATCAGGCCGCGCTTCTCGCGCCCGTGTCATGATTTGTTGGGCTGCGGTCGCCACGGCTCCGGAATTGCCAAGGTGCAACACGACCCCACCGATATCGGACTTGTAGAGAATGTCCGGGCTGTCGATTTTGACGACCGCCGAGCCGTAGCGGGCAATGAGGGGCGCGGCCATCTGGGCGGCTTCGACGGCGGTTGCTGCGGCAAGGGACGGAGCGATGGGAATGTCATAGGCCTGAAGCAGCTTGGTCACCGCCACAGCATTCAGCCGATGCTGACCGTCATGAAGGGCCTCATCAATGATCGTGCGGGCGGATTCATAATCCGGCTGGAAATCGCCAATCGACGGCGGCATCCGCATCAACTGGTCCTGCGCCTCCATGTAGCGCACCACATAGGAGAAGCCGCGAATGGCGTCCGCCGGGGTTGGATAGTGCGGAATGCCCGCATCCTCGAACAGCTTGTTGACATTCTCGCCACCGCCGAGCCATGCCGCAAACACTGGAACACGGCGTTTGCCCGCCTTCTTGCGTTCCTCGATCAGCTCGATGATCGCCTGCGCCGCTTCCTCACCGGTGGCAAGGGCGGTGGGGCAGGTCATGACCAGAATGGCGTGACTGTTGCGATCCTCCATCAGGATATCGAGCGCATCCTTGTAGCGCTGCGGCCCGGCATTCACCACGATATTCACCGGGTTGCTGCGCGACCAGCTGCTGGGCAGAACCTCGTCGAGCTTCTCGATCGTGCTGTCCTCGAGGGTGGCAAGCGCCCCGCCATGGTCGATGAGATCATCAACCGCCAGCACGCCGATGCCAGCGCTGTTTGTCATCACTGTGAGCTTGGAGCCATTGAGCTTGCGTACATGGGTAAGCGTTTCAACCGCATCGAAAAACTCGTCCAGATCATGCACGCGCAACAGTCCGGTGCGCTCGAACGCGGCATCATAGGCCTCGTCCGCGCCGACCAGCTTGTTGTTGCGAGGGGCAAAGGCCGAGGCACCCTCGGCATGGCGTCCGGATTTGATCAGCACCACTGGCTTGGTGCGCGCCGCCGCTCGCGCCGAGGACATGAACTTGCGGGCGTTGATGATGGTCTCGACATAGAGCAGGATCGCCCGCGTGTGCGGGTCCATGGCGAAATGGTCCATCATGTCGGCGAAATCGACATCGACCTTGTCACCGAGCGACACGAGAGCGGAAAAGCCGATGTTGTTCTGGCTCGCCCAATCCGTGACCGAAGCGGTGATGGCCCCGGACTGCGAGATCAGCGCCAGATCGCCGGGCAGGGCGGCGACGTGGGAATAGGAGGCATTGAGCCCACTGCGCGGCGATTGAATGCCCATGCAATTGGGGCCGATGAGACGCAGCTTGTGATCGGCGGCAGCGTCCATTGTTTCGCGCTTCTGGGTCTCATCCATTGCGCCCATTTCGGTGGTGACGATCACGGCCCCCCGACAACCCCGTTCTCCAAGTGTCTTGATGGCACCAGAAATCTCATCTGGAGCCAGCGCAACAACAGCAAGATCGGGTTTGCCTACCAGAGCGTCAAGCGAGGTCAGAACCTCGTGTCCGTCGAACGTTCCGCCGTCCCGATGGACCAGTTGCAACTTGTCGCTATACTTGCCGGACAGAAGGTTCTGCGTAACCGCCTCGCCAATGGTGCCCTTCTCGGACGAAGCGCCCACCATGACCACATTGCGAGGTCTCAAGAATACATCGAGATGGTAACTGCTCATGATCTCCTCACCCGCCTTTCCTCCCATTGATTATTCTGGTGCAAGGACGCTCCTTCGTGCCTAACGGGGCTCAAGGCCATTGTCCTTGATGTATTCGGTGTCGGGAAAGCTTTGCTTCGAAATTCACAAGCAATCGGCATCATACTTTGGTTAAAGACAGTCCTGTCCAAGATGCGAGTTCTTAATATTCCGTTAAGTAAAGGAAAAGACAAATAAAAATCGATGCAATCTATTAAATATCTCGCCTTAATCTTTTGCGCGGGCGCAAACGCGTGCGGGACAGGGGTAAGGTCACGTGGAACTGGAACTGGAACTAATGAATGCGGAATGTCAGAAAATCAGATCTGACATTGACGTACTGGGAACAAAGCTGACGGCGGCCGATTATGGCCGGTCGGCGGATATGGAAAAGGTGTTGGCCGAAGTGGCGAGCCTCAAGGGGCAGGTCAACATGCTCTTGCAACAGATTGCCCCCTTGCAGGAAATGCACGAAAACTCGCTGAAATCTCAGGAACGCCTTAACAAGGTCGAATCCCGGCTGCGCAAGATCGCCGAAATGGCGTCGAAAACGCCCAATTACGTTCAGACGCAACATGCATGGCTGCCGATCTTTGCCATCATCCAGCTGATCATGAGCTGGGTCATTCTCGTCGAATAGCCGGAATTTAAAGACCCACTCGCGACAGAGATCTGCAATAAAAAATCCCGGCAGGCAGCACCCACCGGGATTGCGTCAACATTTGCGGCCCGCTTCATGTGCGGGCCAAGATCGCCAAGTGACGATCAATGCGCCATGATGCAGGGCACGGTCATGGACTCGAGCATCTCACGCGTCGCGCCACCCATGATGAATTCGCGCATCCGGCTATGGCCATAGCCACCCATCACCACGAGCTCGATTTTCTGCGACTCGATGTGGTTCAGGAGAGCCGCCGCGACGCCTTCGCCGTCAGACGAGATATTCTCGATTGTCACGTCAACGCCGTGGCGGGAGAGATAGACCGCCAGATCGGCGCCGGGATCGCCCGGTAGATGCAACTTCTTGCCATCGACAAGCACCACCTGAACCGCCTCGGCCAGTTCCAGAATGGGCATCGCAGCATGAATGGCGCGCGCTGCAGTTTTGGACCCGTCCCATGCGACCATGACCTTCTTGGCAGAAAAGGCCTCGGTTCCAACAAAAGGCACCACCATGATCGGCTGGCCCGAATCGAACAGTGCCGCTTCGATGAGATCGGCACGCAGGGGTTCGGGTTTGTCAGGATTGTCCTGCCCAATGATGATCAGGTCGGAAAGGCGAGTGCTGTTGACAAAGGTCTCCAGACCGCCCGGTGTGATGTCGAGAAGGCGGGTTTCGAACGCAATGCCGCTATTCTTGGTATAGCTCGAAAAGCGTTCCATAGAGGAGCGCGCCTTTTCGATGGACCTATTGCGGGCGTCGGAAATGAATTGATCCGGGACCGGCTGGACCATAAGAGCCGGGACAATCGGCTCGATCAGCGGGGCAAGGCCGGTCAGATGCGCATCGAGCTTGGAAGCGATTTCAGTGGCAATTTGAACCGGTGCCGTTGTCAAATCGGTCTCGATGTCGAGCAGGCAAACGATATCTTTGATGGCCATACCAGGCCTCCTCTCCTAGGGGCAAATAGGTGTCAGACCACCCGGCCCGAAGTGCGGGGCCCTGCGGTCTTCATGAGCAAATTGAGATCTCTTTAGCAAGTGAGCGAGCCGCCGTCAGAGACTGCCGTTGTGTCGGCATAAGGGACTATGAACCAACGCCTTAATGGACTGCTTTGATTGGAATCAAGGCTGCGGAGCAATATCCGAAAGACGTAGAAGGCACGATTCCCGCTGCTGTTCAAAGCAGAAAAGCGAAAAAGTTCAGAGACAAAGCAGCAGCGCCAGCTCATACGATGCAGCTATGACAAGAAACGGCTTGTCATGGATAGGGCGCACTTGCTAAGTGTCGATGAATTTCCTTCCGTCTCGCGTTGATGGCCTCCCTGTTGCGTTTCCCCCCACTGCACAGGGCGAATTCTAAGCCTTCATCAGTCCGTACCTTGAAAGAATGACAGATGCGTATCTCCGGTCTCGTCTATGCGCTGCTTGCCGTCACGATCTTTTCGATCCAGGACGCCATCACCAAGCATGTCGGCCAGCTCTATTCGCCCTTCCTGATCAGCATGATCCGCTATTGGGCCTTTGCACTGTTCGGTCTGGCGCTGGTGCTGAACACCAAAGGCAGCTTTCGCGCTGCGATCTATACGGCCCGTCCGGGGCTGCAGATTGCGCGCGCGCTGTTGCTGGTTGCCCAGATTCTGGTCTCGATTCTCAGCTTCGCTTATGTCGGTCTGGCCCAGAGCCAGTCGATCTTTGTTGCCGCGCCCCTTATGGTGGCCTTGCTGGCGATACCCATCCTTGGCGAGACCATCGGCTGGCGGCGCTGGGTTGCCATCGGGATCGGGCTGTTCGGGGTGCTAATCATCATCAACCCGCTTGATGCGCATTTCTCGGCCTTGATCTTCCTTCCTGTGATCTGCGTCTTCACCATGTCGCTCTATTCGATCCTGACACGGTTGGTTGGGCGCACGGATTCGCCGGAGGTGAGCTTCTTCTACACGGGCATCATCGGTCTCGTCATCACCAGTTGCATCGGGCCGTTTTTCTGGAACGACAACATTCCACCAGCTGACTGGGCCTGGCTCATCGCACTGTGCGTGACCGGTGTGGCTGGGCACTATTTCCTCATCCGGGCGCTTGCCATGACCGAGGCCGTGACGGTCCAGACCTTGACCTATCTGCAACTCGTCTATGGCCTTGCCTATGGCTATTTCATCTTTGGCGAGGATCTGACGGCACCAATGATCCTGGGTGCCCTGCTCGTGGTCTTTGCCGGTGTCTTCACGATCTGGCGGGAGCATCGCCTCAAGAAGCGCAACAAGGCACGAGAAGCCGAGGTCATCACCATTCCGTAAGGTCTGACCACGGCTGGACATGAAAAAGCCCGGGCGCTCCAACAGGAGCCCCGGGCTTTTCTTTTCTTTGGAATGCTCTTGATCAGGCCACGCGGACCTTGTCGAGGAAGCTCGAGATCTGGTTACGCAGCCGGTTGGTTTCCTCAACCATCAGTCGAGAGCTGTTCAGCACCTGCTGCGCCTTGTCCGACGTGCTGGAGACAGAAGCCGTCACATCGTCGATGTTGCGATCCACCGCAGCGGTGCCATTGGCGGCATTCTGAACGCTGGTGCTGATCTCGATGGTTGCCTCGCCCTGTTGTTCGACGGCGGTTGCAATGGAGCCGGTATATTCATTCACTTCCAGCAGCATGTTGGTGATCTGGTCGATGGCTTCCACCGCATCCTTGGTCGAGTTCTGGATATCGTGGATTTGGGTCGAGATCTCCTCGGTTGCCTTGGAGGTCTGGTTCGCCAGTTCCTTGACTTCGGACGCAACCACGGCAAAGCCCTTGCCAGCTTCCCCGGCTCGTGCTGCCTCGATGGTGGCATTGAGTGCCAGAAGGTTGGTCTGCTCGGCGATATCGCGAATGAGGGTGACGACCTGACCGATCTTGAGAGCGGCGGTGTTGAGGCTTGCCACCTTCGCATTCGTTGCTTGCGCGGATTGCGAGGTTTCGTTCATCACCCGCTGGGTATCGCCGACCTGACTGGCAATCTGTTCGATCGAGGTGGCGAGTTCTTCTGCTGCGGCTGCAACGGTCTGAACACTGTCGGACGCGTTGGTCGAAGCGTCGGCAACGTCTCGAGACTGCGAAAGGGTCTGATGGGCCTCATTGCTCAGGACTTGCGAAAGCTGCTCCATGGAGACGCCATGTTTGCCGACCTCATCAAGGCTTTGGGTGACGTCGCCACGGAAGGCGGCGATCAGGCGATCGATCTGGTCTGAGCGCTCCCGCTCATGCTGTTGCGCCTCATTTTGCTTGTCCGCAAGATCCTTTGCCGTCTTCTGGCTGATCCCGGCCTCATCAAGCGCAATCTTGGCGGTCTTGATCGCATTCTCGAGTTTGGCCGTCAGCCAGACAAGCACGGCAGCCTGCAAGACAACGATGAGCGCATGCATGACGACGCGCAGGAAGTCTGCTCCATTCGGAAAGACTGCCATCGGATAGAGAAAATTGAGCGCCAGATGGTGTACGGCGGTCACGCCAGCGGCAACGAGAATGGTGCGCCAGCTGCACCAGCCCGCCAGAACGGCAAGGGTGGCAAAGAAATACATGTGCCAGTCGATCTGAAAATTGTGACCGGCAAAGATATAGACCAAAACGCCAACCTGAGAGACGAGAGAGACGGCACTGAGATCCTGTGTCATCGCAGACGGGCCGGAGCGGACCGCCGAAATGGTCGTCACGCCCGCAGCCACAAGCGCGAGGCCAAGCACCAGCCAGACGCTGCCCTCAAGCAGGGCAAAGGCGAAAATGGCAGAAAGCGCAGCGTTGAGCCACAAAAGGCCAACGATGAACTTGAGAAATTGCGATCTGAGCGTTACGAGATCGATCATGACGTTTCCACCTTGTTGGGTCCATATTGGGTTTGGGCCGCAGGTTTGGCCCGTGGTCCATCGTGAATGACGTGACTGGCCACGGTCCGCAGAAGCTCTGCCGGGAAACAGGCCGAGAAGGCCGTGCCGCTGCCCACATAGAGGGCGCCTGCCCGATAGAGGTCTCTGACGAAGTGTGGATGATTGGAAATGCCGATTGCGATCCAGGAGCGGTTGCCGGTGCCGACGAAGGCACCACCAGCTCTCGCAATCACGTCAATCGCATCAGTCTGCTCGCTCCATGGCGGGACGAACACAACGACCTTTTCCCCGCTTGCTCGCGGAGAGGACGCGAAGACGAAGACACCAAGTGTCATCGCCAGGAAGAACGACCCCACGATACTGTAGTGGGACAATCCGGGCGTGGACTCCATAACACAACTTTACACACTAAAACCCCAGTCAACCAGCAACGGCATCTGCCTTGCTGATCGTGACGACTATGGATTTTCCTTGTTAAAAATGCGTAAAGCTATCGCAAGAATTCATAGTATTGATGGCTTTTGGTGATAGATTCGAAAAAATATAGTTTTGTATAATAATGCCAAGTTTACGCGCAATTACTTATATTAATTGTGAGTGAATCCTAACATCAACAAGGGCCGACAAAACTGACTCCGGTGCCGGAGCCTCAGCGAGGGTTGAATTCGAGAAAGGTCAGCTTGGTATCACCATAGCTGCGCGTGTCGAGCAGCGTGAAACCGTCGGGTATTTTCAGCTCGGCCCGTTCATCTTCTTCCCAGACGATCAGGGCTCCTGACTTGAGCCAGCCGCCCTGGGCGGCGCTTTCAAGCGCCAGCTCGCCCAGCCCCTTGTTGTAGGGTGGATCCATGAAGACCAGCGAGAAGGGCTCCATCGTGCCGACGTCACCGAGCTTCGTTGCATCGCGCCGGAAGATCTTGGCAACACCGTTCAGCCCAAGCGTCTCCATGTTGGTGCGGATGAGGCCGCGCCCCTCGATACCATCCTCCACAAACAGAACCGCCGTCGCGCCGCGCGACAGCGCCTCGCAGCCAAGCGCGCCCGTGCCCGAGAACAGGTCAAGCACCCGTGCCCCTTCGACCACATGGTCGTAGGAGTGGGCGAGGATGTTGAAGAGCGTTTCCCGAACCCGGTCTGTCGTCGGACGAATATCCTGTGATTTCGGGCTCGCCAATTGCTTACCTTTGAGGCGACCGCCAACAATGCGCATGGATTGGGTCCTTCTTGAGGTTCGAACAGACAGAATGGGGGCGGATCAGGCAAAGACCGGGCAGCATGGGTGCCCGGTCAAATGCATCTGTTGGGATCGATCCGGTCTAGTCGCGACCGGAGCGGCCTTTCGGGCCGCCGGAGCGGAAGCCGCCTTTTGCTGCACCACCGGTACGAGGACCACCAGAGCGGGGGCCTTTGGGGCCGGAGCCGGCACCGCGTGGGCCAAAACCTCGTGGACCTGAGCCGCGCGGACCTTCGGAGCGGAAATCGCCCGATCCGGCATTGCTCCTGTTGCCGCCAAAGTTCTTCTTGCCACCAAAGCCTTTCTTGTCGCCGAAGCCCTTCTTGTCACCAAAGCTCTTTTTGTCGCCAAAGCTCTTGGACTTGTCGGACGTCTTGCGCTCAATGCGGGCGTTGGGGTCGAGAAGGTCTGCCTTCTGGGGGCGACCACCGACCTTGCGGGCATTGCGACCGGAGGTCTTGCGTCCATCGGCTCCTTCTTCGCGATAGACGAAGCTGGTGCGGCGTGGCGCGGTGGGGTCGAAAGGCTTGCGCTCGGCATAAGGGTAGGCATTGCCGCGGCTCTCGCGGTCGTCCCGATCCCTGCCATCACGTCCACCGCGATCTCTGCCATCCCGGTCTCTTCCGTCCCGATCTCTGCTATCACGATCCCTGAATGAGCCGCGTTCGCCTCTGTCGTCATCGGAGAAGCGTTTCTTGCGACCTTCGCGATCCGCGATCACGCGTGCACCTTCCTTGGCGGAGAGATAGCCACCCTTGGCACCGCCAGAAGACTTGCGCTCTTCTTTCTTCGCAGGCTTTGGCTCTTCCTTCGGCGTCTCAGTGAGGATTGGCGCATCAAAATCGGCACCCGATTCCTCCACGAGGCGCTCGCCTAGCTGGTCGCGCAGCACTCGCCCGCGGATCTCGGACACCTTGCCTTCGTCCAGATCCAGCAGCTGGAACGGACCATAGGAGACACGGATCAGGCGGTTCACATCAAGGCCGAGGTGCCCCAGAACCTTCTTCACTTCGCGGTTCTTGCCTTCGCGCAGCGCTACGGTGATCCAGACGTTGTCGCCAACCTCGCGTTCGAGTTCGGCATCGATCGAGCCATAGAGCACGCCATCAAGGGCGATGCCGTCCGCCAGCGTGTCGAGCTGGGCCTGCGTCACCCGGCCATAGGCGCGCACGCGATAGCGACGCAGCCAGCCGGTTGAGGGCAGTTCCAGCACACGGGCGAGGCCACCGTCGTTGGTCAGCAGCAAAAGCCCTTCGGTGTTGATGTCGAGGCGACCCACGGTGATCACACGCGGCAGGCCTTCCGGCAACTTCTCGAAGACCGTTGGACGACCTTCCGGGTCGGACGTGGTTGTCACCAGTCCCCGGGGCTTGTGATAGAGCCACAGGCGCGTGCGTTCGCGCACGGGCAGGGGAGCGCCGTCCACCAGAACCTTGTCATTGGGATGAATGTTTACCGCCGGGCTGTCGAGCACCTTGCCGTTGACGGTCACGCGGCCCGCATCGATCCAGCTTTCTGCATCGCGGCGCGAACAAAGACCGGCGCGTGCCATGATCTTGGCAATGCGTTCGCCTTCTTCCAGCGCACGGGTCGGTGGCGTATAGGCCGGTCCCTTGGGCTTGTCGGCGCTGACGGGTTTGAACGATTTGTTGCTGTGCGGGCGGGCCGACGACGGGCGATCCTTGCGCGGGCCGCCAAAGGGTTTCGAGCCAGAGCGCGGACGGTCGCTGCCGAAGCCGCGTTTGCCGTCACCGGAGGGCTTGCGGCGATCATCGTCACCAAAGGAGCGTTTGGTGTCTCTGCGGTCATCACGCTCCCCGCGTTCGCTGACGCGGCGCATCGAGCGTTCCTCGGCCGTTTCCCGCCGGGCATCAAGGCCGGGCGTCCAGCCGCTATCCCGATCAGAGCGGTCCTGCCGCTTCTCGCCCCGTTCCTTGTTGAACGGGCGCTTCTTGAACGAGCCCTTCTCGGACTTGTCCTTGTTGAACTTGCTATCTTTTCGCATGCCATCTTTCCTGTCAGAAAAGCTTGCAGATTTTTTATGATGGGCGCCATCACGGCGCGCAGTGTCGGAGCCTTCTGGCGACGTCGCGTCGGCAGAACGGGGTCCTTTTTTTCCAGATTTGCGTTCCATGGCGAAAGCCTTTACCACAGATGCGATAGTCAAGGCGAGAGAAAACGGTAGGCGTGCCATGCATAGCAGTCACATCAAGCAATCTGCCGCATCGAATGGCGGATCTGCAGCGTCTGGAGCCTTCATGCAACAGGCTCTGGCCGAGGCGCGTGCGGCTGAGGCTCGCGGCGAAGTGCCAATCGGGGCCGTGCTCGTCAAAGACGGCAAGATACTCGCGGCCGACGGCAACCGCACCATTGAGCTCAATGACCCGACGGCTCATGCCGAGATTCTCGTCATCCGTCAGGCTTGTGATGCGTTGCAGAGCCAGCGGCTCCCCGAGTGCGATCTCTATGTCACGCTCGAACCATGCCCCATGTGCGCGGCGGCGATTTCCTTTGCCCGCATCCGGCGGCTCTATTTCGGCGCAGCTGATATCAAGGGGGGAGCCGTCGACAACGGTCCCTGCCTTTATCATCAAGAGATCTGCCATCATGCGCCGGAGGTTTATTCGGGCTTTTCCGAGACCGAATGCGCCGATCTGCTCAAGGACTTCTTCGCCTCTCGCCGGGACTGAAGCCGCGACCGGGCTAAGCGCCTGTCAGTCCTTGCTCTCCATCAGCTTTTCAACGAGCTTTACGATCTTGTCGGCAAAGAACAGGCGATGCTTGGTGTCGATCACTCCGCCGATGTCATGCTCGGAGAAAAATTCGATCGAGGCCACCGGAACACCGAAGATGTTCGAATATTCCTCGATGATACCCTCGCTAGGAGCCTTGCGCCCTGTCTCGTAATCGAGAACCTCCTCGGGGCTGATCCCGAGGCGCTGGGCGGTATCCTGAAGGGTGAGCCCTTCGTTTTCACGAATGAGGGTGAGAATCTTGCTGATCATCGAATTGCCTGTCACAACGAGCATATTTGCTCACATGCAGAAGAGATTGGAACGATGCCGAGAATTTGCAAGGCGGAAAATTGCATTCCTGATCCATCGAAATTGCGCAGGTCTTGTCAAAACAGAGATGGAACTGCACCATAGGCGCATTGAACGGAAAGGTTGAAATCTGCATTCCCACCACTCGATTGCTTTTCTATCAGTCTTTGCATGAGGATCCCCGACATGGCCGAAGTTGCTCTCTCCGCATCCGACATCCCCTACACGCAACTGCCTGACATGTTCCCCGGCCTCGACCGGCGGATCGTGACCATCGACGGCCTTGATCTTTTCATGCGCACCGGTGGCGAGGGGCCGCCGCTTCTGCTACTCCATGGCTACCCACAGAACCATGTCTGCTGGCACCGGATCGCACCGGAGCTGGCGCGGCACTTCTCTCTCATCATTCCCGACCTGCCCGGTTATGGCTACAGCGCCATGCCACCCGAAAGCCGGGATCACGAAGGCTACTCCAAGCGCGAGATGGCCGCGCTATTCGTCAAGCTGATGGCGGCCTTCGGGCATCAGCGCTTCAACGTCGTCGGTCATGATCGCGGGGGCGCGTGTCGCCTATCGCATGGCACTCGATCATCCCGATTGCGTCGAACGGCTTTCTTGCCTTGATATCATTCCCACGCACGACATGTGGCGCATCATGGATGACGTGAGGAGCCACGCCGCCTATCATTGGCATTTTCTCGCTCAACCCGCACCCATGCCCGAGACCCTGATCATGGCCGACCCGGCCTATTATCTCGATCACACCATCGCCAGTTGGGCCCGCAGCCGGGATCTTGCCAGCTTCGATACCCGTGCCATGGATCACTACCGGGCGACCTTTGCGAGCTTCGAGCGGGTGCATGCGGCTTGCGAGGATTATCGGGCTGGCTGGTTCCTCGACAAGGCCATCGACAATCAGGATCGCGAGGCAGGGCGGAAAATCACCTGTCCGACCCTTGTCGTTTCCGGGCCAGCCAGCAAGACCTCCGATCCTTCTGGGCAGGACAGGATCTGGCGCGAATGGGCGGACGATGTCACCTGTGCAACCGTCGAGGCCGGGCATTTCGTGGCAGAGGAAGCTCCTGAAGAAACCCTCGAACACCTCCTCGGCTTCCTCACCAAAGAAGGATGAACGGGCCGTCGTGATTGCGACGGCTCCCCTCAGTGTGGCATTCTCCGGCATCGCCTTGATTCTCAGATCGGCGCGTCCGACATCAAAGAAAGCCATCAGCCCTCCATGACCGAAACCACATCGAAAATTCTCCAGCTTGACGAGGCAACGATCAACAAGATCTCCGCCGGTGAGGTGGTGGAGCGCCCCGCGAGTGTGGTCAAGGAACTGGTCGAGAATGCCATTGATGCAGGAGCAGATCGCATCGAGGTCATCACCGCAGGGGGCGGCAAAAATCTCATTCGCGTCCTCGACAATGGCTTTGGCATGAGCCGGGACGATCTGGTGCTGGCCGTCCGTCGCCACTGTACCTCGAAGCTCGACCCTGACGATCTGATGGACATTCGCCATCTGGGCTTTCGTGGTGAGGCGCTGCCCTCCATCGGCTCGATTGCCCGCCTTGCCATCACCTCGCGCCATGCCTCCGAGCCCCATGCCTGGGAGATCGCTGTCGAAGGAGGCAGGGAGAGCGAGACCAAGCCCGCCGCGCTCAACATCGGCACGCGCATTGACGTGAGGGACCTCTTTTTCTCGACGCCCGCCCGGCTGAAATTTCTCAAGACAGATCGCGCCGAGAATGCCGCGATTTCCGAAGTGGTCAAGCGCATCGCCATGGCCAATCCGGCCATCCGCTTCACCGTGACCGGCGAGGATCGCTCCCGCCTCGACTATGCCGCCGTCAAGGGCCCGGACGCTCATCTTGTTCGCATGGGGCAGGTCATGGGCAAGGCCTTTCGCGACAATGCGGTCGAGCTCGATGCCTTGCGGGATACGGTGCGCCTTACCGGCTTTGCGGGGCTTCCGACCCTCAACCGCGCCAACTCCCTGCAACAGTTCGTTTTCGTCAATGGTCGCCCGGTGCGCGACAAGATGATGCTCGGGGCCATTCGCGGGGCCTATTCGGATTTTCTGGCCGGTGGCCGTCATCCTTGCGTCGTGCTCTTCATTGATCTCGATCCGCACGAGGTGGACGTCAACGTCCATCCCACCAAGGCCGACGTGCGCTTTCGGGACGCCGGGCATATCCGCGGGCTGGTGGTCGGAGCGATCCGTCAGGCCCTGATGGGGGCCGGTCACAGGGCCACGACGACCGGGGGAGCTGCGACACTCGCCGCCCTGCGCCCCGATGGTGTCCGTCACACTGATGTCGCCTCCGGCATGGTGAGACCTGCCTCGATGCAGCCGGGGCAGGCGCGCCCCATGCCCCAACGACCACTTGATTGGGACTGGCGTCAAAGCCCCTATGCCCCTTCAGGCAATGATGCGGACGTTGAGGTGGCCTCAAGGCTGGAGCCGTTTCATCAGGCCGCAGGTTTGGCCGAAGCCATGCCCGACGCATCCTCCCTCCCTGAGGCGGTGTCAGCGCAGGCTTTCGAGCTTCAGGGTCGTATGGCCGACGTCAGTAGCCCCTCGGCGGACGCCCGGGCGAATTTCGGCGAACCGGTTCCGGAACGCCTTGGCCGTCCCCTTGGCGCTGCCCGCGCTCAGATCCATGAAAATTACATTATCGCCCAGACCGACGATGGCCTCGTGATCGTTGATCAGCATGCCGCTCACGAGCGACTGGTCTATGAAAAGCTGAAGGCATCGCTGGCAGCCAAGGGCATAGCGCGGCAGGGCCTGCTCATCCCCCATGTGGTCGAACTCGAGGAAGAAGATGTTGCCCGCCTCGAAGAGGCAAGCGAGGAGCTTGAAGCCCTCGGTCTGTCTCTCGACCCCTTCGGACCCGGCGCGGTGGCCGTGCGAGAAACTCCCGCCATTCTCGGCAAGCCGAACATCGACCGCCTCGTCCGCGACATTGCCGATGATCTCGCCGAGTGGGACAAGGCGAGCCGGGTGGAGGAAAAGATCCTCCACGTCGCCGCCACCATGGCTTGTCATGGTTCCATCCGTTCCGGTCGGCGCTTGCGTCCAGAGGAAATGGATGCTCTCTTGAGAGAGATGGAGGCAACGCCCCACTCAGGCCAGTGCAACCACGGTCGCCCCACCTACGTTGAGTTGAAACTGAGCGACATTGAGCGCCTCTTCGGTCGCAGTTGAGGCCAACGTCATCTCTCTGTCACACAGATCAGGTGTAAGGGCGCCGAGGGATCTGGCCATCCGGGCCTTCAAGAGAATCACCTTCCGGTGCCCGACGCTTGGCCCGGACAAGAGATTGATGGATATGGTCGACCAAGACGAGCCAACCGGTTCGCCCGCCACAAGGCATATTCGCCACACCTTGAACGCCACGCGCTATTCGGTGGCCGGAGCAAAGCGCCTGTTTCAGGAAACCGCCGCGCAGGCCGAAGTGCTCTACTATCTCGTCCTGTTGGTGATCTATGTCCTCGTTGGCGCCGCTTTCGAGCATTATGCCATTCTGACTGCGCTGTTCCTCATCACGATCGCGGTTGAAGCTCTCAACACCGCTATCGAGGTTCTGGTTGATCACCTGACGAACGAATTTGCCGAATTTGCCCGGCAGGCCAAGGATCTGGGCTCCTTTGCCGTCTTCTGCTCCCTCGCCATGATGAGCCTTTTCAGCCTTTATGTGCTCTATGAGCAGCTTTTGCGCTTCTAGTCCCTTGTATTCGCATCCCGCTCGGGGCAAGTAACGGGGTGAGTGACCAAGAGCGTGCAAAGGACAGATCATGAGCAATCCGGAACCGCAGCGCATTTCCATCCGCAATCATCTCTCACCCCTAGTGCGATTGCGCAAACTCGTGCTCGGATTGGCTCTTTTCGCCTTTTCCCTCTATCTGCTCTTTGGCCCACCGGTCGAAGGTCTACACACTGCTCTGACGCTTCTCATCCTCTTTGGGGCCTTCATCGCCTTCGGTCTTGGCTGGGTGTGGACGTCCCACGGTGTGATGGGCTGGTCTCGCCAGTTCGACTTTGATTTCGATAAGGGGGAAGTTCGGCAGATTTCGGCCTCAATCCTTGGCCGCTCCAAGCCCTATGTCGTGCCCTTCACTCAGATCGCCGACTTCATCGTCAAGGAAGGCCCGGTGAAGGGGGAAGGGGGGCTCGACGCGGAAGCGCTGATCGAGTTGAAGGAACCCAGTGGCCGCGCCTATATGCGCGCTGGCATGTTCGATAGCCGTCAGGAAGCCGAAGAGATGGTGAGCCGGATCAGGGATACCGTTGCCGCAGGGCGGCAGTAAGCAAGAACGTTTAAACCTCGGCTACCGCTATTGAGCATCTTGATTGGGCGCGGCGGCGAGCTTTGTCGAAACTATTTCTTGGTACCCGAATCGAAGCCGACCAGAATTTCCACGTTGCGCTCCTGCGGCGCCGGGATGCCGATGGCTTCATCAACCTTGGCAAACAACCCGGACCGGTCCGGCGGGTTGAGGGCGACGGTGACATTGTGCAACTGGCTGTAGAGCAGTTTGTCTTCCTGCTTGACCACGATTCTGAGTGGTAGGGTCGCCTTGCCGTTGTCGACGGATTTCGGTCCGCCGAGAACCCGGCCACCTACGCCGACCTTGAGGAACATCTCTGCGCCCAGCGACGTACATTCGCGTGCGGTCTGGGTGATCGAGGCCTGATAGATCAGTTCGTGCGCGTTGCCGTCATTTCCCTTCGTGTAGCTCTGATAGACATTGGTATCGCCCAGAATGTTCACCGACGGGCAATAGCCGTTCAGCTTGTTCGCATTGGACAGGATAAGCTGTGTGGTTTCATCGACCACCTTGCCCCGATTGGCTGCATCATTGGCTGTCGTCTGCACGCCGGTTGTCATGCATCCCGCAAGGGACAGACCAACGAGGGACAAGGCAACCAGATCACGAAGACGGGACAAAGACACCGACATATTCAACTCTTTCTTGACGCACTAACTTGAGCCGGACAACCGCAACAGGCCAGAGGATCTCTATGCAAAACCATCCCTTCGCCCACAACTGCGGCTTCAATTGGGCCGAACATATAACACAAATGCGGCAAATGGCGAATACTAACAGAATTGCCAGCGATTTTTCCCACCTTCCATGGCCCAACCGGCTATCCCGACACTTGACATTGCCTCGCACAATCGCCTTGTTAGCAGCAACCATCAACGACTAGGCTGGAGTGATCCGACTTCGGGCCGGTTGATCAACGCCCAAACCCAAAGCTGCGTGAAGGACAGGACAGCATGAGCGATCCAAGGCCTCCCCTTGATATCTATCTGTGTGCCCCGCGAGGCTTCTGCGCCGGTGTGGACCGTGCGATCCAGATCGTCGAGCTCGCGCTTGCCACCTATGGTGCGCCGGTCTATGTCCGCCATGAAATCGTCCACAACAAGTTCGTTGTCGAAAGCCTGAAGGCAAAAGGCGCGATCTTTGTCGAGGAACTCGACGAGATCCCGGAAACGAAGCAACCTGTGATCTTCTCCGCCCATGGCGTTCCCAAATCGGTGCCCGAAACCGCCAGCGCGATGAATTTCTTCTATCTCGACGCCACCTGTCCGCTGGTGTCCAAGGTTCACAAGGAAGCGATCCTGCATGATCGCCGGGGTCACGAGATCGTGCTGATTGGTCATGCCGGCCATCCCGAAGTGATCGGCACCATGGGCCAGCTCGGCGAGAATGTCGTCAAGCTCATCGAAACTGTCGACGATGTCGAAAAGCTCGCCCCAAAGGACCCGGACAATCTCGCCTGGATCACCCAGACGACCTTGTCGGTGGATGATACAGCCGACATCATCGAAGCCTTGAAGCGGCGCTTTCCGGCGATCAAGGGCCCGAACAAGGATGACATCTGCTATGCCACCACCAACCGTCAGGAAGCAGTCAAGCAGACCGCGCCCCGCTCGGACGTGATGATCGTGGTCGGTGCGCCCAATAGCTCCAACTCGCGCCGCCTGCGCGAAGTGGGAGAGCGGGCCGGATGCCGCCACTCCCTGTTGTTGCAACGCGCCTCCGAGATCGACTGGGATAGCCTTGGCGACATTTCCTCCGTGACCATCACCGCCGGGGCATCGGCCCCGGAAATACTGGTCAAGGAAGTCATTGATGCCTTCTCCGAGCGCTATGACGTGACGGTTGAAACCGTGGTCACCGCCAACGAAGACGTGATCTTCAACATCCCCCGCGAATTGCGCGAGGCGGCCATTGCCGCAGGCGTGCTCGAGGCCGGGCCGAAAGCCGAAGCGGTGAGCTAAAGCCGCAAGGGGCCTTAACGAACAAGACGACAAGAAGAAGCAAGAAAGGGGCCGATATGGCGGTCTACACCGAAGTCAGCGACGAGGAACTCGACGCCTTCATCAACAGCTATGACGTCGGAACGCTCACCTCCTACAAGGGCATTGCCGAAGGGGTCGAGAATTCCAACTTCCTCGTTCAGACAACCACTGGCCCCTATATCCTCACGCTCTATGAAAAGCGGGTCAATCCCAACGACCTGCCGTTTTTCCTCGGCCTCAAGGAGCATCTCTCCGAGCGCGGCCTCAATTGCCCCACCCCCTTGCGCAACAGGGCTGGCAAGTCCCTTGGTCATCTGGCCGGGCGTCCCGCTGCGATGGTGACCTTTCTGGAGGGTATGTGGGTGCGCCGCCCCAATGTGGATCATTGCGAACAGCTCGGTGTCGCCATGGCCAAGATGCACGAGGCGGGCGAGGGCTTTGAGCTGACGCGCGAAAATGCGCTCTCTGTGCCCGGCTGGCGTCCGCTGTTTGCCATGTGCTCCGACCGGGCCGATACAGTGGAGCCGGGTCTGAAGGCCGAGATCAGCGCTGAGCTTGATTTCTTCGAGAACAACTGGCCGAAGGCCCTGCCCAAAGGCATCATTCACGCCGACCTGTTTCCGGACAATGTCTTCTTCCTGCGCAACGAGCTGTCCGGGCTGATCGACTTCTATTTTGCCTGCAACGATTTGCTCGCCTACGATATCGCCATATGCATCAATGCCTGGTGCTTCGAGCCGGACGACATGTTCAACGTGACCAAGACCCGGGCGCTGCTCAAGGGCTATCAGTCCGTGCGCAAGCTGACGAGCGCCGAATATGATGCCCTGCCGCTGCTTGCCCGTGGTGCAGCCCTGCGCTTCCTGCTCACCCGGCTCTATGACTGGCTGAATGTGCCCGAAGGCGCGCAGGTCACGCCGAAGGATCCGATGGAATATCTCAAGAAGCTGCGCTTCCACCGCTCGATCCGGTCGGCGGCGGATTATGGCATCGAAGCGTGAGCATCCGCTGAAAAAGCGATATGATCATCGCCGGATGAGCCGGGGAGAGCGACGATGAGCAGATGTGGTGCCGGTATCGGGACGAAGGCGAAGGATGATCCCTTCCTGTTTCGCAATCATTATCCGCTGCCCGTGCGGGTGATGGTCGGGCTGTTCGGCTGCGTGCTGTGGCTGCTGCCTTGGTATCTGCTCGTCGCGCCCCACTGGAACCATTTCAGCTGGCTGCTCATTCCCTACGGCCTACTCGGCCTTGCCGGAGCTGCGGCGGGAACCTCGTTCCTCTTGTCCGCCATTCTGGGCGAAGCACGCGAGACGCGGCTCGATCTATCCTGTCAGCAACTGGTGCAGACCTCCCGCGACTGGCTGTTTCGCCGCCATGAAAGGCGCACGCCCTTTGTCGACATTGCCATCCTTGAGCTGCATCGTCCCTCATGGGCGACAGAGGAAACCGTGCTGTCGATCCATCCGGTGTTGGAAAATGGCCATAGCCTGCCAGCCTTTGGGGCCTTTCCGAGCCCTGATGAGGCTGAAAAGATCAAGGCCCTGATGGGGCATCGACCAGAAGGCATTGAGGGGCTTGGCGTGACATGGACCAAGCAGGAGCTGGCAGCCCTCAAGCGCAGCATGGAGGCCCAGGCCGAGGCGGCTCAGTGCGGATCATGTGGCTCAAAACACGATGTGCCCACACTCCACTAGCCGCCAAGACAATCTCAGGCGTGATCAGCCAAGTCCCGGTGGCAAGGTATCGAAGCTGACGACCTCTTCGAGCCTGTCATCCCAGTTAGCCCGCGATGCTGTAAAGATATGGGCGTTCGGCTTGATCTCGACCGGCGTGTTGAGGCACCCGGCGGGCACCAGAACCCGGCCATGTTCTGGCTGCACATTTGGCAAGGGCGAGCCACAGGCCTTGCAGAAGCAGCGACTGTGTCGCGTTCCCGGCACATCATAGTGGACCAGCAACTCCTCTCCCGTCAGCCAGCTGACTTTAGCTGTGGTGCTGAACAGGTTGGATGCGTGCGCCGACCCCGTCGCCTTGCGGCAGCGGCTGCAATGGCAGAGGAAAAATCCCTGAAATGAGCCCTCGATCCGGAATGTGACACCGCCACATAGACAGCTTCCCTCATGTGTCTCGGTCATGCTCTATGTCCTCGCTTGCTGCAAAGTGGTCATGAAATGAAAAAGGCCTCTTGCGAGGCCTTTGGCTGTGCGTTGAACCGGGTCAGTTCAGCTCTTCAAATCCGGCCTTGAAGCCGGTCAGCGCGATGGGAATGCCGATGCCTTCCTCTGGCGTCTGGAAAACGATGAAGGTGGCCGTGCTGCCATTGCTCATCAAGTCGACGAGCTTGTCGTCCATGATCACCTCGGCGATGCAGCCCTGCGGCAGACAGCGCACGAACCCGGCCCGTCCCACATCCGTATCATCGACCTTGAGGCCGAGACCATGGGGCAGCAGAACGCCAAGCGGGGTCAACACACGCAGAATGCGGGCAGACTTGTCGGCGGTGCGCAGGACGATCACGGTCAGCCCCACATTGTCACGATCCGCAGCGGTTACATACTGCATCAGGGCGCATTGCTCGGACGGAGCGCCGGGAGGGGTGTCGCAGCGGATTTCCCATTCGCCATGCACGGAGCGAACCGCGCCCTGAGCGTTGGCCGGACCTGCGCCGAGGCCAAGGGTCAGGCCGATAGTGGCCAGAATAAATGTCATTGCCAACACGGCCGAACTGGCCGCATTGCGGGGAAGGCGTTCTTGCGCGCGCGCTTCTTTCATCGGGATCGTCACCATGAATTTGTGCTCGAAAAGAGGCTTGGGACTGACAGTCCTATCCTATTTGCCTGATTCGTCCTTCAAATGTCGCATATTTGAATGCCCTGTCAGCACTAACCGCAAATTGTGGCAATAAAACATTGGGGATAATGCAAATTTTTCCCACCTATTACGGGGAAATGCAGATAGGAAAAATTAAGATATATAACTCTTTTTCTGTAAAGAGAGGCAAATTGTCGCACTAATTTCCTAATTTCGGAGGTTGCGACAGACCGTCGCATATGCGTGAATAGAAATGGTTTGATCTGGATCAAAACTTCTCGCGCAGCGCGAGTCCGCTTGAAGGCACTGGAGGGTGTCTGGGCTCAAAGTACAGAAAGTGTCGAGAAATCGACATGGTTCGGACCGGATAGATGTCTTCGTCTCAAATGAGAGACGGCAGACTGTCCGGTCCCGACCATGTTTGGCAATGGATGGAGTGTTGGGCTTCATGCTTGTCAACAAAGACAGCAAAGCAAGCATGTGCAGCGGGCCTTGGCAAAAAGGTGGTCTGCAATGCGCGCTCGAAAGGGAGGATCAAGAAGGTGTTGATCAGCAAATCTCTGAACTGGGCCACCGGACAGGGTTTGGCCACCTGTGGCAAGGGGCTCCTCGCCCTCGTTGCCGCATTGACGATGTCGTTGTCGTCGATTGGTGTTGCCAACGCTCTACCGACCGACTGGGGTACCGGATTTCAGGAGTCGGTGACCACGGTGATGGATGATATCCATTGGTTTGGCAGTTTCACCTTCTGGATTATCGGCATCATTGTTCTGTTCGTTGCGGCTCTTCTGGGGATTGTCATCCTGAAGTTCAACGAAAAGGCCAATCCGACGCCGTCCAAGACCTCGCACAACACGATGATCGAGATCGTCTGGACAATTGTGCCGATCCTTATTCTGCTCGTTCTTGCCGTCCCGTCCTTCCGCCTGCTCTACAAGCAGATGGAAATCCCCGAGGCTGATATCACCATCAAGGTGACCGGCTATCAGTGGTACTGGGGCTATGAATATCCGGACAATCCGGATGTTGCCTTCGACTCCCTGATGCTCAATGACGAGGACCGCGCGGCCAAGGGCACCAACGAGCCTCGCCTGCTGGCGGTGGACAACGAAATGGTCGTGCCAGTTGGCAAGACCGTGCGCCTGCAGATCACGTCGGCCGATGTCATCCACTCCTACGCCATGCCGTCCTTCGGCGTGAAGATGGATGCTGTGCCGGGTCGCCTCAATGAGAGCTGGTTCCGCGCCGATCGCGAAGGCATCTATTACGGACAGTGCTCCGAGCTTTGCGGCAAGGACCATGCCTTTATGCCGCTCGTCGTTCGCGTCGTGACCGAAGCACAGTATGACGCCTGGCTTGCAGCCGCCGCCGAGGACATCGAAGCCGCCAACAAGGCGCTTCTTGCTGCCCTTGAAACCAATTCAAATCTACAGCTGGCCGCCCAATAGGCCGCGCGAGAGGGACCAGAGACATGTCTTCATCCGCACACGCGCATGGTGATGCGCATCACACGCCAACTGGCTGGAAGCGTTGGGTCTATTCGACCAACCACAAGGACATCGGCACGATGTACCTGATCTTCGCGATCGTCGCGGGGATCATCGGTGGTGCCCTGTCCGGGGGCATCCGGCTGGAATTGCAGGAGCCCGGGCTCCAGTATTTCACCAACACCCACATGTTCAACGTGTTCACCACGGGTCATGGTCTGATCATGATCTTCTTCATGGTCATGCCCGCATTGATCGGCGGGTTCGGCAACTGGTTCGTCCCGATCATGATCGGCGCGCCGGACATGGCCTTCCCACGCATGAACAACATTTCCTTCTGGCTGTTGCCGCCGTCCTTCGCGCTGCTGATCATCTCGCTGTTCGTTGAAGGCCCATCCGGTTCCAACGGCTTCGGTGGTGGCTGGACTGCCTATCCGCCGCTCTCGAGCGCAGGTCCCGGTGGCCATCCCGGCCCGGCGATGGACTTCGCCATTCTGGCGCTGCACATCTCCGGTGCTTCGTCCATTCTGGGTGCCATCAACTTCATCACCACAATCCTCAACATGCGTGCGCCGGGCATGACCCTGCACAAGATGCCGCTGTTCGCCTGGTCCGTGCTGGTCACTGCCTTCCTGTTGCTGCTGTCTCTGCCTGTGCTGGCCGGTGCCATCACCATGCTGCTGACCGACCGCAACTTCGGCACGACCTTCTTTGATCCGGCCGGTGGCGGGGATCCGATCCTCTACCAGCACCTGTTCTGGTTCTTCGGCCATCCCGAAGTGTATATCCTGATCTTGCCGGGCTTCGGCATCGTCTCACACATCGTCTCGACCTTCTCCAGAAAGCCCATCTTCGGTTATCTGGGCATGGCCTATGCCATGGTTGCTATCGGTGTTGTCGGCTTCATCGTCTGGGCGCACCACATGTACACGGTCGGTCTTGATGTCGACACGCAGGCCTACTTCCTGTTTGCCACCATGGTCATCGCCGTGCCGACGGGTGTGAAGATCTTTTCATGGATTGCCACCATGTGGGGCGGATCGATTTCCTTCCGCACCCCGATGCTGTGGGCCATCGGCTTCATCTTCCTGTTCACCATCGGTGGTGTAACCGGGGTGCAGCTGGCCAACGCCGGTCTCGACCGTGCCCTGCATGACACCTACTATGTGGTTGCCCACTTCCATTATGTGCTCTCACTGGGTGCCGTCTTCTCCATCTTCGCGGCCTGGTACTACTGGTTCCCGAAAATGTTCGGCATCATGTACAACGAGACCCTCGGCAAGCTCCATTTCTGGATCATGTTTGTCGGCGTGAACCTCATCTTCCTGCCGCAGCATTTTCTCGGCCTGCAGGGCATGCCCCGTCGCTATGCCGACTATCCGGATGCCTTCGCTGGCTGGAACGCCATCTCGAGCTATGGCTACTACATCACTGTGGTTGCTGTCGGTGTCTTCCTCTACGGCCTGTTCGAAGCCTTCGCCAAGAAGCGCAAGGCCGAGGCCAACCCGTGGGGTGAGGGCGCAGACACTCTCGAATGGCAGCTGTCTTCGCCGCCGCCGTTCCACCAATGGGAAGAACTGCCGCGCATCAAGTGATCGCAAAGGCAAGGGGCATCGGCCGAGATGCCCCACACAAGAGAAGGGATCGCCACCTGAGGCGGTCCTTCAGGCCGCAGCCAACTGATGGACCGGATCAGGCGAGCGGCTTTCAAGACAAGGGAGACCAGGCATGAGCCTCATGGAGCAAACGGATCAGACAGCGACCCTCAACGGCGCCGAACTCACGAAAGTGGATTTTGGCGGCGCGGATGTGCGCGACTATATCGCCCTGCTCAAGCCACGGGTCATGTCACTTGTGGTCTTCACCGCCTTCGTCGGTCTCGCCATTGCACCGGGGCATCTTCATCCGCTCGAATCTTTCATCGCGATCCTCTGCATTGCCATTGGTGGCGGCGCATCCGGCGCGCTGAACATGTGGTATGACGCCGATATCGATGCGGTGATGAAACGCACCGCCAATCGCCCCATCCCGGCAGGGCGCATTTCGCGCGAACAGGCGCTGAGCTTCGGTCTCTCCCTGTCGGCCGGATCAGTGCTCATTCTCGGCCTTCTGCTCAACTGGCTCGCCGCCGGACTTCTGGCCTTCACCATCTTCTTTTACGCGGTCGTCTACACCATTTGGCTCAAGCGCTCGACGCCGCAGAATATCGTCATCGGCGGCGCTGCCGGGGCTTTTCCTCCGATGATCGGTTGGGCGGCTGTCACCGGGTCGGTGACCGTTGAATCGATCCTTCTGTTCCTGATCATCTTCATGTGGACACCGCCCCACTTCTGGGCGCTGGCGCTGATCAAGAGCGAGGATTATCGCAAGGCCAAGGTGCCAATGCTGCCGGTCGTCGCGGGCGAGGCGGTCACCCGCTCGCAGATCCTTCTCTATTCCGTGCTGCTTGTCCCGCTGGGGATCGCGCCTGCCGCGCTGGGCTTCGCCGGTCTGAGCTATGCCATTCTGTCGAGCGTGCTTGGTGCCCTGTTCCTCGTTGCAGCGCTGCGGGTTTATTTGATCCGACAGGGCGATGCTGCCAAAAAGGCTGCCGGGCAGATGTTCGGCTTTTCCATCCTCTATCTTTTCGCGCTCTATGCCACCTTGCTGGCCGAGCATCTAATGGGTCTATCCATGTTGCCAGCGCTGATCTAGCGCGGAAGCGAGACCCCAAGGGAGAATATCATGTCTCAGATCATCGAAACCGTTCAGCTCAATGAAGAGCAGAAGAAACGCCAGCGCAATCGCTCCATTGCCATCGCTGTGGTGCTGGGCCTGCTGGTCGTCCTCTTCTATGCCATCACCATCGTCAAGATGGGACCGGGCGTCATGAACCGGCCCATGTGACGAACAATGTAAGGGAATTACGGGAAAGACACCTGATCAATGAGTGACGCAAGCACCATGCAGAGCAGCAACAACAAGCGACGCGACCCGTCCAGCGCCAACCGACGGCTGGCGATCGGCCTCGTCGTCTTTGTCGGCTGCATGGTGGGCATGGCCTATGCCGCCGTGCCGCTCTATCGGATCTTTTGTCAGGTGACGGGCTATGGCGGCACGACGCAGGCTGCTGATACCGCGCCCGCTGGCGTCATCGACCGCAAGATCACAGTGCGGTTCGACGCCAACGTGTCCGGCGGCCTTAACTGGAATTTCAAGCCCATCAATCGGCCCGTGACCATGAAGATCGGCGAGACCGCCGAGATCGCCTACGAGGTCGTCAATCGCGGCAAGACCGCCACGTCCGGCACCTCGACCTTCAATGTCACGCCGCAGGCGGCAGGCATCTATTTCAACAAGCTTGAGTGCTTCTGCTTCACCGAACAGACGGTCGCAGCGGGCGAGCATGTCAAAATGCCGGTGATCTTCTTTGTTGATCCTGACATCGACAACGATCCCAATCTGAAGACAATCGACACAATCACCCTGTCCTACACTTTCTTCCCCGATGAAAAGGCGAACGCCAAAGCCCAGAAAGCGGCCGTGGAAGAAATCGGGACAGGACGCGAAACAAGTCAGCCGCGTGCAGGGGCGCGGTTGAAAGGTTAAGGAGCTTGGAGGGACCAAAAATGGCTGAGGCTCATGGCAAAAATCACGACTATCACATCATAGATCCCAGCCCGTGGCCGTTCATCGGGGCGGTATCGGCCTTTGTGATGGCCGTTGGCGCAATCACCTATTTCCACGACGGCCCGATCTGGTTCATGCTCATCGGTCTTCTGGGCGTACTCTACACCATGGTCGCATGGTGGGCCGACGTGATCAAGGAATCGCGCGAGGGTCACCACACTCCGGTCGTCCAGCTGCATCTGCGCTATGGCATGATCCTGTTCATCGCCTCTGAGGTGATGTTCTTCGTGGCCTGGTTCTGGGCCTTCTTCGATGCAAGCCTCTTTGCAGATGAAACCCAGCAATATGCCCGTGCCGCCTTCACCGGCGGGCACTGGCCGCCAGAAGGCATCGAAGTGATTGATCCGTGGCATCTGCCGCTGTTCAACACCCTTCTGTTGCTGGCGTCCGGCACGACGGTGACCTGGGCGCACCATGCCCTCATCGAAGAGGACAGCGACAGCCTGAAATGGGGCCTGATCCTCACTGTCGCACTCGGTGTGATCTTCACTTGCGTACAGGTCTATGAATATATTCACGCGCCGTTCGGCTTCAAGGAAAGCATTTATGGTGCGACCTTCTTCATGGCCACTGGTTTCCATGGCTTCCACGTCTTTGTCGGAACAATCTTCCTGATCGTCTGCCTTGTGCGCGCCTACAAGGGGCATTTCACCCCTCAGAAGCATTTCGGTTTCGAAGCTGCGGCTTGGTACTGGCACTTTGTTGACGTGGTCTGGCTCTTCCTGTTCGCTTCCATCTATCTGTGGGGCAACGCCGGTGGCATGATCGCCCACCACTAGGCCCCTTGGTCCGCGTGAGGATCAAAGGACGGAATACGAAAGAAAGGGTGGTGCTGCACCGCCCTTTTTGCATGATAGGCCCGAGATCTTGAGGATCTAAAGCACTAAAGAGAGGCGATATGGAAGGCAACAAGGGTGGCAAGGGCAGCGTGATGACATCCGCATTGAAGGGCAAATGCCCCCGCTGTGGAGAGGGTTCGCTCTATAAGGGCTTCCTGAAAATCGCAGACCACTGTGACGTGTGTGACCTAGACTATTCCTTTGCCGACAGTGGCGACGGCCCGGCGGTCTTCGTCATCATGATCGTGGGGTTTCTGGCGACCGGCGGTGTTCTCTACACCGAATTCACCTATGAACCACCCTTGTGGCTCTTGCTGCTGATCTGGGGGCCGCTCACTGTCATACTGTGCCTTGCTTTTCTCTACTGGCTGAAGGGCGCGTTAATTGCCCAGCAGTATCACACCAAGGCGGAGCAGGGCCGTACGGCTTCGGAAGAACCTGAACAGGGCGCTTGAGCCATCGATTTTTAATCAGGAACCCACAAATCACGGCCAAGGTGATATCCCTTGGCGAAAAACGGCATTATAACCTTCGTTAGGATTCTCTCGTCTGGCTGCTGGATGGTTTGATTTGCCCGGATCAATCAACAAACTGAAGATTGCGACCTTCACCCTTTTTGCGCTGGTGTGCCTGTCGCTGCTTGTCACGCTCGGGATCTGGCAGTTGAACCGTCTGCACTGGAAGCTGCAACTGATCAGGGATGTCAACGCACGCGTCGCAGCCGACCCGGTGCCCGCCGCAGGGCCGGACCAGTGGGCAGCGCTTGACCGGGATCAGAGTGAGTATCTGCCGGTAACCGTTAGCGGGACCTACAATAACGACCGCGAGGTCCATGTCTGGTTTCCTCTCAATGAGCCGAGGGGAGGGGACTATCGAGGACCCGGCTACTTCATCCTGACCCCTTTGACCACGCCTCAAGGCTGGACGGTCATCATCAACCGCGGCTTCGTGCCCGAGGCGATGAAGTCCCTTGATGCAAGGCCCGAAACCCGCGTGACCGGCGAGCAGAGCCTGACGGGTCTCATGCGCTTTGATGAACCCGAACACTGGAACAGCGCCCAGCCGGACAAAGAAAAGAATGTCTGGATCGGTCGTCAGGTCAGTGAGATGGCCGACTTCATGCTGCTCGATCACGACAGCACCGCTCCCTACTGGATCGATCTGACCGCCGGACAGGGCGTGAACGGTCTGCCGCAAGGGGGCGAGACCAGAATTTCTTTCCGCAACGCCCATCTTTCCTACGCTCTGACCTGGTTTGGTCTCGCTCTTGCCCTGACTGCGGTCTATGGGGTGTGGCTGTCACGCACCATCAAGGCCGCCCGCACTTGATTGCAAACGCGCAGATTGTCACCATATGTGAACAGCCTGCCATTGACGACAAGGACCAAACGGTCCATGCATCCACTGCTCGGGTTCCCCACCCGGATCTTCAAAAGCCCACACGATTGACTTCAAGGACAAACACATATGCTGGTGATCTTCGACTGCGACGGCACTCTGATCGATTCCGAAATCCTCTGGGCTCAGGCGAGTATCGAGATTTTTCAGGAAGAAGAACTCGATATCGGCCTTGAAGAATACAACAGCACCTATGCCGGGATGACCAATGAAGAAATCATCCAGCAGCTCGAGGAGGGGCTGGAACGAGCCCTGCCGCATGATCTCATCGACCGCATTCAGGATCGCGCGATGGAGCGCATCGACACGCTGCAGGCCATCGAAGGGGCGCAGGAAATGCTCGATCAGCTCGACTATCCTCGTTGCATGTGTTCCAACTCGACCACCGAAATGCTCGAGGCCAACCTGCGCCGCACGGGCCTCTGGGATCGGTTTCGACCCTATATCTATTCCGCCAAGGAAGTCGGCACCAAGGCTCCGAAGCCTGACCCGAATGTCTTTCTGCATGCCGCAACGACGCTCGATGTTGAGCCTGCCAAGTGTTTTGTTATCGAGGACAGCTTCCACGGCGTTCAGGCCGCAAGTCGAGCCGGCATGCGCGTGATCGGCTTCATCGGAGCGGGCCACACCTATCCCGGACATGGCGAGCACCTGATGGACGGGGGAGCCGAAACGGTGATCCGGAGACTGGTCGATCTGCCCGCAACCCTTGAGGCCCTCAAGGATTGGCAGCCGGATTGATACCGGACGAGAGACGAAAGCTGGCTGTCGAGCACCATTCATGACGGCCGGAAAAGCGCGATTCAAGGTGGCCTTTGTTTACCACTGGCTAACCTTGAAAGGGTTAATGCCGTAACGCTAATACCATTCTGTACGCAGCTGTCCCTACCTTTTACGTTTTGTGAAGCCTCGTGTGATTTGCTCAGGCCTGATCAGAGTTTGTCGATTGGGCTTGGGAACGCGAAATGAACAGACTTGCCATGATAAAGCAACGCTTCGCTAGATTTTTAGCGACCTTGCTGTTGTTCATGGCAGGGTTCGTCCCGATCAGTGCCCCCGTTCAGTCTTTGGCCCAGTCCAACACCCAACACGGCGAACAGTCCATCGCCCATCCCAAGGGCGACGTCATCCTGACGATTACCGGCCAGATTTCCAACTTCAACGCGCCCGGCGAAGCCAGATTTGATCTCGACATGATCAAGGCACTGGGAACAAGAATGCTGACGAGCCGCACCTGCTGTTCGACCTCTGCTTCCGACTGGAAGGGCGTGCTCATGCGCGATCTGTTGGAAGCCGTCGGTGCGAAAGGCGAAACCCTTACTGTGACCGGCCTTGATGAGTATCAGGTCGATGTCCCCATCGATGACTACAGGGATTTTGACGTTATTCTCGCCTTCGAGGAGAATGGCGAAGAACTGAGCATCCGGACCCGTGGGCCCCTGCGGCTCATCTATCCGCACGACCATCACACCGAACTGCACGATCCGAAATATGCGGCTCGCTACATTTGGCAAATCAGGAAGATGCACGTCAAATGAGAAAGCAGTTCAAACTTCTTGTGCTGACCTATCTGAGCGCCGTGGGGCTTTTGCTGGTGCTTGAGATCTCGCAGTTCAACAAGACGGAAAATCTTCGCGGACAGATCGAGGCAAGCTATGAAATGACATCGGGGCGGGACGAAGGCCTGCGCCTCGAACTCGACTATCGGCGGTTTCAAACCGCTCTCTCGAACTATGTCCTGAGCGATACGGATCAGTCGGCGCGTCAGGGATCCGAATTCGTGACGCACGAAGAGCTGATGAACTGGTTCGACATTTTCTGGAGCCGGATCTTTTCTGTCACGCAGATTGAATATGACATCGTCGAATTGCAGCAGCCAGCACTGAAGTCAAAG
Organism: uncultured Cohaesibacter sp.; assembly: GCF_963662805.1. Taxonomy (NCBI): domain Bacteria; kingdom Pseudomonadati; phylum Pseudomonadota; class Alphaproteobacteria; order Hyphomicrobiales; family Cohaesibacteraceae; genus Cohaesibacter; species uncultured Cohaesibacter sp. The sequence continues at coordinate 260,895 of NZ_OY759862.1, forward strand.
CTGAACAACCTGCGCCAGACCATGATGAACATTGACCAGCTGGTCACCAATCTCACGCCCGGCGACTTCAAATCCTACCGAAGCATCCGCGATGCGCTCAACGACCACGATGAGTTGATTTCCACCTTTGCGAGCGCGGTGACGCGTGATCGGATGAGCAAGGCCGAGCGTCTGCAGTCCAACCTCACCGGCGCTCTGGCATCCATGGACACCTTGCTGGTCTCCTCCGGAATTGGTGGTGCTCTGCTGCTCACATTGTTCGGCACCGAAGCCTTTCGCGCCCGCAACGAAGAACAGAAGACCCGCGAGCGTGAGGCAAGGGTCCGCTTCCTTGCCCAGCATGATCCTCTGACCGGTCTCAGGAACCGCTCCTACCTGAATGAAAAGGTGGCCGCCTACATCCGGGAAAGCGATCTTGATGGCCGCAATTTCCATCTTCTGCTGCTCGATCTCGACAAGTTCAAGGACGTCAATGACACCTTCGGCCATCCCATGGGGGATCGCCTGCTGAAAAAGGCCGCGGCGAGACTGACCAACATCTTCGCCTCCGCAGAGGATATTGTTTCACGTCTTGGCGGTGACGAGTTCGCGATTCTCATGCGGGGCAGCCGCGAGGAGGCCGAGCAGGCAGCCCAGCGCATCATCAGGGAACTCTCAGCAAGCTTCGAAATTGCCGGTCATGACATCCGCATCTCCACCTCGGTCGGGGTTTCGAGCTATCCGCAACTCTCCGGCTCTGTCGAGGATCTGATGCGCGACGCCGATCTGGCGCTCTATGAGGCGAAGAATCAGGGCCGTCAAACCTTTGCTTTCTATGAACCCTCCATGAGCGTGGCGATCAAATATCGCATGCTGCTGGAAGGGGACCTGCGTCGGGCTCTGGCCAGCGACGATGGTATGGGTCTTGAAGTCTACTATCAGCCGCAGGTCTCGCTGCGTGAAGGGGAACAGGATCGCGGCATCATAGGTGTCGAGGCGCTTGTGCGCTGGTTCCATCCCAAACGCGGCCAGATTCCGACCATGGAATTCATCGACATCGCCGAGACCGCTGGCCTGATCGACGAGCTGTCCGACTGGATCATTCATCAGGCCTGCGAGGACGTGGTGCTCTGGCATCAGGCCGGGTTCATGATCAATCTGTCGGTCAACCTGTCACCCCTTCAGTTGAACAATCCGCAACTGCCTGAAGAGCTGCTGCAGCATCTGGACAAATGCGGGTTTGATCCGAACTATCTGACCCTCGAAATCACCGAGAGCACTGACGTGCGCGACACTCAGGCGGCCGCAGCGATGCTCTCCCGTCTTGCTGACAAGGGCATCTCTCTGGCAATGGACGATTTCGGCACGGGTTATTCCAATCTTGGCTACCTCAAGAGCCTGCCGCTGCACACGCTCAAGATCGACCGGTCTTTCGTAATGCTGCTGGAGGAAAACGAAGAGGATCGCAAGCTCGTTCGCGGCATCATCAATCTGGCGCAGGGCATGGGATTGAAGGTGGTCGCCGAGGGCGTGGAGAACGAACAGCAGGTGACGTTCCTCTGCGAAGAAAAATGCGACGTCGCGCAGGGCTATCACTTCGGTCGCCCGATGCATAAGCTGGGCATTCTCTCGATGCTGGAAGAATCGCGCACCCGCGACAGGGAAGAACGCCTCCTGCTCAAGGCCTGACGTCACAACGACACACTGAAAAGCCCGATCGCAGGCATTGATGCACCTGGTCGGGCTTTCCTTGTTCAGGATGTCAGTGTCGGGCGCCGATCAATCCAGATCCGCGACGAAGGCCTTATATTCAGCTTCGCTCATCAGATCGTCGAGCTGGCTCTTGTCGCCAAGCTTGAGTTTGACGAACCAGGCATCGCCTTCCGGATCACTGTTCACCAGAGCGGGATCCTCTTCGAGATCGCCATTGGCTTCCACGACTTCGCCATCAAGCGGGGCATAGACCTCGGAGGCTGCTTTCACGCTTTCGACAACAGCGGCTTCGTCGCCCTTTTCGAGTGTCGTGCCCACTTCGGGCAGCTCGACAAAAACGATGTCACCCAACTGGCTTTGGGCATAGTTGGTGATGCCGATGGTGGCAACATCCCCTTCAACCAAAATCCATTCGTGCTCTTCACTATAGTAGGTGCTCATTGATCTGGGGTCCTTTTCGATCAAATGGTCATTGCAACAAAGGTGAAATCCGGTGCGCCCCGAAGGACACCCCGACGTCAATCAAGATTTGCGAACGTAGCGCTGCGGCACGAACGGCATGGTGGCGACCTCTGCCTCGAGCGCACGCTTCCTGACGATCAGAGTAACTTTTGTGCCCGGAACGGCAAACTCTGGCGTCACGTAGCCCATCGCGATGGGTTCCTGCAGGGTCGGGGCAAAGCCGCCCGATGTCACGACACCGATGCTGGTGCCGTCTTCGGACTGGATTTCGGTGCCCTCACGCGCCGGAGCCTTGCCCAGCACCTTGAGGCCGACGCGAATGCGCGACGGGCCATCTGAGAGACCGGCAAGAATGCGCTCTTCTCCGGGGAAACCGCCTTCCTCGCGACGGCGCTTCTGGATCGCCCACCCTAGATCCGCCTCTGCGGGATCAATCTCTGTGTTAAGGTCGTGGCCATAAAGGCAAAGCCCGCTTTCAAGACGCAGACTGTCACGGGCACCAAGCCCAGCGGGCTCGACCTCGGCTTCTGCCAGCAGCAAGCGGGCGAGACGCTCGGCATCGCTATCGGCACAGGACAATTCGAACCCGTCCTCTCCGGTGTAACCACAACGAGAGATGACCACTTCAATGCCGTCAATGACATCCGTCGTCTGCGACATGAAGGTGAGAGCATCAGCCTTGTCTGAATGGCGTGCCAATGCATCAATGGCCTTCGGGCCTTGAAGGGCGATCAGTGCCTTGTCCTCAAGTGGAGTCAGGCTGATGCCGTCAGGCAACTTTGACTGCAAGTGGGCATAGTCACCATCCTTGCAGGCACCGTTGACCACCAGCATCAGGGTGCCGTCAAGTGCGGGATCTTCCGGCCGGGTGACGATGAAATCATCAATGATGCCGCCCTCGTCATTCAGCAGCACGCTGTAGCGCATCTTCCCATGACCAAGCTTGGTGAAGGCGGACGGGGTCAGCGTTTCGAGAAACAGGGCGACCGTCTCGTGATCCGGGCCGGTGAGCAGGGCCTGTCCCATGTGCGACACATCGAACAGCGACGCGCTGTCGCGGCAATGTAGATGCTCGGCCATGATGCCAGCAGGATAGCGCACGGGCAGGGAATATCCGGCAAAGTCGACAAGGCTTCCGCCCAGTTCCACATGCAGGTCATATAGGGGTGTTTTCTTGGCAGCGCTGAGATCAGCCATCATCTCTTTCCTGTTCAAAGCGCGAAATGGCGCATTCGGGGTTGCACGGGTGCGCAAGGAGACCGGTCAGGTTCCCTTTGCATCGGTGCCTCCTCTGTCACAGAACCTGAGAGATTTCCCACCTCGCCGCCACCAGAATGGCGTCAGCAAGTGGTTGCTTCCTTCGGTGAGCCGAGGCGCGAAACGTCAGCGGCTGCTTTCCAGAGTGTCGCTGGCCGGGCGGTCCCTTGTGCCTGAGAGTTTCCGAGGCGGTTGCTCCTTCGGCGCGGGCTGGCATGACATGCCTTTCCGCTCTCCCGCTGGCCTGAGGCAGGCGACCCGAAGGCCGTTCTGCAAAAGGATCGCGACATCAATCCTGTTCGCAACAAGGTGCGTGTGGGGGGGCGCAAAGTCAAGCCGCTATTTTCAGTCATGCGGACAAAAAAAGAGGGAGCCTTGCTCCCTCGCTTGATGATCCCGTTAGGGGATAAAGACGACGCCTTGCTATTGCGGGCGAGACGGCTAATGAAACTGCTTGGAGGATGCCACACCGTCTTTGGCGAGGCTTCCGGCCCGGTCGATCTGTTGCTTTTGCATTTCGGCTCGCCTCAGCGAGCTCGCCAGTTGGTCGAATTGGTCCCTGTCGAGATGCAGGGTCATGTTGCCCAGAGCAAGATGGACCTTGCCGCAGTCGGCGCAATAGCTGATCTGGCAAATCTTGTCATCGACGAGCGATTGATGCTTGCAGGCGCGGCTCATGGCGATCTCCTTTTCCCCGAGTGCTGTCAGACCGGCAGGCCGAAGGTCGGGCCGATGATCTCAAGCCAGCCCTTGAGGCGCTCATCCGTCATCATCGACTGGTTGTCGAGGTCGAGTGCCAGCCCCAGAAACTCGTCGTCGTCCTGCGCCATTGAGGCATTGAATTCATAACCCTCGACGGGCCAGCGACCGACCAGCGTCGCGCCCCGCTCTTCGAAGAATTCGTGCAGAAGATAGATCGCATTGACGAATTCGTCCGGATAGCCGACCTGATCGCCAAGACCATAGATTGCGATGGTCTTGCCGCTGAAATCCTGATCTTCGATCTGCGGCAGGAACTCCTCCCAGCTTTCGTTGTCGCAGTCCGCGCTCATGCCGGGCAACATGCCTTCCGAAAGGGTAGGGGTGCCGAGAATGAGGAAGTCATAGCTCATGAAGTCATCGACTTCAGCCCGATTGACGTTGAGCGGCTTGGCCATCAACTCGTCATCGAAGCCCTTTTGGATCTGTTTGGCGATCTTGCGTGTTTTGCCCGTATCCGTCCCGAAGAATAGTCCGATTTTTGCCATGCCCGTTCTCTGTTTTCTCTGAAGTGATGAAACAATGAATTTGTAAAGTGTCATCATGACAAATGCAGACAGCGTGCCAGTTCGTCGGAATCTTGTCAGGTTGTTGAAATAATTGAGAAAATGAAAAAGAGACAGGTAAGGTGACGCTCAGCTGAAGTGGCAAAGGCAACAATTTTGAGTATGATCTACAAGTTTTGTCGCAGATGCCACAATCAGGTGAGGGCTACCATCAACCCGTACGTTTCTCTGCCAGCACCAGATGGCCGTAGATCGGATTGCCCTCGTCGCTGCGTACGACGATCAGCTCGAAATGCTTCACATCCATCCCGTTCGCATCAAGCAGGCGGCGGACATAGGCTTCCGAATGGGCAAAGCGCTGCTTTGGCCCGACCTTATAATCGGCTCCCTCAAAGGCCTCGTCGGGCAGGGTCTCGGACGAGAAGGCAAACAGGCCCCTGGCATCGAGGCAACGGCCCACTTGCATGAACTTCTCTTCCAGATCACCCAGATAGGGCAACACGTCGGTCGAGACGATCAGATCCCAGCCGCCTTGCTGGTCAGAGCCGTCATCCTCAATGTCGCGGAGGAACTCCACAACATCACCGGCATAAAGGTCGTTGTAGACTTCCTTGTCATAGGCCTCGTCCAGCATGCCGGTCGAAATATCGACCCCGATCATCTCGTCCACCTTGCCGTGCATGGCAATTCCGGTCAGGCCAGTGCCACATCCCAGATCGAGCATCCGGGCAAAATGGCGGTCCGGCTGGTAGCCGACGATCATTTCGCGAACCATCATCGGCACTGCATAGCCCAGATCATCAACGAGGATCTTCTCAAACGCCGCCGCATGCTGATCGAACAGGGTCGCCACATAGGCAACGGACGCCTTCTCAGGCGAGGGACCGCGCTGAATCGAGGCAAGACGCACGGCAGCTCCGGTGTGATCCTCCGAGTCGAGCGCGAGCACCTCGCGATAGGCGTCGGCGGCTTCGTCCAGCTGGCCTGCTTTTTCGAGGCTCAGTGCCCTGTTGTAGGCCTCTGCCAGTGCTTCTGTATCCAATTCGCTCATACCATGTCCCCGAAGGCTCAAATCTGCGGGCAAGCTCTACACCCGCAAGCAACAAACGTCCAGCCCCGAGGCGTGCCCGAGGTGGGCCCGAGGTGGGGAAGGGTCGGGACAGATGTGAGCTGCGTCGCATCCGGGCTTGTCACAGGCGGCGTTGCTGGCTAGACAGGGCACGCCAACCAGCAACGCGCCATCAGACGCATCCCAAACTGCAACAAGGACGATTCATGGATCATGTGACCATCTACACGGACGGAGCCTGTTCGGGAAATCCCGGTCCGGGCGGTTGGGGCGCCCTGTTGACGATGGGGGAGCATGAGAAGGAACTCTGCGGGGGCGAGGCGGAGACCACCAACAACCGCATGGAACTCACGGCGGCGATCGAGGCATTCAATGCGCTCAAGCGCCCCTGCGAGGTCGACCTCTGGACCGACAGCCAATATGTGAAGGGCGGTATCACCGGCTGGATCTATGGCTGGAAGAAGAACGGTTGGAAGACCGCCAACAAGAAGCCCGTGAAAAATGCCGAACTCTGGCAGGCGCTTGACGAAGCCTTGAAACGACACAAGGTCAACTGGCATTGGGTCAAAGGACACGCCGGTCACGAGGGCAACGAGAGAGCAGACGAGTTGGCCCGTCGCGGCATGGCACCTTTCAAGGGTTAGCGAGGCCGCAAAAGAAAAGCGGCAGCCCCTGTCGGGTACTGCCGCCACGCTTACGTGCGAAATAAGCATGTCTCAAGGTCTGATGGTTCTTGCTTCGTTGTGTCCTGCCTAGCCTCGTGTGGCAATGATCGACATCCGGCGGATGTCGGCCTTGGAAAAGGACAGGACGTCCTTCATTTCAGTCGAGAATTCAACGCCGATGCTGTCCCCATGTTTCCAGACCAATTTGGCATCTGCAAGCGTGCCGTCCTTGCGGTTGAGGAGCGCAAAGGCTTTCGGAACAGCGACCTGCGGGTCTAGACGGAGCTGCATCCCATGGTCGCTTTCATTGCGGATGGTGCAGTCCAGACTGATGGCATAATTGTTGAAGAAGAGCTTGCCGCCTTTCAGGACACGCTTTCTGTCTTCTCGACGACGATCCTTAATATCTGTCACGGCGTTGGTCCTTAGAATGGAGGTTTGGCAGTGTGCCTGATCGGTGTGTGATCTGGCCGAGCGATCAGGCGTCCGCACCCGTTGAGATGATTTCGTTCAAATTTTATCAAAATCCGTTTGGTTTTTCATCTTCGGAATGATTCGGCGGTTAACGTAGGGTTAATGCCTACTAAGCGCCGACATTTTGGTGAAAGAAGAGTGATTCCAGACGATCGTAATCGCATGCTTTCGCTGTCCTGTTTCGACACAGACGGAGTCGCGAGCGTCGAATCTGAGGTCAGCTTGCCTGTGAAACAGACCGGTCTTTTTTACAAATTTGGCTACGTATTTTCACAACTCCGAATAGGGAGAAGCGGAACAAAAAAAGTACAACTGGGGATAATTCACGAGGCCCATGTTAACGCAAAAAATTTGGGCAAACCCGCTCTCAAACCACGCTTGACAGTCAGGATCCATGAAGAGTCAGATGCTTACCGACGCGAAGTCTGGGGATTTGTGGAAATAAAAAATTTGCTTGTCAAGGGAAGTGGAAAAGCCGCGTGAAAGAATCGTTTCCAAATAGTAAAGACCTTGCCACACTGCAGTCGTGAAGTTTGCGGTGGAAAGAAACCGGCGCTCCAGAGATCGTTTGGCTCAATTGAAAAAAAGCGGCCATGGAGCACACAATCGGGTCTTTCAAGTGAGCAAATTTGACTTTCATACGAGGCAAACCTGACGGTTCGGTGAGAGTTATCCGCCAACTTCGCGAGATTGTGTGCTGTGTCTGATGCGGCAATATCGGCATGGACATGATCAAGGATGGCATGACCAAGAACAAGAAAGGCAAGCTGACGTGAATAAGACAGATAAAGCGGTAGAAATCGGCACCTATTTCGAGCAGTTCATTTCCAGCCAGGTGGCCACCGGTCGCTTTGCAAGCGATATCGAGGTATTGCAGGCAGGGCTCCGTCTTCTGGAAGAACGGCAGATCCAGTTCGCTCTCAAAAAGACCGAGCTGGAACAGAAGGGCGCCAATCACGTCGGCACTCAGGATGACATGTCCCGGGAAGCTCAGGAAGTCTCTCAATCCGTAACGGACGCCATGCGTGCACTGGCCTCTGTTGCAGGTGAGAGCGAGCATTCTATCCCGGCCATCCCGTCTACCAAAGGCCTGCTGCGCTCTCAGATCGCGGCTGAATAGAGCTCCCCCACAAAAAGCATTGGCCTGAAACTGCCTTTCTAAAAAGCAGCGTGGGTGATCCTGCGCTGCTTTTTTCATGTCTTGTTCATGTCTGCGGCTCAATCGTTTTCGGGTTTCACGCGGCCGACATGGTTTTGCAGAGAACGCGCCTGCTTCGGGACAGCGCCGCGTGGGCTCTTGCCCTGCTATTGCAGAGGATGTAGGGTTCGGCGCGAATTGAGCGGCTCGAGCCTTGATGGCAGTGAGCAGAGACAAAAGGCAGGTTAGTCGTGAAATATGTAAGCACGCGGGGCGGCGCCCCTGAGCTGGGGCTTCTGTGATGCAATTCTGGCAGGACTTGCCAGCGATGGTGGTCTGTATCTCCCCAAGGTCTGGCCGACCCTGAGCGACGAGGAAATCGCGAGCCTTGCAGGCAAGAGCTACGCGGACATCGCCTTTGCGGTCATGAAGCCCTATCGTCCGACGGGGAAATCCCGGAGGCAACCTTCCGTACCTATGATCAACGAAGCCTATGCCACGCTTCCGGCATGAAGCCGTCACGACCGCTCGTGCAGACCGGGGCTAACGAATTCGTCATGGAACTGTTGTCACGGCCCCGACGCTTGCCTTCAAGGATGTGGCGATGCAATTGCTCGCCCGCCTGATGGATTTCGTCCTCGAGCAGCGTGATGGCGCGCGCTAACCATCGTCGGCGCGACGTCCGGTGATACCGGCGGTGCGGCCATCGAGGCGTTTCGCGGTCGCTCCAATACCGACATCTTTATCCTGTTCCCCCGAAGGCCGCGTTTCACCGGTGCAGCAGCGCCAGATGACCTCGGTGCTTGACGAGAATGTCCATTGCATCGCGCTGAAGGGGCACTTTGACGATTGTCAGGCCATCGTCAAAGACATGTTCGCCCACGAAAATTTCCGCAGCTCGGTCGCGCTATCCGGGGTCAATTCCATCAACTGGGGCCGTATCATGGCTCAGGTGGTCTATTACTTCGCCTCTGCAGTCGCTCTTGGCGCTCCCTATCGTTCGGTGTCCTTCACGGTGCCGACGGGCAACTTCGGCGACATCTTCGCTGGCTATGTCGCCAAGAAGATGGGCCTGCCCATCGACAAGCTGGTGATCGCAACCAACCAGAACGACATTCTGGCCCGGACCATCGAGACCGGCACCTATGAAGTGCGCGGTGTCACGCCCTCGGTTTCGCCCAGCATGGACATTCAGGTCTCGTCCAACTTCGAACGCTTGCTGTTCGAGCTTTATGAGCGCGACAGCGAGGCGGTCGTTCGCCTGATGGCGAGCCTCAAACAGTCCGGGTCCTTCACGATCGCCGAAGAGCCGCTTGAGCTTCTGCGCGAGGAGCTTTGCTGCCGGACCGGGCAAGCGAAGCCGATACGGACGAAACCATCAAGCATGTCCTTCAAGGCATCAGGCTATCTGCTCGATCCGCATTCCGCCGTTGGCGTCCATGTCGCCCGCAAGCTGTCGGTCTCTGAAGAGCCGACTGACGAGGAAGAAGAGGGCGAGCGAAGTTGATGTGCCTCTCATTCCGATGATCGTGCTTTCGACGGCTCATCCGGCGAAATTCCCCGGCAGTGCAGTGGAAGCGGCCTCTGGCAATTATCCAGCCTTGCCCGACTGGTTGTCCGACCTGTTGGAGCGCGCGGAAAAGCTCACCGTGATCGACAATAGCGTCGATGCGGTCGAAGCCTTTATCCTTTCTCATGCGAGGGCTGTCGAAAATCGGGATTGAGTGTGAGCCCGAAAAGTGCTGATATTTAAAACAGTCTGGGGAATGACGCAGCACAAGATGAGTGAATGGGAGTGAGAGTTTGACCGTAAATATGTCCCGGCTGGCCAACGGCTTGACCGTTCTGTCCGATGAAATGTCCCATTTGAAGAGCAGCGCCGTTGGCGTTTGGGTTTCGGCAGGGTCGCGGCATGAAAAGGCGGGGCAGCACGGCATTTCCCATTTGCTCGAGCACATGGCTTTCAAGGGAACGAAGAACCGCTCCGCCGCGTCGATCGTCGAGGAAATCGAGGCCGTCGGCGGCGAGGTCAACGCATCGACGGGCACTCGAGCACACCTCCTACTATGCCCGTATCTCTCGAAGAGGATCTCTCCGCTCGCCATCGACATTCTGGGCGATATCCTCGCCAACTCCACCTTCGATGCAGAGGAATTGCGCCGCGAAAAGCATGTCATCCTGCAGGAGATTGGCGCGACCCACGATATGCCGGAGGATCGGGTCTTTGATCACCTGCTGGAGCTGGCCTTTCCCGGGCAGCCTCTCGGGCGCACCATTCTTGGCACCCCTGACACGGTCAGCGATTTCCATCGCTCCGACCTCTACGATTATATGGGAACCCATTATCGTGGCCCATCGATGATCCTGTCGGCCGCAGGAGCGGTCAAGCACGATGATCTGGTCGCGCTGGGCAAACAGGCCTTTTCCGGCTTTGACGCCATGGAAAGCCCCGAACCCGTGCCCGCGACCTATCTGGGAGGCGAGAGCCGCGATCTGCAGAAGGATCTGATGGAAGCCCAGGTGGTGCTCGGCTTCGAGGGATGTTCCTACAAGAGCAAGGATTTCTACACCGCCCAGATCCTCGCTTCGATGCTTGGCGGTGGCATGTCCTCGCGACTGTTTCAGGAAGTGCGTGAAAAACGCGGTCTCTGTTACTCGGTTTATGCCTTCCATTGGGGATTTGTCGACACGGGCCTGTTTGGCATTCACGCCGCCACTGGGGCGGGCAATCTCGAGGAACTGATGCCGGTCATCGTCGGTGAGCTCGCTCGGGCTGCCGAGGATCTGACCGAAACGGAGCTCAACCGTGCCCGTGCCCAGATCAAGGCCGGTCTGTTGATGGGCATGGAAAGCCCCTCGGCACGCGCCGGTCAGCTCGCCCGTCAGAAGCTGCTGTTCGGTCATCCCAAATCTCTGGAGGAAATGATTGACTCCGTCGCCAACATCACGGTCGAGGATGTGCGCTCTCTGGCATGCAATCTGATCACTGGCTCGCCTCCCTCGCTGGCGTCAGTCGGACCGGTTGAGAATCTGATGTGGGTCGACGAAATTTCCAGCCGTCTGGGCTGCGCTTCGTCAACGAACGAGGATCAGATCAAGGTGATCGGGGCTGGGCTCTGAACCAATAGCATTCATGAGGGCTTGACAGAAACGGCAAGATGAGCACTTGGCTCTCGAGCTTGGCTCAATGCCCCCCAAAAAGGATCGAAAAAGGCCGGAAAACGGCCAGAAAATAACCAGAAAGGCTGCCGCCGCAAAGAGTAAGGCAGCCAATCGACCGCTGGTCGAAAAATCGCTAAAAATCATTGTGAGGAGATGATTTGAGCGATGTCAGAATTTTCAGCCCGTGTCCGTTTGTGACTATCTGAAGACGGGTTGATTGAGTAATATGGGTCCGAACGGGGAGTCGGGTCCGGGCATCTGTCCCGCTGATCCACTTGGACGGGCAGGCCGACCTGTTGTTTGTGCCTATGGGCATGGCAAGGTCCGATCCTGCATCCTCAAGATCGGGAGTTGTTGCGATGGCCGGAGAACAGGCCAGAAACGGCAGTATGTGGATGTCCTTCTTGCGTCATGCAGTGAAAGGCAAAGTCATGCGTTTGCGGACCGCATCCCTCGAAGACCTCACCCCCTCCTCCCCACATCAACCGACCGACCAGAGCGCATCCGGCTGGTGGGCGTCTCAAGGCTATTCCTTCTCCGTCGGCCGCCTTACAAGGGGCGGAACAACCATTCCTGCAATTGGCGACCCCTTGGGCGGTGAGGAGCTCTATCTTCGCGCCCCGGTGAAAACCGATTATGTCCAGTGGGCGCATCTTCGCGCCGCCAGTGCGGACTTCCTTCGGCCATGGGAGCCGATCTGGCCGAGCGACGACCTCACCCCTCAGGGCTTCCGGCGGCGTCTTGAACAATATCGTCGTGATCGCCGCATTGGACGGGCCTTGCCCTTCCTGATCTTCAATCGCTCCAACGATCAGCTTCTTGGCGGTGTCAATGTCTCGAACATTCGACGCGGCATTTGCCAGTCCGCTTCCATCGGCTACTGGATGGGAGAAGATCATGCAGCACAGGGGCATATGGGCAGGGCCTTGGCCTTGTTGTTGCCCTATTTGTTTGATTTTGAGGGGCTCCACCGTGTGGAGGCTGCCTGCCTGCCGATCAATCATGCTTCGATGGCTGTTTTGGTGAAGCAGGGGTTCAGGTTGGAAGGAAAAGCACGCAGCTATCTTTGCATCAACGGACGATGGGAAGATCACCTGCTTTTCTCGCTTCTCAGATCGGATCTGAAAAGCCAGCCGATCCATCTCGGGGACTGTCACAACAGATAGCGGCTGCACGACGGGGAAGGGCGAACGCCTTCCTCTACAAGAAAGGATCCGCGCAGTCGGACAAAGGATCTCAACGCACGGCCTGCACGGTTCGAATAAGCAGTTCTCCTGTTCCTTTTGAGTGGCAGCACGCGACCCGAATCCGGTAAACCTTAATTGGAGAAACGTCTTGGATAAGCGGGTTTCTCGCCGTAAAGGCATTCCTGACGTTTCGGGGACGCCAAAAGAGAGCCTTTTCATTTGAAAAAGGCATGAGAATGGAATTTCGCCTTGTGTGGCGAGAAGCAAAATTTTAACTATGATGCACTGTATCTGAACGGATACTGAATAGATGAGGGCCCCTGGTGAATCGCGTAACCGTCCTGATATCCTGTCTGCTGACGATCCTGATCGGATTGGCAACGACGTCTGTCGTCTGGGCGGTGGAAGCTGTTGATGTCAAGGCGGATATCAAGGTGCTGGATCTCACCCCCGTGGTCGAGACCTACGCAGGGGAGGGAGACCGCATTCAGGTCTCCACCGCGCCGGGCCCCGATGGCATCGTTCGCCGAATCGAAGTGCGCGCCCGCCAGCAGGGAACGCCGCCCGGCTGGTTTGTCTTTGCCCTTGCCAACAATTCCGATCGCCAGATTGACCGCTATCTCGTGGTGCCCCCATTTCCGGATGGCCGGATCGGGTGTGTTGAAGCCGGATCTGGGCGCCCAGCGCGTTCAGGCCATTTCCACCTCGCAGGGCTTTGCGCCCGAGCGCATCCCCGACAGCGAGGCCGATGTTTTCCGCGTCACCCTCGACCCCGGCAACGTCGTGACCTTCGTCGGCGAGCAAAGCAACCGAACCTTGCCCGGGCTCAGTCTCTGGGAGCCCGCCGCCTACAAGGACTATGTCAACAGCTACACCTTCTTCCGCGGTATCGTGCTTGGGATTGCGGGGCTGCTGGCCCTGTTCCTTGTCATCCTGTTCGTGGTCAAGGGTGCAGCTATGTTCCCGGCGGCGGCACTGCTTGCCTGGTCGGTGCTGGCCTATCTCGCCATTGATTTCGGCTTCATGGGACGGCTGTTCGATATCCCCACTGCGTCAGAGCCGATCTGGCGCGCCGTGGCCGAAGTCGTCTTCTCGGCATCGATCCTCATTCTGCTCTTCACCTATCTGACCCTGCATCGCTGGCACGTTCGCTATCTCCATGCCACCGGCATCTGGCTTGTGTTCCTGATCGTCGTGCTTGGTATCGCCTTCTATGACCCCTCCTTGGGGGCGGGTATCGCGCGTCTGTCGATGGTGGTCACCTCGGTTGCGGGCTTCGCCGTTATCCTCTATCTGGCCTACACCGGATTTGACCGCGCGATCATGCTGATCCCGACGTGGATCCTTTTGCTGTTCTGGCTGTTGGCATCGGGCGTCGCGGTTTCCGGCATCGTCGACAACGACCTTGTCCAGCCAGCACTCAGTGGCGGCCTCGTGCTGCTCGTGCTGCTGTTCTGCTTCACCATCATGCAGCATGCCTTCTCTGGCGGCATTCTTGCGCAGGGTATCGTCTCAGACAGCGAGCGGCGGGCGCTTGCCATTGTCGGTTCCGGCGACATGGTCTGGGACTGGGACGTGCCGCGCGACCGGATCCATACCTCCCGCGATGCAGAAAAGTTGCTTGGCCTCAAGCGCGGCGCGCTTGGCGGTCATGCCCGCGACTGGCTTGAGCTGTTGCATCCGCGCGACCGGGACCGCTTTTCGGCCATGCTGGACGCGATCATCGAACAGCGCCGTGGCCGCGTGAATCAGGATTTCCGCCTGCGCGCCGAAGATGGCCATTATCACTGGTTCAAGCTGCGCGCCCGTCCCGTCGTCGGAACGGATGGCGAAGTCGTGCGCTGTGTGGGGACCTTGCTCGACATCACCGACCAGCGCACCGCCGAAGCGCGACTGCTCCACGATGCGGTGCATGACAATCTTACCGGGCTTGCCAACCGCGAGCTTCTCCACGACCGCCTGACCGCAGCCATGGTACGCACGCAGGCCGAAGGGGCTGCCAAGCCCGCCGTACTGCTGGTCGACATCGACAACTTCCGCCACATCAACGACAATTACGGCCTGTCGATTGGCGATTCCATTCTGCTCACGGTGGCCCGTCGCCTGTCTCGCCTGCTCAAGCCGCAGGATTCCATCGCCCGCTTCTATGGTGATCAGTTCGCCATCATCCTGATTTCGGAACAGCAGCCGGAACGGATTGCGGTCTTTGCCGACAGCGTTAAGAAAGTGCTCAAGGTGCCCATCGTCTTTGGTGAGCGCGAACTGACCCTCGGCGTCTCGATCGGCATTGCTATTCATGATGTGCAGGCCCACAAGTCCGCAGGCGATGTCGTCAATGATTCCGAACTGGCGCTCTATCATGCCAAGCGCATGGGCGGCGACCGCATCGAGCCCTTCCGTCCTTCCCTGCGCCAACAGGGCCGAGGACGCGGCTCGCTCGACAAGGATCTGGTCGCGGCGCTGGATCGGGACGAGATCGAGGTTGTCTTCCAGCCTATCGTCGATCTCAATGACCGCATGATCAAGGGCTTCGAGGCACTGGCACGGTGGAACCATCCCCAGAGGGGCAACGTACCGCCTTCCGACTTCATTCCTGCCGCCGAGCGTACCGGTCTTATCGTGCCGATGGGCATCCATGTTATGGAGCAGGCCGCGCGCCAACTCAACAAGTGGCAGCAGAAGATGGAAGGCATGGAAGAGCTCTTCATGAGCGTCAATGTCTCCTCGCAGCAGTTGCTGCGTCATGATCTCATCAATGACGTCAAGACCATTCTCTCTCGCTGCAATGTCAATCCGGGCACGCTCAAGCTCGAGCTGACCGAAAGCCTTGTCATGGGCAACCCTGAATATGCCTCTCAGGTGCTCGACAAACTGCGTGAACTGGGTGCAGGCCTGTCGCTCGACGATTTCGGTACGGGCTATTCTTCGCTGTCCTATCTGCAGCATTTCCCGTTCGACACCCTGAAGATCGACAAGAGCTTCGTGGGGCATGATCGGGGCGTGACGCCGGTCATCCTGCGCTCGATCGTCAAGCTGGCCCATGATCTTAGGCTCAATCTGGTTGCCGAAGGCATCGAGGACGAGGAAGCCGCCGAACAGCTTGTTGAAATGGGTTGCCCGCTCGGACAGGGCTATCTCTTTGGCAAGCCGCTTGCGCCCGCCGATGCGGCCGCTCTGTTGCTCAGCCAGATCGAGCACCATCGCCAGCTTAAGGAAGAGGCCCTTGCCCGCCGCCGTCAGGCCGAGGCCGAGGTTGCCGCTCGCAAGGCCGAGGATGAAAGAAAGCGCCGCGAGGAACAGCGCCGCAAGGAAATCGAGGAACTTGAGCGCAAGCAGGCCCATGCCCGCCAGATCGCTGCCCAGAGCCTGCCCAAACCCGAGCCTCTGTCGAGACCGCATCCGGTCGCAAAGGCTGAGACGGAAGACGACGGGGATGCCGTTCGCAAAGCGGACAGCTCCCTTGCCAAACCGGTGAGTTCGGACGACACCGCTGTTTCGCGTAGCACAGAGAAAGATGCGCCTGCCAAACAAGCCGAAGGTGACGCGGATATCGATTTCGGGGATGCGCTCGAGAACCAGCTCGCAGCAAGTCTTGCCGCCGATCTCGCCAAAGAAGACTCGGACGAGGCCGACGCCGACGAGCCTGTTACCAGAACCAACGTACCAATCAGCGAAGAGCGTAAGCCCGCAGAGGCGCATGGTAACACAGCCGAAAGCGCACAAGCCAAACCCGACGACGACAAACGGGATGGCCAGCGCCCTGTCGAGGATCGCGCTGAGAAGGACGAGACGTCCCAGCCTCAGACACAGCGGCAGCCTCATACGGTCCGGGACGAAGACGCGCCAGCTCAAAGCCCTGTCGAAAGGCTGGCAGATCGCGTGAATGGTCTTTGGAAACGCGATGCTGCGCGCGCCGAGAGCGAAAAGCCGCGCGAAGAAACCGAGCCACGAAAAGGCAAGGAACCTGTCGAGATACCCGACTCCGTGCTGGCCGGGCTCGAGATGGATTTGCAGAATGCGCTCGGTGTCGCCGCCGCCGAAGCCGGAGCAGAGCGCCCGCAGCAAGCCACTCCGCCGATGCCCAAAATGGCCACACCGCAGCGGCCCGGAGTGCAGCAGCCTCAAACCCCGGCTCAGTCTCAAGTCCGGCCGCATCAGCCGCCGAAACCGGCAGCACCCCTCGGCACCATCAAGGACGATGGCGACGAGGAGGAGGCCCCCAAGACGACCTTGCGCGAGCGCATGGAGGCGACCACATCGCTGTTCGTCAAATCCTTCCGCAGAAAGTCCGGCGACGCCAAAAAAGAGGCGAGCACCGAGGCTGCGAAGGCAGACAACCGACCTGCACCGCAGCCGAACGGGCCGCATCCTCATACCGCTCCGCGCGGACCGGCCATTCCCGCACCTCAGGGTCAACGGCCCCGGTGCGCCCGCACAACGCGTCATCGGACCCGATGGTCGCCCGCTTCCTCCCGGAGCGATGAGGCCCGTTCCGGGTGCGCAGCCGGGGCTGGGCGTTCCTCGGCCAAATACTCCGCAGACCCAATTGCCACCGCGTCCGCATATGCCCGGCACATCTCCAGCGCATCCAACCCAACTCAGACCGCTGGGTCCTGAGGGACAGCGCGCACCTGCGCCCCAGATGCCAGCGGTCGCGGCCGTGCAAAAGCCTGCCTTTAGCACGGCACCTGCCGCTCCTGCCCCAACTTCACAGACCCCACAGGCTCCGCAAGGGCCGAACGTTGGCGCCAATGGACCAAAGCTGCCACCGCAGCCGCAACCGGCCTCATCGCTTCAGGGCCGACCTTTGCCGCAGCCGCAGAGCGGACCGGTGATCCCGGTTCCTGCAGGACAGCAGGGCCAGATGATGCCGCCTCTGCCGCCAGTGGGCGCAGAAAGCCAATCGTCCGGCGCGCCCATGCCACCACTCCAGCGTCCTGAAGTGGTGCCCGCGAAGATGGTAGACGCGTCACCGGCCCATCCGGGCGGTCCGGTTCTGCCGCCTTTGCCCGAAGTTGAAGACAGGCCGCCGCATCCGCTGGCGCCCAAGCCCAATGGGGCAGCGACTGAAGAGGCCGAGCCGAAGCAAGAAGATGCGCCGCGCCCGTTGCCGCTATCCAAAGAGGAGAAAAAGGATTACGACGACGATCTTCCGTTCGCCATGCCGGATCTGTCCAACATCGATCAGGACATCGCAACCGCGATCCAGACAGCGATGATGAGCAGCAAGAAACGCTGATCCGGACCGTTCTTCAACGATCCGGTCCTGTGCCTGGCGGGATCTCTCGCGCGCCAGTCGGGAACAGCAGATCAGGTTTGGTAACTTGGCAAAAAGTCAGGGAAGAGAAACGCGCCTGCGATCAGGCGTGACCGGCTTCACTTGACAGCATGGACAGGTCAATCCCCATCAGCTTCAGGCTACGCTCATAGCGATCTTCCGGTGTGCAGTCGAACAACAGCGAACTGTCGGCGCTGCAGGTCAGCCAGCTGTTGCTTTGCAATTCTTCCTCTAGCTGGCCGGGTGACCAGCCCGCATAGCCCAGCGTTAGCAGAGCCGATTTCGGCCCGCGACCTTCCGCCAGTGCCCTCAGGATCTCTACCGTGGCCGTCAGGCAGATCTCGTCGGAGACCGCCAGCGTCGAGCTTTCAAGCTTGTAGTCGGAGCTGTGCAGGACAAAGCCGCGTCCCTGATCGACCGGCCCGCCGTTCAGCACATGCATCCCACGGGCAGGCATCGGCAGATTGATCATGTCTTCATTCTCGCCCAGAATGTCGACCTGCCGCAGCAAATCGGGAAAGGTGATCTGGGTCGAGACCTGATTGACCACAAGCCCCATGGCCCCATCCTGTGAATGCGAACACAGATAGACAACGCTTCTTTCGAAATGCGGCCCCTTAAGGCTTGGCATGGCAACAAGGAACTGCCCCTCCAGCGAGGAAGGCATGGGGTTCATCTCGTTATCCTGTCGTTCCAAATCAATCATAGTTAAAAGGGTACTCGCGGCGGTGCCTGACTGTAAAGATCCATCGCAATGGTAGCCTGTCGTGGCGGGGTCGATCATCACAAAAATATGAAGCTTGATTGTTGGCGATCAAAACATTCGGTTGCGTTATGGTCATGAAACAGACGTCTTTGTCTGTCATTCCCGCTTGGCAACAAAGCCGGAGACGGCGGGGATTGACAAGGTGAAACTGTGCGTGCTTGTTGGAAAGACTTGCTTCCGCAATTGGATTTGACGGCAATGAAGCGATTGATATCTCATTTGAAACTGCTCTGGCGCGCGATCGTCTGCGCGACACTGCCTTCCCTCATTCTCACGCCTGCCTTGCATGCCGCGACAGCCCCCTGGCAGGAAAGCCTCGGTGGTCGCGTGCGCCTCATCTCGGGCGGCAAGCACGGCGAGGAATATAAGGCAGGGCTGGAAATTGTTCTGGATGCAGGGTGGAAAACCTACTGGAAAGTTCCCGGCGATTCCGGCATCCCCCCATTTCTGGATGCCGCAGCGTCACAGAATGTGGCAAAACTGGACATCAAGTGGCCCACGCCCGTGCGCTATAAGGTCGGCAGCGACGAGATGCTGGGCTTCAAGGATGCCATCATCTTTCCTCTGCTGCTCACACCTGAAGACCCAACCAAGCCAATCGAGCTGAAACTCAACGCCCAACTCGGGCTTTGCTCCGAATTATGCGTGCCTTTCTCTGCCGATTTCTCTCTGCTCATCCCCGAAGGCAGCAATTCTGATCCCGGCTCCGAATTGCTGATCGACCGGGACATGGTTCTCGTTCCCAAAAAGCCGAGCGATGGCTTCTCGATCGTCAAGCTCGAGCAGGAAAAACATGTGGACGCACCCGACCGGCTGATCATCACCACTAGCATTCCCGATGGCTATGGCAATAAGGATCTGTTTGTCGAGGGGCCTGAGGATTGGCTCCTGCCGCTGACCAAGCCACTCGGAGAAGTGGGCAATCAGCAGCGTTTCGAATTGTTACTCGATGGTCTGCCAAAGGATGGCAACAGCGAGGGAGCTAGGCTGACTTTCACGCTGACCAATGGCGATGAGTCCGTCGAGCAATCAGTCGTTCTTGAAAAATAAGAGCATTTTCAATCGAATCCAAATCCGAACTTTTGAAGAAGGGGAGACTGAAATGATTAAAGTTGGAGACCGTCTACCAGAGGCAACCTTTGCCGTGATGGGTGCCGATGGCAAGGAAGAGAAGAAACTGTCGGATATGACCACAGGCCGCAAGCTGGTGCTGTTCGGTGTGCCCGGTGCCTTCACTCCCACCTGCCATCACAACCATCTGCCCGGCTACATCAATTCCATCGATGGCCTTCATGCCCTCGGCGTTGATGAAGTGGCCGTGGTGTCGGTCAACGATGTGCACGTGATGGGTGCCTGGGCCAAGGCCAGTGGCGGACAGGGCCATGTGACCTTCCTAGCCGATGGCAACGCCGAATTCATTCGCGCCTGCGGCCTCGACATCGATCTGTCGGCTGGCGGCATGGGTGTGCGCAGCACCCGCTTCTCGATGATTGTTGACGATGGCGTCGTCACGCACCTCAATCTGGAAGACAATCCCGGACAGGTCGAAAAGTCCGGCGCGACCGGCATCATCGAGCAGTTGAAGGGCGAATAGGCCTTTTCACACTGATGCGTTTCGCTTCGCTGTGAAGAGCGTTCTTTGCAGCACAGACACTCGTGGGACACCCTAGAACAGGGTGCCCTGCGCATCGTCCCCGCCTTCACCATCCGTCTTCTTGCGGCTACGGTTCTGTTTCGCCTGCTCCTTGAGGCGCGCCAGAATTTCCTGCTCGATTGTCTTGGCGAGCTTGGCAGTTGCTTCCTCGAGGCGCTGGGTTGAGACTTCCTCGGTAACGTCAACTGACGGTTCGAGCTCGTCGACCAGCTTTTCATCCTCTTGTGTCTTGAGCGCAGGCGCCTCTTCTTCGCTCTCACTTTTTGCCGTCAGGGCATCCCCGTCCTCAGCCGCGGCTAACGCTTCATCTGTGGGAGCGACTGCCTTGCGTCGCACAACCCGCCGCCGCGCCCGTTTGCCGGCGATGGATAGAAGATGGGCTTCGATATCCTCGGCCGAGATGGCTGCTGCGCCCATGATGCCGATTCCCGGTTCGGACGCATCGTCCGATGGCGCCTTGCCGGTCATGACCTCGGGGGCTATTTCCTCCTCGCTCGGCACGAACGGATCAATGAGAGAGGCCGTCGCATTGACGCGGCCATCGGCAAACTGAAGGCTGAGCCCCTGACCGGGATCCACCAGTTCTGCCCGCCTGATCGGCGATCCATCTCGGTCCCGCACCATGACGAAGCCGCGATCCAGCACCCCCTTGTAGGACAAACTGTCGAGCAGGCGGCTGGCAGCCGCGAGCTGCGAGCGCATCTGCCGGTGTGTTAGCATTGAACTGTTCGTGAGGCGCGCCCCAAGATCCGCAAGGCGGCGCTTGTGATTGCCCGTACGCTCGGTGACGAGACCGGCCCTCAACCGGATTGCAGTACTGTCGAGCCGTGCCCGCCGTGTTTCGGTCGAGGCGATCAGGCTCTTCTGCAGCCGGTTTCCTCTATCTTCGACGCGATCCTTCTGATAGCGGATCCTGTCGGCAACAAGGCCGGGGCGTAGGCGCGATGAGGCAACCTCAAGCCGCGAGCGCCGCCCCTGCGTCAGGCTGATCAGTCCCTGATCGAGCCGTCCAGAGGCCATGTCGAAGCGCTGACGGGCGAGCGCCAGAATGTCCCGTGGCTGAGGCAGGGCGCGAGAGGCCGAGCGCAGGTCCGCGCGGCGCCTGTCCATGATGCGAGACACCGCGCCATACTGCCGGACGCCAAGATCGCCAAGCGTCGCGACAAGCTCCGACCGAACCGGAAGGGCCAGTTCCGCCGCACCGGTCGGCGTTGGAGCGCGAAGGTCGGCGACATAATCGATCAGCGTCACGTCGGTCTCATGCCCAACGGCTGAGATCACGGGGATTTCGCTGTCTGCGACCGCACGGGCAGGGGCTTCCTCGTTGAAGCCCCAGAGGTCTTCAAGGCTGCCGCCGCCACGGGCGACGATGAGGAGATCAGGCCGCGGGATCGGGCCGTCCACCGGCAGGGCATTGAAGCCGCGTACACCGGCGGCGACTTCCTCGGCGCAGGATTCGCCCTGCACCCGCACCGGCCAGACAAGCACATGCACCGGGAACCGGTCCTGTACCCGATGCAGGATGTCGCGGATCACCGCGCCGGTTGGCGAAGTGACAACCCCGATGACTTTTGGGAGATGGGGGAGCGGCTTCTTGCGCTCTGCAGCGAACAGCCCTTCTGCCGCGAGCTTCTTCTTGCGTTCCTCCAGCAGCGCCATCAGTGCACCGGCGCCCGCAGGCTCCATATGGTCGATGACCATCTGATATTTCGACTGGCCGGGGAAGGTGGTCAGCTTGCCGGTGGCTATGACTTCCAGCCCCTGTTCGGGCTTGATTGCGAGGCGGGAGGCCTGACCGCGCCAGATGATCCCACTCAGAACTGATTTCTCGTCCTTGAGATCGAGATAGATGTGGCCGGACGCCGGGCGCGACACACGACCGAGTTCCCCGCGCACCCGCACATAACCGAACTGGTCCTCGATCGAGGCCTTCACCGCATAGGAAATCTCCGAGACGGTAAATTCGGTAGCGTTGGAGGGGGCGGAATCGGACATGGTGCTTCCCAAAGGGTCAGAATCGGTAACAAGAGACTTGACCCCCATAGGTGCCTTTCTTTCCCCTCCCGGTCAAGCGCTGGCAGTCCAAACTGGCACATCAGGCAACAGCCGGAAGAACAGCCTCTTGCCTGATGACGCCATTCGGCGCAAAAAGGACGAAACCGGATTCGAAGGACCGAGCGAGACACATGTCCCATTATGATTTCAAGAGCCAGCGTCTGTGGGTGGAGCAGGATATCGCGGAACGCATCGCCATTCCCTGCGACCGGGCTCAGGCCAACTATCTGCTCAACGTGTTGCGGATGGAAGAGGGTAACGAGATGCTCATCTTCAACGGGCGCGATGGTGAATGGAAGGTCGAGGTGCGACCGATGGGGCGCAAGAAATGCGTCCTTGTGCCGCTCGAGCAAACCCGCCCGCAGCCCGAGCCGGTGGCAAGCGATCTGCATTATCTCTTTGCACCGCTCAAATCAGCGCGCATCGATTATATGGCGCAAAAGGCGGTCGAAATGGGCGTCAGCCAGTTGCGCCCGGTCTTCACCCAGCACACGCAGGAACGCCATCCCAAACTCGACAAGATGCGATCCAACGTGATCGAGGCCGCCGAGCAATGCGGCATCCTTGCGATCCCGGATGTGACCGAACCGGTGACGCTGCCCAAGCTGCTCGACACTTGGGAGGCCGGAGAAGACGGGCGTCACATCATTTTTTGCGATGAAGAAGAGCTCGGCAAGGATCCTCTTGCTATCCTCGACACGATCCGGGGCGAGGGCACAAGCGTTCCGCCTCTCGCCTTGCTTATCGGTCCTGAAGGGGGCTTTTCAGCCGAGGAAAGAGAGCGCCTGCGTGCCTCGTCTTTTGTCACCCCGATACCGCTCGGCCCCCGCATTCTGAGGGCCGACACGGCGGCGGTTGCGGCCCTCGCGATCATTCAGGCCGTGATAGGGGACTGGGCCTGACGCTTCGCAGGCCCGCCTCAGGCTTGGCTAAGCGAGATTTTCCTTAAAGAAGGCAATCGTGCGATCCCACGCCAGTTGGGCGGCATCCTCGTCATAGCGCGGGGTCGTATCATTGTGAAAGCCGTGATTGGCGCCCTCATAGATATGTGCCTCGAAACGCTTGCCATGTTTCTCGAGCGCCTCGCGATAGGCGGGCCAGCCAGCATTCACCCGTTCATCAAGAGCACCATAGTGCAGCAGCAGAGGGGCTTCGATCTTGGGCACATCTTCAGCGTCCGGCTGGCGACCGTAGAAGGGCACAGAGGCCGCCATGTTCGGATAGGCAACCGCCAGCGCATTGCAGACGCCGCCGCCATAACAGAAACCGACCGCCCCGACCTTGCCGGTCGATTGCTCGTGATCGACGAGATGTTCGAAACCGGCGAAGAAGTCCTCCATCAGTTTCTCCCGGTCCAGCTCCTTCTGCATGGTGCGACCGTCGTCATCATTGCCCGGATAGCCACCAAGCGGCGTCAGGCCGTCCGGACCCATGGCGAGGAACCCGGCTTTTGCGACCCGGCGCACCACGTCCTTGATATAGGGGTTGAGGCCCCGGTTTTCGTGCACCACTAGAACGGCGGGGAGTTTGCCGCTCGCTCCGGCTGGCATCGCCATATAGCCATTGATCGTCCCATGCCCGTCGGGGCTCTGGTAGGTGATGTCCGAAACAGTGATGTCGGCGTCATCCTCAGGCACCTGATTGGCGAGCGCATAGTTGGGTTGCAGGCTTTCCAGCACCGCCATGGCCGTCACCCCCGGCCGCCACATAGCGCGACGCGCCTGTCAGAAAATCGCGTTTGCTCATCTTGCCGTGGACATAGCCGTCATAAAGTTCAAGCAGACGAGGGTGGAAATCACTGGCCTTCATTCTCTTCATGGATACGCTCCCGACGGTTTGATTGGTTGGTTGGGTCGATTATCCATATTTCTACGTATCTTTGATAGTCTCCCTTCGTTGCTGGCATCACTTTGCGGTGATCCGGCACTCTATCCGCCACGTCATCGCATCCGGGCCGTCACGGGATCAGCAGCGCCAAGGCGAGCAGAGCCAACGTGCCAAAGAAGATGAAGCCCGTGATCACCGGGAAGGCGAAACCGAACGCGGTCATGATCACAAAGATGACCAGCTCGGGCACTGCCTCCGAGAAATGACTGGCGAGGCCCGATGATCGAGCCGCTTTGCAGAAAGAGCAGGGATGCTGCACCGGCGACGAAGGCTGAAATGAGCCTGCCGATGAGCGGATGCCAAAATCCGGACTCCGTATCCCGATACTGATCATCGTGGTATGACATGGTCTGAACTCCAATCTCGCTGGCAATTGATGTTGAATATCCTTCAGGTCAGCACCGGAAAATATGTTGCCCGACGATGCAATGTGCTAGGAAATGCGGTATGGCTCACCGTGCTCTCAGGCCGGAGTGCCATTCCGCCTGATTGCCACCTGCCTTTTGGACAGATACTTGTTAGGAGTGGTCTCGGCCGTCGACCGTTCAAAAAAAAACCGCTTCGATCACGCATTTGTTATTCCGGAGAGCCGCTATGATCATGTCCGCTGACGCGTGGGGACTGTTTCTGATTGCCTGCCTGATGCTCAACATCTCGCCGGGCCCCGACCTATTATTCGTGCTCTCGCGCACCATCGGTCACGGCAGGAAGGTCGGTTGTGCAGCCTCTCTCGGTGTCTGCAGTGGGGCGCTCGTCCATGTTTTTGCGGCGGCCCTCGGCCTGTCGGCCATTCTGGCCACCTCGGCAATGGCCTTCATGATCGTCAAATATGTCGGCGCGGCCTATCTGGTCTGGCTCGGTCTCAAGGCCCTGTTCAGCCGCCAGTCCTCACTGGACTTCTCTGCTGACGAGGGTAACCGCAGGATCTCTCCCTTTGCTGCCTATCGTCAGGGCGTTCTCGTCGACATTCTCAATCCCAAGGCCGCTCTGTTCTTTCTGGCCTTTCTGCCCCAGTTCATCGCGCATGATGCCGGTCGCTCGTCACTGATGATCTTTGCAGAAACGGTCTTTCTGGGTCTGGTGGTGATCGTGATCGCCTTCATCATCGAAGTGTCGCTTGTCTTTGCGGCGGCATCGCTCGGGCGTTATCTCAAAACCCGGAAGCGTCTGATGCACTGGATCGATCGGGCCTTTGGCGGAATGCTGCTTGGGATCGGCGCAAGGATTGCACTGAGCGATTGACCCTCCTGCGCCACAAGGGTGGGGGTTGAGGCCCGTCATTTGCCTGTCAGAAGGCAGCGATAATTTGCCGATTGATCAACAATTGCACATTGACTGATCAATATCTTTCACTTGTTTCCAGCCCCTTTCTTCCATAGCGTCGCGCCATGACTGACAACAGCACAACTCCGATAGCGCCTCTCTCGATGGCTGGCACTGACAAGCCCCTGCTTGGCATTGCCTTCATGCTGTCCTTCTGTGCCATCATTCCATTTTCTGATGCCCTGATGAAATTGATGACCAACAGTATGCCGTTCGTCACAATTCTGATCGTGCGCTACCTCTGCCAGATCACGCTCATGACACCGGTCATGCTCAGACAGCACGGAGGCCTTGCCCACATTCGCAACCTGTCGGCCACTGCTTGGTGGTGTTTGTTCTGGCGGTCGCTGATGCATATTCTCGGTATCATCGGCATGTATTACGGGCTCAAATACATGGCGCTCGCCGATACCACCGCAATCTGCTTTCTCTATCCGATCCTGATGCTGGTCGCTGGTCACGTCTTTATGCGGGAGCAGGTTGGTCCGCACCGGATCGCTGCCGCATTGGTCGGTTTCATAGGCACACTGATGGTGGTTCAGCCCAACTTTCTTGCGGTTGGGGCCAATGCACTTTGGCCGGTCGGCGTGGCGGCGACCTTCGTCATTTTCATCTTGGTGACGAGGACGATGAGCCGTGAGATTGATCCGATCTCGATCCAGGTCGTCTCCGGCGTCATGGCCCTGTTGATGCTGCTTGTCCCTATGCTGCTACTTGATACCGAGACCTTTCCGCTCTTCAGGCCTGTCTGGCCGACAACGGAGAGCTGGCCTTTGTTGATCGGGGCAGGGGTGATCGGTTCAGTTGGCCACCTCTTGATGACCATGGCCGTGCGCTACACGCCTTCGGCAACCCTTGCACCGATGCAATATGTCGAGATTCCCTTTGCCACCCTGATCGGCTGGCTGATCTTTGCCGATCTGCCCAATCAGCTCGCGGGTTTCGGGATTGCGGTAACAATTGCCGCCGGTCTCTACATGATCTATCGGGAGCAGCACGCCCAGCGTCTTGCTGCAAAAGCTGCTAAGGCTGCCTGACAGCGTATCAGACGTCCGGTCCGTCCATCTGTTCGACGCCCATCAACAGCTTGGCCATCAGCTCGTTGAGAAGCTGCTGTTCCGTCTGTGACAGGGCGGAGAGGAGACGGGTTTCGTTGGCCAGATGCCGCTCGGTTACCTGTTCGACAAGCGCCAGACCCTTGTCTGTCAGTGCAACGATGGTGCCGCGTCGGTCCTTGGGATTGGCCATTCGCTCAACAAGGCCTGCTTTCTCAAGCCGGTCGAGGCGGTTCGTCATGCCCCCTGACGAGATCATCGTGGCGTCATACATCTGTGAGGGCGTCAGCGCATAAAGGCCAGCCTCATTGCACCCGGAGCGCCGCAGCGTGGCGAGCACGTCGAACTCACCGCCCTGCAATCCGAATGCTGCAAACAGCGGCTCGATATGGCGTGAGCGGATGACGTTGCTGGCTTCGCTGATCCGTCCGAAAAGCTCCATCGGGAGCAGATCCCAGTCCGGCTTTTCCTGCCGCCATTGAGCAGCGGCTGCCCCTGCGCGGTCTTTCTGCTGCTGCTTCATCTCGCCTGCTTCCCTGCTTTGCGGCCATTCCGCATTCGGTGGTCCGATCTATCGATCAATTGTAAGGCTTTGAAGGATTGAGATCAATTTATCTTTGCAATTATTATCTTGACATTAAGATAATTAATGGCGAGATATATCCCAGATATAAAACCACGAACCTGAGTTCAAACGCGCCTTTGCGCTGCGAAGACTTCATGATAGGGGTAGCCGATGACTGAAGATAACATGACCGCCGCTGTCTCTGCCCAGAGCATGCTTCCCGATAGCCCATCCGCCGCTTCTCCTGCAGAGGCCGCGACCGAAACCTTTCGGCAACAGGCCTTGCCTGTGCTGTTGGTGTTGGTCGTCGGGACGTTGCTCGCCATGCAGGTCATCCTTGGCAAACAGGGTATTCGCGCAGGGGCCAGCCCGCTGAGCTTTCTGTCTCTGGCCTTGTTGATGGCCGGTTCGGTTTTATTCGTTACAAGTTTTCTCCGCCGACAGGGTGCAAGGTTGCGTGGACAGGTGCTGGAATATGGAGTGCTGTCAGGCCTGCTCTTCGTGCTCCCCAACGCCGTGGGTTTTCTGGCCGTGCGCCATGTGGGGGCTGGCTTCATTTCGATGACCTTGCTCTTCCCGCTGCTCATCACCTATCTGATGGCACTGCTCGTGCGCGTCGAGCACTTTGCTGTGTGGCGCATGCTTGCCCTATTGCTCGGGCTTGCCGGTGGTGTTCTGCTCTCTGCCTCCAAGGCGAGCCTTGGTGATGCGCCTCTCTTCTGGATTCTCGTCTCCCTCACGGGGCCGGTCTTCCTTGCCATGGGCAATGTCTATCGCACACTGCGCTGGCCACAAGGGGTCGCTCCACTGTTTCTGGCGAGCTTGATGCTGCTGTTTGCAGGGGGCGGTCTGCTGCCGCTGGCATTGGCATTTGAAGGCCTGTCCGGCCCGGCGAGCCTGTTCCAACCGGCAACATTGCCCTTCATCGCGCTTGAGGTTGCCACCTTCAGCCTGCTCTATCTGCTCTACTTCATCCTGCAGAAGGTCGCGGGGCCAGTCTATCTCTCCCAGATTGGGCTTGTCGGAGCCGTGGTCGGGGCAGGGGTCGCCCGCATCTTGCTTGGTGAGGCCCTGCCGCCCAATCTGGCGATGTCGGCCGTGTTGATCGGGGCCGGGATTCTTCTCTTCCAATGGGCGGGTAGCCGTGCAAAGGCCAGACAGAACCGCGCCTAGCAGAGACGTCCGCCAAAAGGCTCAACAAAAATATGGGTAAAACGATGCCGACTTGCAGGAGGTCCGATTTTCAACGGGCATTCCTGGTTTGATGCAAGGGGCTGAAAAACAAGAATTTTTAAGGAAAGGTCAACCAAAGAGCCGGGAACTCGGGCAAGAGGGGTAAGGAAAGGGTCACATTTCTTTGATTGTTTTTGCTGCAATGATCGGAGATATGGTCTCGAACCCCGCAACAATCGGCAATGCCGCCATTGCAACCTGCCCAATGAAATCCTAACTTGTCAGTGCGCGCTGTCGTTTTCGTGATCGCCAGCCGAGCCTGCCAAATTTGCAAGGAGCCCGTTTCATGGCCGCTTCCGAAGACTCCTCAGTCGCCCTGACCCTTGATAGCCGACAGACCCTGATCGAGACGATCTCTCGCGGTGAGAAGCCCAAGGACAAGTGGCGCATCGGCACCGAGCATGAGAAGTTCGTGTTCTACAAGGATACCTTCGAGCCGGTCCCATATGAGGGAGAGCGCGGCATTGAGCGTTTGCTTCTGGGCATGGAAGGGCTTCTGGGCTGGAAGCGGGTGGAAGACAAGGGCAAGATCATCGGTCTCGTCGATCCCATTGACGGCGGCGCGATTTCCCTTGAGCCCGGCGGCCAGTTCGAATTGTCCGGCGCTCCGCTCGACAATCTGCACCAGACCTGCCGCGAGGTGCATAGCCATCTGGCGCAGCTGCGCGAAGTGGCCGACCCGCTGGGCATCGGTTTTCTCGGCCTTGGTGTCTCGCCCAAGTGGCATCGCGAAGACGTGCCGATCATGCCGAAGAGCCGTTACGGCATCATGATGAATTACATGCCCAAGGTCGGCAGCCGCGGGCTCGACATGATGTTCCGCTCCTGCACCATTCAGGTCAATCTCGATTTCGCCAGCGAAGCGGACATGGTCCAGAAGATGCGTGTCGGCATCGCTCTGCAGCCGATTGCTACGGCGATGTTTGCCAACAGCCCCTTCATCGATGGTCACAAAAACGGCTATCAGTCCCTGCGTGGTGCCATCTGGCATGACACCGATCCGGACCGCACCGGCACCTTGCCTTTCGTTTTCGAGGAAGGCTTCGGCTACGAGCAATATGTCGACTGGGTGCTGGATGTGCCGATGTATTTCATCACTCGCAAGGGCACCTACTATGACATGACCGGCCTCACTTTCCGCGAATATCTCGGCGGCAAGCGCAAGGACGGCATGCCAGACACCGAACCCACTCTTCAGGACTGGGAAGATCATCTGACCACCGTATTCCCCGAAGTGCGCCTCAAGCGCTACATCGAGATGCGCGGTGCAGATGGTGGACCTTGGCGCCGCATCTGTGCGTTGCCCGCGCTCTGGACTGGCCTTCTCTATCACCAGCCGTCCCTCGACGCTGCCTGGGATCTGGTCAAGGACTGGACCGCGGAGGAGCGCGATGCCATGCGCATTGCCGTTGCCACAAAGGGACTGAAGACCGAATTCAGAAACACCACTGTTCTGGCCATTGCCAAGAAGGTGGTGGAACTCTCCCGCAAGGGTCTGGCCGCTCGTGATCGCCTCAATGGCGCTGGCTTTGATGAAACCCAGTATCTGGCAGCCCTTGAGGAAACCGTGACCATGGGTCTCACTCCCGCTGATCAGCTGCTCATGCGATACAATAACGAATGGGGTGGCAACATCGATCGGGTGTTTGAGGACTTTGCTTACTAAGCTTTTCGGACCGTGCCCGATGGGATCCGCAATCCTGCGCCCCATGCACGTGAAGGGATGTCCACGATGATCAGACTGGCAACGGGCCTTGTTGCCCTTTTCATGCTGATGACAATGGGGGCCTGTGTCCCCACCGCAATCAAGGGGCAGAAACCGGACCACACGCCTATCAGCCTCCTGTTCTACCCCGGTGGCGTGTCGCTCGATGATCTGGTGATCATTGATGGCGTGAATTATTTCGGCAAGATTGAGACCATTCCCAACGAGCCTTTGGACGATCTGAAATTCACCCTGAAATCAGGAGCAATCTTCATCGCCGAATGCACCGCCATTGGCACCAACAAGGCGGACCAACAGCAGTGCGAGGAATATGACGTCTATCGCAGCGATGATGAGGACCTCCTGCCCGAGCGGACTGTCTTCTATCGTCCCAGATGGCTGAAGTGACACCCACACGCTGCCAAAAAAGGCCGCTTCTCGGGCGGCCTTGAAAGTGTCTGGGGGACTTTTTGGGGGGGGCGCCCGGTCTATTGCCAGCGGCCCATCATTTCAGCAAAACCATCACCGCGCACGGGCTCTCCGTAAAGATAACCACTCACGTTGATCTTGCCATCGAACTTGGTCATCTTGCCCATCTTGGAAACCACCTCGCGGTGCTTGTCAGGCAGACTGATCTGCAGACAGGTTTCCAATGGTTCGCTCGACAGGACCAGATGGCGCGGATAGCGTTTGCCAGAGAGACGGCTCTCGACATAATTATAGAGTTCGAGCGGTTCGATCGCCTCGACCACATTGGTTCCGTCGGACAGCATCACGGTACATTCGGTTTCGATCTGGTCTTTCTCGAAGTCCCAGAACTGCGTCACGCTGAGGCTGATGCCGTTGTCGAGATGAGGATAGACGTTGATCCACTGCCGACGGCGAAGGTCACGGCCAAGACTGAACCGTTTGGGCAATTCGCCCCATTGCCGGTTCAGCCACATCGCTCCGGTCACGGACTGTCTCATGCCCATCAGGGTCACCGCACCCGATACGCTCATTGCGGGGACTGCAAATTTCTTCTGTTTGGCACCAAGAAACTGGAATGGTGCACCACCGTTATTCAGCAACACGGGATTGGGCACCAGACCTGAAAGCTCGACAAAAGCATCAGGCAGATCTGCAACAATAGAAATATCGGTGCTGCTGCCACGGATGGACAATTCCGGCGACTGGATCCGAAGGCCCTTACTGCCAAGATGGAGGTCTTCCAACGGCACCACAGTGTCCACTTCACGGATCCAGCCGGTGTCCAGATCCATCAGGCAGATGCCCAGAGAGGCCTCTGAGCGCCCCTTGCCGGTCTTCACCAGAATGACGTCCACGCGGAATGAATAGGATTTTCCCATGCCGTGCAGGTTGGTAGCAAACTGCCAGGATTCGAGGGCATGTTCTCCATGGTGCCAGGCGAGATCCTCCTCAAGCTTGGCAACCTTGATTGAACTCGAAATGCCCAGCCCCGGCTGGCCAAGTTCATGGCGGCGGTGGGCATCACGACCGCCGGTTGTTCGGTGATTATCACTAATCCGGGATTTCTCTAGTCTTTCAAGCATGACGGGCCTCCTCCCGATAATATGAGCCGGCGATCAAATTGCCGACGGCGGAAGCGGATACGGGCGGCGCCATTCAGACGAGGTTTGGCCAATATGTGCGGGACTGAAACGGGCTTGGCAGGAACTGTGGGAACTGTTGGGCCTTGGTTTCAGGTCCTTTCATGGAAAAGCCGATTGCGCGACAGAACGATCCTCATATCCGTCGGCTGTCTGTGGGGGCAATAGCGCAAGCGGGAAACTGGGAAGCGGTTCCAATTTGGAAAAGTTGCTGACCGGTCAAACCCTTGAATTGCGTCCCCGTATCTTGATGGTAACTCTGGTTGAACCCTGATCGGAACTACCCGGATAAACAAACGATGCTAGCCAGAAAGTGCCAATCTATTCAGGTCCGTACAAATAACTTCACTAAACTTAATCCTGATACATCAATTACGTATCAATCCCGCCCGACAGTCAAGCGGTTTTCAGAATGTCGAGAAAATTTATTCTCAAAAATAATTGATCAGGGAAATAGCCGTACTCGCGCAAATCTGGGTAAGACTTTGTTAACACTCCCGTCATTCAGCGCTTAAGTTGCGGTAGAAACTTGGCTTTTAACCGGGGACATCCGAACCGGACTGACGCTGGGTCAGAAGATGAAAGCGCTAGCAGTGTTTCAATTCGGCAATAGAGAGAAAAATGCTGTCAAGCGTCAAAAAAATCTTTTTAGTACTTGAAATTAGCAATTCGTAGGACTTTGCACCCAAGCGCAAGAAGGCGCCAAAAGTGATATCCCAGTATGGCGGCGTTTCAAGATCTAGGTGGTCTCGCTCGATCACTGCCGCGAGATGATTTGACACCTCTCGCAGGTGGCCGCTTGGGGGCAAATGACCGGACAAATTCGCAAGAACAATTCTTCGGCGAATTGACGCGAGGAGGAAAATTTTTCCCTCAGACACAATTGGGACGAATGGGGAGCAAATACGGTATCGATATTTGAAAGGGGAAGCGACAGAATCGGGCCGGATCGAAAGGGCACGGTCAGAATGATGGGGTGAGGGGCCTTGCAGCCCGCTCACCCCTCCCCACGGCTCGGTCTTGCCGAGCGACTGAATTTCAAATCCGGAACTCTATCCCGACCAGGTCTTCTGATAACTCCCAAAGCCTTTTCCAGTCCTCCTCAACCCGAGCGTGATCGGCAACGCTGCTGTCTGATACCGGACCACGCAAGTCGAAGATGCCGGTCGGGCCATAATAGGCTCCGCGCTTGGCTTCTACGCCAGCGGCACTTAGCACAGTGGGAACGGCTCCCATCGTCTGCGGTTGCGCCAAAAGGGCATTGAGGGGTTTGTAGAAGAGATTGAGGATCCCTGTCGGTCCTGTGCTCTGCAGATTGGTATTGGAATAGCCAGGATGACACGCACAGGCGGTTGCCCGACGACCTGCCTGTGCCAGCCGACGGTCGAGTTCGAAGGCGAACATGATGTTGGCCAGCTTGCTTTGACTATAGGCGGTGGAGGCATTGTAGGCGCCGGAGAGCATCGGGTCATTCCAGTTGATCCGGCCGAGCTTGTGCGCAATGGACGAGAGCTGAACCACGCGCCCCTGCGCTGCCTCTACCAAATCAAGCAGCAGGCTGGTCCAGAGAAAATGCCCCAGATGGTTGGTGCCGAACTGCATCTCGAACCCGTCAGCCGTCTCGAGCTGCGGCGTTTGCATGATGCCCGCATTGTTGATGAGGCCATCGATCTTCTTTGTCAGAATGCGCACGGACTCTGCTGCCCGGCGAATGGATGCGCCGTCGGAAAGGTCGAGTGTGACAAGATCGATTGTCCCCTTTGTGCTGGCCTGAAGGGACTGGCGGGCTTGCTCGGCCTTTTGCGGCGAACGGCAGGCAAGGATAAGGTCGGCCCCTTGTTCCCCCAACATACGAGCAGCTTCAAAGCCGATGCCCGAGTTGGCTCCCGTAATGACAAACTGTTTGGCTTGCAATTCAGGCAGGCGGTCCACCGTCCAGTTCTTGACGCCGAGGGAGGAAATGATTTGGCTTGCCATTCTCTGTGTTCCGATGAAGAGAGTTGCCAAGAGCCCGGAGGACGGGCTAGGTTTGGGAGATGTATCGACACAGTTTACAAAAAAGATCCAATATGTAAACTGTGTATACCTTAGATATGGTGGTCGTCGATGAATGTCAAGGAAATCCTGCTCATCTTTTGCCAGTACGGCTTTCGCAAGGCATCGATGGAAGATATCGCCAGGGCGGCCGATTTGTCTCGCCAATCCATCTACAAGAAATTCGGCTCTAAGGAAGGGGTTTTCGAATGGGCGGTAGAAACCGCGGCTGCGGCGTCCTGTGCCCATGCACTCGAAGCTCTCAGCGATCCAAAGCTTGACGTCAGGGAGCGGATTGCCGAAGCGTTTGATCGCTGGATCGGAGGATTTGTTCCGGTCATTCACAACACACCCCACGGAACCGAGATGCTGGAGCGGGCCTCGGAAATGGCCGCGAGCGGACGCTCAACGACCGAAGCCAAATTCTATCAGGCAGTCACCAGAACCCTTCTTGAAACAGGTTGTGCCAGCAATATGGAAAAGGCCGATGACCTGACGTTCGTGTTGGCGCTCGTGGGCAAGGGCTTGTTGTTACGATCGGACACACAAGAAACGTTCCGGAAAGATTTCGAGCGTGTGACAGCCACCTTGATCGCGAAGTAAAACTCCGATTGCGTTTGAAGGTTTCAAAGTAAAACCGCCCCTGCTCATGGAACAGGGGCGGCCGCTTTTTTAGGCGCTACAGGACGAGGGTGGTCTTTTTCGCCGTCGACACCTCATACCTGAGCAATCTCAACCTTTCATCACAGTCTGCAGTATGTCCGCGGTCCATTGTAGGGCTGATAGGTGCAGTCCGAGGCACGGAAGCTCTTGTAGCGATAAGAGCAGGCGTTGTAATTGCAATATCTCGGAGGCGGAGCCGGGCGATAGCGCGGGGGGGCGGGCGGATAATAGACCGGGGGTGCCGGAACATAGATCGGCGGGCGATAGCGCGGTGGCCGCGGTGGATAGGGCCGATAATGGGGCGGCGGGCGGCGATAGGGACGATAATATTGCACGGTTGTGATAGGCAAATTCCATTCCGGAACTTGCTGATAGCCTTCAGCTTTGACTGATTGAACAGGCATGGAGAAGCCGGTAATGATCAGTGCCAAGGCAACAATCTGCCAAAATTTCATGGCGTATGCTCCCAATATGTTGCTGTTGTTATAAGTAAAAGGCATGATTATTCCAAAACACGGATGCCTATAGGTCAGCCTATACCTTGCCATGAGGGGCGTCTATCTGTTTTGCACCGACTAGAACGTTTGCACTATATATCCGTAATTTTTCATAGGATTTTTATTTCTAAATATTTCTATCTTATCATGAGAATTGATGAGACGACGTGAAATTGTCATTGGAATATATCAATCGCTTTGGCTAGACTGTGCCCACTTTCCCAGTCCGGATAGCGCTGTTCTGGCCTTGGTCCGGGACGATCTGACAGTCGAGTTTTAGCATGAGCGATGCAACCCTGACCCCTCCAGCTTCCGGAGAGGCACCACGCAGGTTCGGTGCCATGACCTCCAAAGACATGGCACTGTATGGCATGATGGTGATTGTCTGGGGCACGAGCTGGATCGCCATGGCCAACCAGATCGACATTGTGCCCCCACTTATCACCGGCATCTATCGTTTCGCGATCTCGGCTTGCATCATGTTTGCATGGGCCTTTATCGGAAAATATCCGCTGAAGTTTCCGCTGCGTGTCCATCTGCGCATCATGGTGCTGGGCGTCTTCATGTTCTCCAGCAACTTCGTGCTCTTCTATTATGCGGCAACCTACATGGCGTCCGGTCTGATGGCGGTGATCTTTTCGCTGACCAGCCTGATCAACATCATCATGTCCGCCGTCATCTTCCGTCAGGTGCCCAACAGGATCGGAACCGTGGGGGCTCTGCTGGGTTTTGCGGGTATCGGTCTCATCTTCTGGCCGCAGATTGCCGACAATGCAGGCAATGACGGCATTCTCATCGGCCTTGCCTTCGGGATGGCCGGGACTCTAAGTTTCTGCACCGGCAACATGATTTCGGTCGCCAACAAGAAGCTGGAAGTGCCACTGATCAGCGCCAATGCGTGGAGCATGTTCTACGGAACCCTCTGGCTGATCATCCTGTCGCAGATTCTCGATATGCCGTTCCTGTTCGACTGGAGCCCGAAATACTGGATCGCCATGGGATGGCTGACGGTCATGGCATCTGTCATCGCCTTCTGGGGCTATATGAGCCTTCTGTCGAGCATCGGTCCTGCGCGCGCTGGCTATCTGACAGTGCTGTTTCCCATAGTGGCTCTGGTTCTCTCGACGATCTTCGAGAACTATCAGTGGTCGATTGCCGGGCTTCTGGGGTTGCTCGCGATCATCGCGGGCAACATTCTCGTCATGCAGAGCGGAAAGAATTAATTTTGCCCCGCATGGGCCAAGTGACTGCAATTGAGAATAAATCCCTGCTTCTGATACGCACGGAAAATGTCGGCTTCACCGGTTCCTGACATTCCGGACATCGTCTCTTCCCACTCGTCTTCTAGCATTCTGTTGAGTTCAACAGGGTGAGCGGGGACGGGAACGCTGAAGCGGACAATCAAATTATTCATCAAGGCTTGCCTGCGCAAAGTCATGCTGCCTGTCGTGCCTGACGACCTGGATGTCCTGATCGTCTCTCCCGGTGGTGTGGCCACATCGATGCTCATGGCACAGGTGGCTCGGTACAAGCGGATCAATGATCCTCATGACAGGGATGGTCTCAAGCACCTGCCACGGCCACCCAGATGGGCACCAAGGCAGAAACCTCAGACAACGGTTTTCGTCTATGGCTCACAAGAGGAGGCTTCCGCGAGCATCCTTCGCCGTGGATGGCTCGAATTTCAGGCTGCCAAGCTTGCCTGTCCTCTGGCGACCATTTCCTCAGGGAAAAAAGCTCTGCAGTCTTACAAGCAGGCCATCAGGGAGCAACGTCGGGCATGGCAGAGTGAAATGGACAAAGGAGACGATGTGCTCTGCCTTCGCTATGATGAGATCTGGAACCGACTGCCGGAAGTGGCGCGGCACATCGGGATCGAGGATCCCGACTTTGTCACCAGCTTCCCGCCGAGGCGTAAACGAACGCAGATATAGCTCTGGCGTCGACGGATGCTCGGTCTTAAGAGTCGAAGTCTACTCTGCCGCAAGGTTGCTGCCGGAGACGTTGTCGAGCGCGTTGACGATGTGCGCCGCAAGAGCATTGTGGATCCGTTCCCGAGCCGCTTCCGAACGGATGAGCGCGATGTCGCAATTGGGCAGTTCCGGGAAACCCTCCCGTGCGCCGAGCACGCGCATGTCTGCGGTCAGGGCACTTTCGGGCAAAACGGCGACCGCCAGCCCGGCCATGACCGCACCGGTTGCAGCCGCAGCAGATGAACTGACATAGGCAATGCGATACTTCCGCTCGACCCGTGACAGGGCAGCCGTAGCCCTCTGGCGCCAGGAACAGGTCTTGGTGCCGAGCGCCAGCGGAATGGTCGTCTGGCAATGCACCGAGTGATGGGCCGAAGAGACCCAGAGCAAGGGCTCGGACCGAATGATCCGGCCGTTGCGTTCGGCAATCGAGTCGCCATGGGTTACGATGCCCAGATCCAGCCGGCCATCCTGAATGCGCCGATAGATGCACGAACTCTGCTCACAGACAACCTCGATCTCAATGTTGGGATGGGTGGTGGCAAAGCTGGCAAGAACCGTCGGCAGCAGGCGAGGGGCATAATCGTCGGGCAGACCAAGCCGTACCTTGCCGGACATCGCGTCGGACGAAAAGGCGGCGATTGTTTCTGCATTCAATGATAGCATCCGGCGGGCAAAATCAAGCAGGCGAACCCCCGCATCGGTGACGCGACTCTGGCGTCCATCGCGAACAAAAATCGGCTGCCCGACCCGTTCTTCCAGTCTGCGCATCTGCATCGAAACAGCGGATTGGGTCTTGTTCACCTGCTCCGCCGCCTTGGTAAAGCTACCA
The DNA here is from genome assembly GCF_963662805.1 of uncultured Cohaesibacter sp. Lineage (NCBI taxonomy): Bacteria > Pseudomonadati > Pseudomonadota > Alphaproteobacteria > Hyphomicrobiales > Cohaesibacteraceae > Cohaesibacter > uncultured Cohaesibacter sp. Next base: position 298,396 of record NZ_OY759862.1, read on the forward strand.
GTCTCAGCGATGGCGATAAATGTGCGAAGTTGGTCAAGATCCAGCAGAGCGTTCACAATTTTCCCAATCTATTCAGATAGTAAACTCAGGGTTCAGGATAGGCCGTAGGCGCGTGTCAATTTGTCCCTGATGCCAATCTATCACAAATTCCGATCATTTCTATAAAAAACATTCGTTGGATTTATCGAACAATATCCACGATATTAAGGTCAACACCCACCAAGGGACCCTGTTCGGAACGTCGGTCTGAAAGCCTTCAAACCTTCGTTTCTCCAGCATCCATTTGACAAACAGGGGTGTGCGTCCTGTCGCCAGAAGAAGCATCGCCGATTGGCATGATTGGCTTCTCAAGCAAAGGCAGCAGGGCGGGGCGGACGGTTCAGGTCCATCGCCGGTCACGGCAAGCCCGAACCTTTCAAACGTAACCGATCACAGCTGCAGGACAGTGGCTTGATCTCGACAACCAGGAGAAGACCCATGCTGACAGCCGGTTTCATCAAGACCCTGTCTTTCAGTGCACGCGGCCTCCGCCGCCTCGCATCAACCATTGCCACAGTCGCTCGCAACCGTGCCGCTCTGAACAAGCTCAATGAGCTCGACGAACGGACCCTTGCAGATATCGGTCTCACCCGTGGCGACATCATCAGCGCCAGCGCCGTGCCCATGCGCAGCGATCCGTTTCTGATTGACCCGTTTGACGCACGCCGCCGCGTGCATGCAAGCGAGCTGGAAGCTCTCGCCCGTTGGCCGCGTCCGTTGCCCGAGCAACCCTATGTGGCAGGCCGCACTGGCCAGAGCGTGCCCGAGTGCATCGCAGCTGAATAACGCACATCACCGCGCGCCAAGTCCAGTCTGGTCGCGCAGTTCTGACCTTGGGAACCGCCCAAAAGGCTCTGGCGGTTCCCTTCAAGGCTTGTCCCTTGGAGCATGACTCGCTCTCTATTTGCCCATCAGCCCGGTTCCTGCACCGGCAGGGAGGGCTTCAAGGGACTTTTTTGTTAAGCAGCCGGGGATCAACCTTGAGATCCCCATTCCTTGACCCGCCTCACAGGGGATGTGCCTGGGGCGGGTCTTTTTTTGTCAAAAATCGGGTGGGTCTCAGTCAGCGTTCAGGTGCCGGACATCTTGGGCTGATAATGCTCGAACAGGCTGGTCAAGCCCTTCAGATACTGCGCCTGCAATTCAAGGCTTGCGTCGCGCACCTCCTTGGCCGGATCCGGCTGAGGGGCGGTGGCGGGGGTGCTGTCGGGATAAAGACCGGCGAGCAGTCCCTCAAAGGCCGCGTTGAGTGGACTGGGCATGGAGCCGAAATCACGCTTTGCCTCGCGGAAAGAGCGACGGCCAAGCTCGCCCCAATAGTTGACCCATCCGGCGGGGTCATCAAGCGCCGGTGTCAGCATCTGTGGCGAAAGAGGGAGCAATCCATAGGTTGTCAGCATCGGGAATAGGCTCGAAAGCTGCTGATTGCTGAGGCCGGTTGCACGCTTGGCCTCTTCCATCAGGCGCATCTGTGCCATCTGTCCCATGAAGACCTTGTGGAGGTCTTCCATCGCAGCGCCTCGCCCGGCCAGAAAGCCATTGGGAAAGGTGCTCTTGCTCTCTCCG